>JBBQRV010000082.1:0-14125 GCA_038214475.1 Propionibacteriales bacterium | reverse complement strand
AACTCACCCGCGCTCGGAGAGCTCGCCGACTACGTCGCGGTCGCGGTCCGCGAGGCCCTGCTGGCCGACCCGCAGCCCGATGCGGTGGTCCGCTACAGCGAGCTGGCGCCGTACGACACCGAGGTGCTCGAGGTGTGCCTGGCTGCCCTGGGCGCCCGTCCGCACCCCGCCAAGCCGCTGCTGAAGGGCCGCCTGGCCGCGGCCAGCCGCTGATCCTCGCCGCGCCAACCTTTCGCCAACCTGCACTCCCTAGCGTGAGCCGGGTCACAGGTTCTGTCTCGCATGCCCTCCAGGAGCGCTCTATGACCAAGATCGAAGTCACCGTCGACGGGGAGAAGGTCTCCGACGACGTCGAACCCCGCATGCTTCTCGTGCAGTACCTGCGCGAGAAGCTCGGGAAGACCGGCACCGTGATCGGTTGCGACACCAGCAACTGCGGTGCCTGCACCGTCCACCTCGACGGCCGGAGCGTGAAGTCCTGCAACGTGCTCGCCGTGCAGGCCGACGGCCATGAGGTCACCACCATCGAGGGGCTCGCCAAGAACGGCGAGCTGCACCCGATGCAGGCGGCCTTCCGTGAGTGTCACGCCCTCCAGTGCGGGTTCTGCACGCCGGGCATGATCATGCAGAGCGTCGACCTGCTCAACGAGAACCCGAACCCGACCGAGGGCGAGATCCGGGCCGGCATCGAGGGCAACCTCTGCCGGTGCACCGGCTACCACAACATCGTCAAGGCCGTTCAGCACGCCGCCGGAGGTGCCTCGTGACCGCCACCCAGGACCGTCCCGCGCTGGAGATCGGCAAGGACCGCCGCCGCAAGGAGGACCAGCGGCTGATCACCGGCCGGACCCGCTGGACCGACAACTTCCAGCTGCCCGGCATGCTGCACCTCGCGATGGTGCGCAGCCCCTACGCGCACGCCAAGATCCTCAATGTCAGCACCGACGAGGCCAAGGCGTCGCTCAACGTGGTCACGGTGCTCACCGGCGCCGACGTGGCCGACGAGCAGGGCGGGCTGCCCAACGCCTGGGCGATCACGACCGACCAGATCACGCCCAACCACCCGTCGATCGCCGTCGACCGGGTCGCCTTCGCCGGTGAGATCGTCGCCGTGGTCGTCGCGCGCAGCGCCGCCGCGGCCCGCGACGCCGCCGAGCTCGTCGACGTCGACTACGAGGAGCTCCCGGCCGCGATCGACCTCAAGGAGGCCGCGGAGGACAAGGTGCTCGCGCACCCCGACCTCGGCACCAACAAGTCGGCCTTCTGGCAGTTCGACTCCGCAGGTGCGGGCACGGGCGGCTCGATCGACGAGGCCATCGACAAGGCACGCACCGACGGCATCGTGATCGAGCGCGAGTACCGCCAGCAGCGCCTGATCCCCGCGTTCATGGAGCCCCGCTCCGTGGTCGTCGACCCCACCAGCGAGCAGATCACCATGTGGTCGGCCACCCAGAACCCGCACATCCTGCGGTTCCTGCTGGCTGCTGTGCTCGGGGTGTCGGAGTCGAAGATCAGGGTCATCGCCCCGGACGTCGGCGGCGGCTTCGGCGGCAAGCTCCAGGTGACCCCGGAGGAGTTCATCACCTTCATGGCGGCACGCCGCCTGGGCAAGCCGTGCAAGTACACCGAGACCCGGTCCGAGTCCCTGATGGCGGCCCACCACGGTCGCGACCAGTGGCAGAAGCTCACCCTGGCCGCCACCAAGGACGGCCGGGTCACGGGGCTCAAGGTCGACCTGATCGCCGACCTCGGGGCGTACGTCGCCCTGGTCGGCGGCGGCGTGCCGGTGCTCGGCGCGTTCATGTTCAACTCGATCTACAAGTTCGAGGCCTACCAGTTCAACTGCCAGACGGTGCTGACCAACAAGACCTGGACCGACGCCTACCGTGGCGCCGGCCGTCCCGAGGCCACCTTCGGCATCGAGCGGATCATGGACGAGCTCGCCGCCGAGCTGGGCGTCGACCCGCTCGAGATCCGGGAGAAGAACTGGATCCGCAACGACGAGTTCCCGTTCACGACCGTCTGCGGCATGGAGTACGACTCGGGCAACTACGAGGCGGCCACCGCCAAGGCCAAGGAGATCTTCGGCTACGACGCGCTGCGCGCCGAGCAGAAGCAGCGTCGCGAGTCCGGTGACCCGGTCCAGCTGGGCATCGGCGTCTCGACGTTCACCGAGATGTGCGGACTGGCCCCGTCGCGGGTGCTGGGGTCGCTCAACTACGGGGCCGGCGGCTGGGAGAGTGCCTCGATCCGGATGCTCCCGACCGGCAAGGTCGAGGTCGTGACCGGCTCGTCTGCACACGGCCAGGGTCACGAGACAGCCTGGTCGCAGATCGTGGCCGACCGGCTCGGCGTCGCGTTCGAGGACGTCGAGGTGCTGCACGGCGACACCCAGATCGCGGCCAAGGGCATGGACACCTACGGGTCCCGCTCGCTGGTCGTCGGCGGTGAGGCGCTCGTGCTCGCAGCCGACAAGGTGATCGAGAAGGCGAAGCCGATCGCGGCGCACCTGCTCGAGTGCTCGGTGGACGACATCGAGTTCTCGGCCGGGCGGTTCGGGGTCAAGGGCACCGACCAGGGGCTGGCCATCGGCGAGATCGCGCTGGCGACGTTCGCGGCGCACAACCTGCCCGACGGCATCGAGCCGACGCTCGACTCCGATGCGACCTACGACCCGATCGCGTTCTCGTTCCCGCACGGCACCCACCTGTGCGCGGTCGAGATCGACACCGAGACCGGTGGCCTGACGATGCGCAAGTACGCCTGTGTCGACGACATCGGCAACATCATCAACCCGCTGATCGTGGCCGGGCAGGTGCACGGCGGACTGGTCCAGGGCATCGCCCAGGCGCTGTGGGAGGAAGCGGTGCACGACGAGGCCGGCACGCTGGTGTCCGCGTCGTTCGTCGACTACCTGGTGCCCACGGCTGCGGACACGATCAGCTTCGACATCGACCACACGACCTCGCCGTCGACGACCAACACGCTGGGCACCAAGGGCGTGGGTGAGGCCGGCACCATCGCCTCGACCCCGGCCGTGGTCAACGCGGTGGTCGACGCGATCCGGCACTTCGGGGTCAACGACGTGCGGATGCCCTGCACGCCCCAGCGGATCTACAAGGCGATCCACTCCCACGACGTCGCCGAGTCCGGGGGCGACCCGACCGCGGGCGCCGCAGCAGCCCAATTCGATCCGCAGGACACCGCGGACCGCACCGAAGGAGACGTCCAGTGATCCCCGCCCAGTTCGACTACGTGGCGCCCGGCTCGGTCGAGGAGGCGCTCGCCGCCCTCGCCGAGCACGGTGACGAGGCCAAGGTGATCGCCGGCGGCCAGAGCCTGCTGCCGGTCCTCCGGATGCGGCTCAACGCACCCAGCATCGTGATCGACCTCGGTCGCATCGACTCGCTGCGCGGCATCAGCGAGGACGGCGACGAGCTCGTGATCGGTGCGATGACCACGCACTCCGACGTCGGTTCCAGTGCGCTGGTGGCTGAGCACGCGGCACTGATCACCAAGGCGGTCGAGCACCTGGCCGACTCGCAGATCCGGCACCGCGGCACGTTCGGTGGCGCGCTGGCGCACGCGGACCCCGCCGGTGACCTCGGTGCCCCGGCGCTCGCGCTGGACGCCCGGTTCGTGATCGCCGGTCCCGGCGGCTCGCGCACCGTGCCGGCCGACGAGTTCTTCGTCGACCTGTTCGAGACCGCCATCGGCGAGGACGAGCTGCTCACCGAGGTCCGCATCCCCAAGCACACCGGGTGGGGCGCGCACTACGAGAAGTTCGTGCGGGTCTCGCACCAGTGGCCGATCGTGGCCGTGGCGGCGACCGTCAAGACCGACGGCGGCACCATCTCCGAGGCGCGCGTGGGGCTGACCAACATGGGCTCCACTCCGCTGCGGGCGGCCGTGGTCGAGCGCGCCCTGGTCGGCCAGCCGGCCACCGACGCAGCGGTGCGGGAGGCGGCCAAGGCGGCCGCCGACGGCACCAATCCGCCGACGGACCTCAACGGTGACAGCGACTACCGCAAGCACCTGGCGACCGTGCTCACCCGTCGCGCCGTGCTCGCAGCAGCAGGGGGCTGATTCCGTGGACCTGACCCACGAGTTCACCGTCCCGGCGACGATCGACGAGACCTGGACTGCCCTCAACGACATCGAGTCGGTGGCCGGGTGCTTCCCGGGCGCCGTGGTCACCTCGGTGGAGGGCGACACCTTCCAGGGCTCCTGCAAGGTCAAGCTCGGGCCCATCGCCCTGGTCTACAACGGCACCGGCACCTTCATCGAGAAGGACGAGGCGTCGCACACCATGAAGATCCAGGCGCGGGGCAAGGACAAACGGGGCAACGGCACGGCCGGTGCCGACGTGGTCGCCACCCTCGTCGAGGCCGGCTCGGAGACCGCCGTGAAGGTGGTGACCGAGCTGGCCATCACCGGCAAGCCGGCGCAGTTCGGACGGGGCGTCATGCAGGACGTCAGCGACAAGCTGCTCGGACAGTTCGTGGCCTGCCTCAAGACCAAGGTCGGCACCACCACGGACGCCGCCCACGCGGCGGCGGCGGAGGCCGCGACGGCAGCCGCCGCCGCCGAGGCGGGCACCACCGGTGACACGAGTGGTGACATCAGTGGTGACACCAGTGGTGACACCAGGGAGGCCCCTGCGGTCGCGGCGCCCGCAGCCCAGCCGGCTGCGGCCCGGCCGGCGGCCACCCCGCCGCCGAAGCAGGACGACGCCCTCAACCTGGGCGCCACGGTGCTCCCGGTGCTGGCCAAGGCCTACGGCAAGCAGGTGGCGGCCGGGATCGGCGTCATCGTGCTCGTGGTGATCCTGTGGAAGGTGCTCAGCTGACCTGCCGCCGTGAGCGTTGCACGGGCCCGTCCCCGGTCGTTGCCGGGGCCGGGCCCGTTCGCGCGTTCAGTCGACGACGTCGGTGTTGCGGAACAGGTAGGCGCCCACAGTCACGCCGTTGACCGCGGTGGCCTCGCCGGTGAGGAATACCCGCTGGCTGCTGGTCTCGCCGGTGATCATGAAGAAGTAGTTGGCGTGCTCGAGTCGCCAGCCGAGGCGTTCGACCTCGGCGAGGATCCCGGCCGAGCTGTGCGCCGTACGGCGTCCCTCGGTGGCGCCCCACATGGCGCTGCCGGCATGGCCGCCCACCTCGAGCTGCAGCTCGAGGAACCGCTCGCCCGCCTGCTTGGCAGCCGTGGCTGCCCCCGCCGGGCTGGCGTCGAACTGCGCGCGCTGCCGCTCGAGTTCGGCGGCCCGGCGCTGCTCCTCGAGCAGGGCCCGGCGGTGGCCCTCCTCGGCCTCCCGCTCGCGTCGCTCGGCCTCGCGTTCCTCGGCACTCTTGAACATGGATCCCCCGATCGCGGTGGCCCTGGGTCTGGCCGGTTCGTCTGGGCCGCCAGAGTACGACAGGTCAGAAGACCCCGGTGGGGCGGAACTGCACCGAGATCCGGGGGCCGGCATGCGCCGTCTTCGGGACGGCGTGCTCCCAGGTGCGCTGGCACGAGCCGCCCATCACCAGCAGGTCGCCGTGGCCCATGGTGACGCTGGTCGACGCCCCGCCACCGCGCGGACGAAGCAGCAGTCGGCGGGGATCGCCGAACGAGACGATGGCGACCATGGTGTCCTCGCTGCTGCCACGCCCGATCGTGTCGCCGTGCCAGGCGACGCTGTCGCGCCCGTCGCGGTAGAAGCAGCACCCCGCGGTGACGAAGGGCTCGCCCAATTCGGGACGGTAGTGGGCGGTGAGCACGTCGCGGGCGGTGTGCAGACCCGGGTGGGGGAGCGGCTCCCCGGCGGCGTAGGTGTGCACCAGTCGGGGGACGTCGACCACCCGGTCGTACATCTCGCGGCGCTCGGCCCGCCACGGGACGTCGGCGACCAGCGCGGCCAGCACCTCGTCGGCGCCGGCGATCCAGTTGGGTCGCACGTCGACCCACGCTCTCCGCGGCAGCACCGTGCGCCGGGTCGCGCCGGCCAGCGCCCGGACCTCGACGGCGGGCGCGGTGTCGAACAGGTTGCCCTGGATCTCGACGCTCACCCCGTCGAGTGTACCGGAATGATTCGAATGGGTGTTCGAAGGGCGCTTGGTGTCTCGGGGTCGAGTCAGGGCAGACCCGGTGGCGCGGATTCCCGGGCACCGGGCAGAGTTGAGCCATGACACGCACGATGAGTGCCGGGCCTGCGGCCCGGGTCGCCCACCTCACCAAGACCTACGGCACCGGCGACGCCCGCGTCACCGCCCTCGACGACATCAGCCTCGACCTGATCGCCGGCGAGTTCACCGCGATCATGGGCCCCAGCGGCTCCGGCAAGTCCACCCTCATGCACTGCTGTGCCGCCCTCGACACCGGCGACAGCGGCTCGGTCTACATCGGCGGGGCCGACCTGGCGGGGATGAAGGACAAGGCGCTCACCGCGCTGCGCCGCGACGAGATCGGCTTCGTGTTCCAGTCCTTCAACCTGGTGCCGACGCTCACTGCGCGCGAGAACATCCTGCTGCCGCTGTCGATCGCCGGCCGCAAGCCCGACCGGGTGTGGTTCGACAGCGTGATCGCCACCGTCGACCTCGCGTCCCGGCTGCACCACAAGCCCAACGAGCTGTCCGGCGGCCAGCAGCAGCGCGTCGCCGTGGCCCGCGCCCTGGTGGCCAGACCCACGATCGTGTTCGCCGACGAGCCCACCGGCAACCTCGACAGCCGCAGTGGCGCCGAGGTGCTGGGCCTGCTGCGCGACAGCGTGAAGAACCACGGCCAGACCCTCGTGATGGTCACCCACGACCCGGTGGCGGCCGCCTACACCGACCGGGTGGTCTTCCTCGCGGACGGCCGGGTCGTGCAGGAGCTGCGCCAGCCGACCCGGGAGCTGATCCTGGAGACGATGGCCGCCATGACCGCGGGGATCTGAGCGTGCTCAGGGTCACCTGGCGCAACCTGGTCGCGCGCAAGGTCCGGCTGCTGCTCTCGGCCACCGCCATCGTGCTCGGCGTGGCCTTCGTGGCCGGCTCCTTCATCTTCACCGACTCGCTCGGGGGTGCCTTCGACGACATCATCGAGGGCTCCACCGCCGACGTCGAGATCGCCTACCAGGGTGCCAACGACTTCGGTGCCGGACAGGACACCCGGACCATGCCCGCGTCCGTGGTCAAGGACCTCGAGGCGCTGCCCGAGGTGGGCTCGGTGCATCCGCAGAACAACCTCCAGTCGGTGTACGTGATCGGCAAGGACGGCAAGGTCGTCGGCGGCAACGGACCCCCGGGACTCGCGGCCAACGCCAGCGGGGCGACCTCGCTCACCGGCCGGCCCATCCTCACCGTGGCCGAGGGCCGGCTCCCGGGCGCGCCGTACGAGATCGCGCTCGACGTGGACACCGCCGAGAAGGCGGACTACCAGATCGGCGACACCGTCGAGCTGGCCACGCCCGGGAAGCCACCGGTGCTCGAGGCCGAGCTGACCGGGCTCGTGGAGTTCGGCAACGGCAGTGGCCTCAACGGGGCGACGCTCACGCTGTTCGACAAGACCTTCATGCAGGACCAGTTCTTCGGGGGCCGGGACGTCTACGGCAGCATCTCGCTGAACGCCGCCGACGGAGTGAGCCAGGAACAGCTGCGTGCCGCGGCCCAGAAGGTGCTGCCTCCCGGCGTGGTCGCCCGCACCGGCGACGAGTTCGTGAAGACCAACCAGGACGCGCTGGGCGACATCCTCGGCTTCATCCAGACCTTCCTTCTGGTGTTCGCGGGCGTGTCCCTGGTCGTCGGGATCTTCCTGATCATCAACACCTTCTCGATCCTGGTCGCCCAGCGCAGCCGGGAGCTCGCGCTGCTGCGCACGCTGGGTGCCTCCCGCCGCCAGGTGACGGTGTCGGTGGTGCTGGAGGCGCTGGCGGTCGGGATCGTCGGCTCCACCGTCGGCCTGGGCGTGGGCTACCTGCTCGCGCGCGGCCTGGCCTGGGTGTTCGGCCTGCTCGGCCTCGACCTGGGCAAGGCCGACTTCCCGGTGACCTGGCCGACGGTGTTCTGGTCCTACGTCGTCGGCATCCTGGTCACCGTCGTCGCGTCGTACCTCCCCGCCCGCCGGGCCTCGAGGATCGCCCCCATCCAGGCGCTGCGCGACGACGGGAGCCTGCCCGAGACGGCGCTGCGACGCCGGCTGGTCGTGGGCACGGTGCTGGCGCTGCTCGGGGTCGGCAGCATGGTCGCCGGCTTCTCCGGCGACGGCAGCACCGGCCTGAGCCTGCTCGGCCTCGGCATGCTGCTGGTGCTGGTGGGCGCGGCCCTGCTCAGCCCGATCGCGGCCGGCCCGGTGATCCGGCTGTTCTCGCTGCCCTACCGGGCCTTCGGCAGTGTCGGCCAGCTCGCCACCCAGAACTCGCTGCGCAACCCCCGGCGTACGGCGGCCACCGCCAGCGCGCTGATGGTCGGCCTGGCGCTGGTGGCGATGATGTCGGTGCTCGGCGCCTCGGCCGCCGCCTCCACCGACGCCGCGGTGCGGCAGAACCTCACCTCGCAGTTCATCGTCTCCAACGTGGTGCAACAGCCGTTCTCCACCGACGTGGCCGCCCAGATCCGGAAGGTTCCCGGCGTCTCGGGAGTGGCCAGCTTCCGCTCCGCCATCGTCGAGCTGGGAGGTTCGTCGCAGCAGGCTGGCGCCGTCGACCCGCAGGAGTTCGCCCGCGCGCTCGCCCTGCCGCTGGCCTCGGGCACACTGGCTGCCCTGACCGACGGCACCGCACTGGTCAGCAAGGCGACCGCCGACGACCTCGGGCTCCAGGTCGGCGACACCACCACCATGAAGATGCAGGGTGGTGAGGTGCGGCTGGAGGTGGCCGGAGTGCTCTCCTCCGCGGCCGCGGTGCCGGCCGGGGCCCTGGTCACCTTCGACACCTTCGACAAGGGCGCGATCGCGCCGCTCGACTCGCTGGTGTTCGTCAACAAGGAGCCCGGCGCCGACACCGACACCGTCCGCGCCGCGATCGAGAAGATCACCGCCGACCTGCCCACGGTCACCGTGAAGGACCCCGAGGGGTTCGCCCAGGAGCAGAAGAAGCAGATCAACCAGTTCCTGAACCTGATCTACGGCCTGCTGTTGCTGTCGGTCGTGATCGCGATCCTCGGGGTGGTGAACACCCTCGGGCTGTCGGTCATCGAGCGCACCCGAGAGATCGGTCTGCTCCGGGCGATCGGAATGAGCCGGCGCCAGCTGCGCCGGATGATCCGGCTCGAGTCGATCGTGGTGGCGGTCTTCGGTGCCCTGCTGGGCATGGCCCTGGGCCTGGCCTTCGGGGCCGGTCTCATCTACGCACTGCGCGACCAGGGGCTCACCGACCTGGCGATCCCGTGGCTCCGGCTGTCGCTCTTCGTGGTCGCCGCCGGTGCGGTGGGCGTGCTCGCGGCGTACTTCCCGGCGCGCCGGGCGGCCCGGCTCGACGTGCTGAAGGCGATCGCCACCGAATAGCCCGACCGGGTCAAATTGTCCCGATTCGGCGACTCAGGGGCCTTGTCGTGCCTATCCTCGGAGGATGCCCGAGTTGGTCGAGGCCGGTCTGGACGCCACTGCCCCGCCGCTCAAGCACGTCCAGGTGCGTGAGTACGTGCGCGCGCTGGTGGACGGCGCCGAGCCCGGGACGGCCGCTCCCTCGGAGCGCGACCTCGTGCAGCGCTTCGGCGTCGCGAGGATGACCGTGCGCCAGGCCATGGACGCGCTGGTGGCCGAGGGGCTGCTGGTGCGGATCCCCGGCCGGGGCACCTTCGTGGCCCAGCCCCGCACCCAGCCCGGGCGGCTGCAGAGCTTCAGCGAGGAGATGGCGCGCCGCGGCCTGCTCGCCGAGTCCCAGACCCTGGTCGCCCGCCGCGAGAAGGCCGGCCCCGGGGTCGCCCGGGCGCTGAGCCTGACCGAGGGCGACCCGGTGATCCACTGGAAGCGGCTGCGCCGGGCCGACTCGCTGCCGATGTGCGTCGAGGACGCCTACCTCAACGAGGTGCTGATCCCCGGTTTCCTGCAGAGCGGGATGCCCACCAGTCTCTACGAGGCGCTCGACGCCCGGGGGCTGCGGCCCACCTGGGCCGAGGACTCGATCACGGCCGGGGTGGCCAGCGCCGACGACGCCGCCGCCCTCGAGATCGCGGCCGGCGCCCCGGTGTTGCGGGTGTCGCGCCGGGCGCTGTTCAACGAGCGGCCGATCGAGGTCTCGCGCGCCACCTTCCGGGCCGATCGCTACACCCTGTGGGTGCAGTTCGACGGCTCGGTCCTGTGAGCCGGGCGCGGTGACCGGGGCCTAGAGGCCGCCGAGGGGAGCCACCGGGGTGCCGGACTCCTCGCAGACCCACATCGGGTCGGGTCCCCCCAGCTCGGGATGGATGTAGCCGCGTGCGGCTCCGCATCGTTGCACTGCGAGCACAGCGGCCACCGACCGACTCGTGAGAGCAGCGCGTCCTGCACGTCCTGGGCCACCAGCCCGGCGACGTACGCCGCCCCGTCGGGCCACTGCTCCACCCACCAGCTCCGGTTGGTGACCGCCTCCTCGAGCAGGGAGACGGCGGTGGCATCGGCGACGCGGGTGCTCTGAAGGTCCCGGAGCACCAGCGCACGCGCGGCGTACACGGGTGAATCCTCCATTGGGCAATCCTGCACCGCACGGCCAAACCTGCCCACCCCGGTGCCGCCTCGGCGGGTCGCGCACCGGCTCCGCCCTAGAGTGAGGCCATGACCCGGCTGCTGCAGGTGACCGTGCGGCAGCCGCGCGACGTCGCCGGCGCCGTGGAGGGTGGCGCCGACCGGTTGTTCCTCGCCGGGGCCGACGACCTCTCGCCCGCGCCCGCGGTGGTGGGGGCGGTGCTGCGCGAGGGCGACCTGCCGCTGCGGGTGCTGCTCCGGCTCTCCACCAGCCGGACGACCACGGGGGGCGAGTTCCGTCGGCTGGTCGGGCTCGCCGAGGAGTACGTCGCGCTCGGCGCCGAGGGCGTGTCGTTCGGCTTCCTCGACGCCGACCTCGAGATCGACGTCGACACCTGCACAGCGCTGGCCGCTGCGCTGGCCGGGGTGCCGTGGACCTTCAGCCCGGCCATCGACGACACCCTCGAGACCCGCCGCTCCTGGCGCCGGGTGGCGGCCCTCCCCGGCGTCGACACGGTGTGCTCCGCCGGTTCTCCACGCGGGCTCGGGGTCGGCTACGACGACCTGCTTGCCCTGGCCGAGTCCGACCCGGGAGTGGCCGCGCTGCTCCTGCCTGGTGGTGGGCTGCAGGCCGAGATGGTGCCGTGGTTCGTCCGGGCCGGAGTGACCCGCTTCCACGTCGGTGCGCAGGTGCGTCCCGGCGGCAGCGCCAACGCCTACGTCGACGCGGCCCTCGTCCGGTCGTGGCGACTCCTGCTCGACGGGATCCGATGATCCTCATCGACCCGCCGAACGCGGCCGGGCACGGCAGGCTGTGGTCGCACCTGGCCAGCGACACGTCGTACGACGAGCTGCACGCGTTCGCCCGCCTGCTCGGCGTCCCCGAGCGCGGCTTCGACCGGGACCACTACGACGTCCCGGCGCAGTGGTACCCACGCGTCGTCGAGCTGGGTGCCACCCCCGTGACGTCGCGCGAGCTCATCGTGCGACTGCGCTCGGCCGGTCTGCGCCGTCGCAAGAGCGAGGTGCTGCGGCCCCGAGCCCCGGGACGCGGGCTGCTGCGTCCTCCGGTGCTCGTCGAGGGCGACGTGGTGGCGGTGGTGGCGCCCGCGGGTCCGGCGGACCCCGACCGGCTCGAGGCGGGGGCCGACGTGCTGCGGGGCTGGGGCCTGCAGGTGCGGCCCGCGGTCGCCGCCGGTGGGTCCGGCCTCGGCTGGCTCGCCGCGCCCGACCCGGTGCGTGCGGCCGCCCTGGTGGAGGCCTTCCTCGACCCGGGGGTGGCCGCGGTGTGGTGCACCCGTGGCGGCTTCGGCTCGGCCCGACTGGTCGAGCTGGTCGACTGGCACGCGCTGTCGGCGGCGGTCCCCAAACCGCTGGTGGGGTTCTCGGACGTGACCGCGCTGCACCAGGCGTTCGCCGCCCGGCTCGGGCTCTCCACGGTGCACGGGCCGGTGCTCACCAGCATCGCCGACCGTGACGAGGCGACCAGGTCGGGGCTGCGCTCCCTGCTGTTCGACGGCGTGACCGGCCCGGTCGCCGGCACCGTGCTGAGGGCCGGCGATGAGCCCGGTGGGGAGGCCGGTGGAGACGGGGGAGAGGCCCTCGGCGGGGGAGCCGTGGTCGAGGGACCACTGGTCGGGGGCAACCTGACCGTGCTCGCCTCCCTGGCCGGCGCCCCCCTGGTGCACTCGGCGGTCGACTCGATCGCGGTGCTGGAGGACATCGGTGAGCGCCCCTACCGGCTGGACCGGGCGCTGACACAGCTGCTGCGCTCCGGGTGGTTCGAGGGCGTGCGCGGGGTGGTGTGTGGCGAGTTCACCGACTGCGGAGACCCCGACGAGGTGGTGACCCTGCTGCGGCAGCGGCTGTCACCCCTCGGCGTGCCGGTGCTGGTGGACGCCCCGATCGGGCACGCATGGTCGAACGTCGCGCTGCCCCTGGGCGCCCGGGCCCGGCTCGACGGCACGACCGGCGTGCTCACCGTGGAGTCAGGCCGCTGAGCTCGCCCTCGATGTTGGCGCGGGCGGTGGCCTCCCAGGCGTCCCGTGCGTGCCGGGTGTGGAAGAGGTGCGGCTTGGCCAGCAGGTCGGCCAGGATCGCCGCGCGTCCGGCCGCGAAGGCTGCGTCGGGCACCTGGGCGTACTCCTGGCGCACGGTCGCCACGTAGGCGGCGTAGCGCTCGGCGGGCGCGGCCAGGATGGCCAGGTCCGCGTCGGAGAGGGCGCACCCGTTGACGTCGTCGTCGGCGGGGCGGTGCTGCCCGGTCAGCCGCACCAGCCGGGCCACCTCGTCGGCGTCCGGGTGATCGGCCAGGGCCGTCAGCGCCCACCGGGCCGAGCGCTCCTCGTCGTCCGGACGCCCGTCGTACACGGCGTCGTGGAACCACGCCGCCAGCAGCACCGGCTCTCGGGCGTAGGCAACCGTCGCCGACAGCTCGTCGAGCCGGGCGAGCACCTCGGCCAGGTGCCGCGTGTCGTGGTAGCCCCGACGCGGATCGGCGTACGCCGCCTCGAGCTGGGCGCGCAGCTCGGCCCGGCCGGGGAGCGGCCACCAGTCGGAGAGGTGCACGGGAGCAGTCAACCAGTGCCGTCGCGTCGGCTCAGGCCAGGGCGTCGACGAAGCGGGCCGTGTCGGCCGAACCGAAGAGCCCGGGCAGGCCGCCGGTGTGCAGCAGCACGGTGCGCTGGCCCGGGCGGACGTCGCCCTCGCGGACCGCGGCCACCAGCCCGGCCAGCGCCCGGCCCGTGTAGACCGGGTCGAGCACCAGGCCCTCGGTGCGCGCGGCCAGGACCAGGGCCTCGCCGACGGCGTCGGTGAGGGTGCTGTAACCGGCCCCCACCTGGTCGGACCGCAGCCGCAGCCCGTCCGCGTCACCGCCGAGCTCGGTGACCAGGGCCGTCGTTCGTGACAGGGGGTCGGCCGTGGCGCCGGTGTCGACGCCCAGCACCCGACCGGCTCCGAGGGCCACCACCAGACCCGCCGCAGTGCCGGCCGAGCCCACGGCGACCACGACGTGGGCGACGTCGGGCAGCTGGGCGAGCAGCTCGACGCCGGCCTCGACGTAGGCCTGGGCTCCGACGGCGCTCGAGCCCCCGTAGGGGATCTGCGCTGCCGGTGTCCCCGTGGCCACGAGCTCGGCGACCCGGGCGGCGGCCAGCGCCTCGAGGTCCTCGTGGGCGACGTCGCCGGCCCAGATCAGCCGGGCGCCGAACAGCCGGTCCAGCAGGAGGTTGCCGCTGGGGGGAGCCTCGGCCGGCGGGGCGGTGCCGGCCAGCACCAGCTCGACGTCGAGCCCGAGGCGTGCCCCGGCGGCCGCGGTCAGGCGAGCGTGGTTGCTCTGCGCGGCCCCGGTGGTGACCAGGGTGCGGGCACCTGCCGCGATCGCGGCGGCACAGGTGTGCTCCAGCTTGCGGACCTTGTTGCCGCCGCCACCGAGGCCGACCAGGTCGTCACGCTTGACCCACAGGTCGTCCTGGTCCAGGCCGAGGGCCGCGCCCAGCCGGGGAGC
>JBBQRV010000081.1:0-14129 GCA_038214475.1 Propionibacteriales bacterium | reverse complement strand
GACCGAGAATCTCCACCGCAACCCGACTCTCCGCGACGAACTGCTCACGATCGAGGAGGTCGCCGAGCTGCTCCGCATGCCCGTCGCCTCGCTGCGCTACTGGCGCGTGCTCGACACCGGGCCACGCGGCTTCATCATCGGGCGGCGGCTGCGCTACTGGCGCCAGGACGTCATGGACTGGCTCGACGAGCAGCGCGAGTCCACAGGCCGCGGCGTGGCCTGATTCTCCACAGGCATGACGATCGCCGTCGCCTCGGACGGCGATCGGTGCTACGGCGGACAGATGAGTAGGCAACCCAGGACCACGCCCCGACAGCGGCGCTCCCAACGCGGAGCCGTCGAGGACCGTTGGCGCAAACGCGTGAAGGACGAGCACGGCAACACCATCGAGGTGCCGTCGGCCGTCGCCGGGCAGGTGACCCGCTGGCGTGCTCGGTACGTCGACGACGCCGGCCGTGAGCATACTCGCGCGTTCGACCGGAAGGCCGATGGTCAGAACTGGATCGACAAGCAGGTCGCGGCCTTGCTGCGGGGCGACCACGTCACGCCCAAGGACGCCAAGCTCACCGTGGGGGAGTGGTGCGACAAGTGGCTCACCGGCTACGGCACGCGGCGCAAGTCGACCGTGCGGCAGGCCGTGGCACACATCAAGATCATCAAGGCGCACTTCGAGAATGTGCCGCTCTCGGCGCTAAAGCCATCCGATGTCCGTTCCTGGACCGCGGTGCTCAAGGACGAGGGACGCGCTGACTCATATGTCTACGCGCTCCACTCCCGGCTCTCGCAGCTCTTTACCGACGCCGTCCACGACGGGCTCGTCGCTCGTAACCCGTGCTCGCGACGCACATCGCCGGGAATGGGGAAACAACGGCCGTACCTCGCGACCACCGAGCAGGTTTGGGCGCTGTACGACGCTGTGCCCGCCGGCGTTCGACCCGCGATCCTGCTCGGCGCCCATGCTGGGCTTCGGTTGGCCGAGGCGGCAGCACTGCGTGTCGAGGACGTCGACTTCGCGACGGGCGTGGTTTCGCCGACGCGTCAGTGGCTTGACGAGCCACTGAAGTCGGACGCCAGCCGTACGCCGATCCCGATCCCCAAGGAGATGACGCACCTCCTTGCCGAAGCGATCCAGCTCGGCGACGGGCGGTTCCTGGCCAGTGACCAGTGGGCCAATCCCGCCGGACCATGGACGATCGAGCGTGCGATCCGCGCTCATCGTGAGGCCGCGGGCCTGACCAGCGAGTTCCGCTTCCACGACCTGCGTCACTACTTCGCCTCGCTCCTCATCGCCTCCGGTCTCGACGTGAAGGTTGTCCAGGCGCGGCTGAGGCACGCCTCGGCCAAGACCACGCTCGATACCTACGGCCACCTCTGGCCGGATCGAGACGACTCCTCCCGAGCGGCCGTGGGGGCGGTCTATCGCGAGAAAGCTCCGGACAAACCCGCGCCGCGATCGACGGACGCGGCTCGAAAGTGATCTGGCGACACCTCAGCCGCACCCACCACTGCCGAGACTTGCCCTGAGGTCCTACGCCAGTTTTGATCGTGGTTTGGGCCGCGGAACGTCTACAGCGCTACTGGCGGAAAGTTCGGCTTGATGTACTTGTTCACGAAGGTGCCCTTCGACTCAGCGACCGTGAGTTGGTCGTAGAGATGCTGGGGCACTCCCGGGTAGAGATAGGTTGCGCCTCCCTTCCACATGACGGACAGGGCCATATCGGTCGGGTCGTAACCGATCATCTCGATGGCCGACGATTCCACGTACTGCATTTCAGGGATCACGAGACTTGCTCCTCCTCTTCGGCTAAAGCAGCGGCCGTCGTCGAAGTACGCCAGGCGCCGACCGCCGACGTGTAATGCGAGGGGTCGGGGCGCGGTTCCTTGCGCCATCCAATTGCCAGGTCCGGGTCGGACCCCACCGGCTTGTGCCGAGCTTCCCGAATTCGGAAACGCGAGGGCACCTTCACAGCTTCGCCGGTCACGATGGCCTCGCCAGTGCGCAGGGCTGGCAGAAGGGACACGAGGTCGGTCAGCTCGTCCGGGAGGGCTGCAGCGACGCGGCTGCGGTCGGCCTGGTTGGTCAGCCGGAGCGCGATCATCGTCCCGCACTGGCTTAGCGCGGTTGAGTCGAGGTCGGTCGGCCGTTGCGTAACGAGCATCAGGCCCACTCCGTGCTTGCGGCCTTCCTTCGCGATTTGGTCCACCGCACGGTGTGCCGCCGAGGAGTCGCCTTCCGTGACGAACAGATGAGCTTCCTCGAGGACGATGAGAAGCGGCTGATTGCGGCTTCCAACTGGCAGGTTTCCTGCCCAGTAGAGGGCATCAGAAACGAGTCGGAGCACGGTGCCGATGACCAAGGGGAGTGTGTCGGCAGCGGCGCCGGAGAGATCGAGGACGGTGACCGGCTTGTCATGGCCGACCCAGCTACGAAGTAGGTCGTCAAGGTCGTCGTTGGTTCGTCCGTCAGCGTCGGGGGTGTATCCGACGCCTGGGTCGAGTAGGAACGCGAACCGGGTGTCCCGAAGCCGGTGCCGCATCATGTCGAGCTGGCGCGCAATCATGCGTGAGGTGCCCTTGAAGGGGGCCTTGCTACCAGGCTCGTATGGCAGGTACTCACTGGGAGTGAGGGTCTCCGGGTCGCCGGGCGTCACCACGGCAGGGGTCGAGAGCATGATGTCGTCGTAGGTACGGATCTCGAACTCGTTCAGGTCAAACCACAGGCCCTTGGCACTGAATGGAATGGGGGTATCCGCGGTGATGTACCCGGGATCCGGTGCGCTGGTGAGATGCGTGGCGGCGTCCTGACGGCGCCGTCTCACCATGTCTCGGATGTCCGCGGAGTTCTGAGGGGAGAGTTCCCCCATTGTCGCTGCGACGAATTCTTCGAACGGAAGAGCCCAGTACGGCACGTAGAGCTGCTGGTGGTGTGGAGCCGCGGGCGATGCCGAGAACACGACACCGTTTTCGCCGACCGCGTCGGCATACTCGCCATGCGGGTCGATGACCAGGACCCGTGCGGACGAGTATCCCTGCTCGGCGATCGAGTCCAACATGACGGCGACCAGGTTCGACTTGCCGGCGCCGGTCGATCCGACGACAACTGAGTGGCGAGAAACCAGGCTGGCGAGATCGAGGGTCGCAGGGATGGACCGGGCTGCGGCCAGGTGCCCGATTTCCAGCGAAGCAGCCGAGGTGTCGTTGTAGATGACTGCGAGCTCGGGGGTGGTCGCGATGTGTACCTCGTCGTCGATGGTCGGGTACTGGCTCACCCCACGCTCGAACTCATCTCCGATGGCCTCGCCGAACAATGTGACAGTCATCCAGCGGCTATCGATCTCCTTGCCCGGCTCCGACAGGACCGAGTTCGGAATCGCCGCTGCGCCGACCTGAGAGCAGATGCCGTACAGATGCGTGTAGCCGAGCGGGATGCGGACCATCGATCCGACCTGGCCGATTCGGTGGGATTCGCCCTCGACCATCACCAGGGATGTCTGGCCTTGCTGCAGGCGCACCGTCACGACTTTCCCAGTGACAGACTGAACCCGGCCGATGAGAGTTGCTGGGCCCGGCATCAGGCACTTCCCGGCCGGTAGGTGGTCATCGAAGCCAAGAACTCGGTGAACACGTTGAAGTCGCCCAGGTTCACCCTTCCGGTGCCAGACGAAGACCCAGAAGCGGGTGGGGCCGGGGTGAAGTACTTCCGCAGTCCGCCGGCGCCACCACCTGGGCTGGCGGCGACTTCCCATTCGGCCAGACGCCCACGGATGATTCCGGCGTTGGGGCCGATGACAGTGAGGTTCCAGCGCTTCGCGGCGCACTTCGCAATTTGGTCGCCATCGGCGATGTCGTCGTGCATCAACGCGAAGATGGCGCTGCTAGGCACCGCATCGAGCGCTGACATCAGAGTCTCATTGATGTGCTGATCGCCCCAGCTGTAACCGCACGTGATCAGCACAGAACTGACGCGCGATACAGACATCACGAGGCGGTCCATCAATGCCAAGTACGGCATCTTCCGGGACTCGTCGTACTTCAAGTGTGACGGCAAAATCATGGACCCGTTGGGTGCGCCGTCGCGGCGGACTGTGCCCGTGTCCTCCGCCGCCCAGTTCACTGAGCCGTGAATCTTCCAGACCCTCGTCCAACTCGCGGTCTCACCCATCTCCACCGCAGAAGGTAGGAAGAACGGCCGGTGACTTCCCACGAAGCCGTCGAACACCGGAACTCGAGCAAGTTCCAGCGACCGTTCGATGAGTACGTCGTAGTTCGTGGTGAATACCTCGACAGGATGACCGCGCGACGCGTTCCGCACCCACTCAGCGAACTCCCGATGGGGCACATCCGCTGGAATATCTGCCTCGGCCGGTGACGCGATCGTGGCGATCGAGACCTGAATCGTCGACTCCAGCGTGTCTAGATCAGCGGCACTCAGGCCGAATACCGTCGCGGTGGGCGTCATCGCAGCTGTCGTCAGCCGGAGCAGGCCGAGTAGGGACTCGATGTTCGGGTCACGCTTCCGCTCGACACATGCGGCGACCATCTCGACCCACGCCGCCCCGAACCGGGGGTCCGAAGCGACGCATGCCAGACGTACTTGCTCGGTCAGCCCGACGATCGCAGGGATGAGCGGCGTGTAACCGCGGGGTCCTCCACCAGCAGGCACCGGCTCGACATTCACCGAACTCGAGGTGCCGGCACCCATCAAGAATGACATTGGGGCATCGTGCGCCGACAGATGGTCGCGGAGCCTCCCGAGGAGGTCGTACGGATCGTGACTGGACAACTTCAACACTCCCCCGAGCGATAGGACGCGATCCGTCGATGTAGTCGACTCACCTTGTCTGAAAGGAGCCTAGAACGTCTGAAGCCGAAACTGCGGAGATATGACCTACGAGCGACGTGTCTCCGTCGTCGACTGTTCGAAGGTCGCGGAGCAGTCCGCACCGTCGGGGTTCGCCGTGCTCATGGTCTCGACAACAAGGCGTCTTTTCGCGGAGCACGCGCGTGTCGAGAAGCCTCCTGCGGAATCCCTGCGGAATCTGGCCCTATTCGGGCCGCCGAAAACGGCCCCTGATCCTGCGTTTCCGCAGGTCAGGGGCCGTTTCGGGCTACGACGTGGATCAGATGTCGTAGTAGAGCTCGAACTCGTGCGGGTGCGGACGCATCTGCACGGGCAGGATCTCCTGGGTGCGCTTGTAGTCGATCCAGGTCTCGATCAGGTCGCCGGTGAAGACGTTGCCCTGCGTGAGGAACTCGTGGTCGGCCTCGAGCGAGTCGAGCACGGAGTTCAGCGAGGTGGGCACCTGGTCGATGTCGGCCATCTCGTCCGGCGGCAGCTCGTAGATGTCCTTGTCGACCGGGGCCGGCGGCTCGATCTTGTTCTTGATGCCGTCGAGACCGGCCAGCAGCAGCGCCGAGAAGGCGAGGTACGGGTTGGCCGACGGGTCGGGGCAGCGGAACTCGATGCGCTTGGCCTTCGGGTTCGAGCCCGTGATCGGGATCCGGACACAGGCCGAGCGGTTGCGCGAGCTGTAGACCAGGCTGATCGGGGCCTCGAAGCCCGGCACCAGGCGGTGGTAGGAGTTCACCGTCGGGTTGGTGAACGCCAGCAGCGACGGCGCGTGCTTGAGGATGCCGCCGATGTAGAAGCGGGCCATGTCGGAGAGGCCGGCGTACCCGGTCTCGTCGTAGAACAGGGGCGAGCCCTCGTTCCAGATCGACTGGTGCACGTGCATGCCCGAGCCGTTGTCACCGAAGATCGGCTTGGGCATGAACGTCGCGGTCTTGCCGTTGCGCCAGGCCGTGTTCTTGATGATGTACTTGAACTTCATCACGTCGTCGGCGGCCTTGAGCAGCTCGTCGAAGCGGTAGTTGATCTCCGCCTGGCCGGCCGTGCCGACCTCGTGGTGGGCGCGCTCGACCTGCAGCCCCGCCTTCTCCAGCTCGATGACCATCTCGTCGCGGAGCTCGCCGAAGTGGTCGGTGGGGGCCACCGGGAAGTAGCCGCCCTTGTACTTCACCTTGTAGCCGCGGTTGTCGTTCTCGAACGAGTCACCGGTGTTCCAGGCGCCCGCCGAGGAGTTGATCTCGTAGTAGCCGGCGTTCTGCTTGGTCTCGAAGCGCACGTTGTCGAAGACGTAGAACTCGGCCTCCGGCGCGAAGTACGCCGTGTCGCCGATGCCGGTGCTGGCCAGGTAGGCCATCGCCTTGCGGGCGATGTTGCGCGGGTCGCGCGAGTAGGCCTCGCCGGTGAGCGGGTCGTGGATGAAGAAGTTCACGACCAGGGTCTTGGCGGTGCGGAACGGGTCGAGGTAGGCGGTGGTGGGATCCGGGAAGAGCGACATGTCGGACTCGTGGATCGCCTGGAACCCCCGGATGGAGGAGCCGTCGAAGTTGAGGCCGTCGTCGAAGACGGACTGGTCGAACGACGAGACGGGAACCGTGAAGTGCTGCATGACGCCGGGAAGGTCACAGAAACGGACGTCGACCATCTCGACGCCCTCGTCCTTGATGAACTTCAGCAGCTCGTCGCTGTTTGCGAACATTCGTCCTCCTTGGCCGCGACGAGGAAGACGTCGGACCGAAGTCTGGGCAGGGCAGGGGGACCTGTGCGACGTTGCACGGATCCTGCACCGCAACCTATTCAGGGGCAGTTTCCTGACCGTATCCGGTTTGTTTCCCGCATGTAACAGATGCCTCGTCCGCGGACACGTTTCGGCATCGGGCTAGGGTCGCTGCGTGCTGCCGACCGCCTCCTGGCCCCGTCGCATCCTGGCGCTGTTCGTCGACTGGTTCGCCTCGTCGGCCGTCGTCCTGGTCTTCGTGGGCACCGACCGCTACTTCGCCCCCGCCGGTGAGCAGGACCCCCGGGTCAACCTGTGGGTGCTCGTGGTCTTCGTCTTCGAGGCCGCGCTGCTCACCGGGCTCGCCGGCGGCTCGTTCGGCCAGCTGGTCACCGGCGTGCGCCTCGTACGCCGCGACGGGCAGGCGCCGCTCAGCGTGCTCGGCGCGCTGGTTCGCAGCCTGCTGGTGGCGCTGGTGATCCCGCCGCTGGTGTTCCGGCCGGACGGACGCGGACTGCACGACCTGGCGGTCGGCGCCCAGACCACCTCCTTGGCCGAACTACGCCGGGCGATTGGCTCCGCGGGATAGATTTGGGCGGTACGCGCCCATCGATCCAGGAGGGGGACCCGTTGCGGACCTCACTGACCACTCGCCGCATCGCCGCCGTCGCCGTCGCCCCCCTGCTCCTCGCGGGGCTCGCTTCGTGCGGGCCTGGCGACTCCTCTGCGGACTCGAAGGCGTCGGCATCGACGTCTAGCAGCCCGTCCGGCGGGGCCGCGAGTGACGCCTCCGACGGCGCGACTCCGTCCGAGGCTGCCAGCACCGACGGCGCGGCCAGTACGACGGGCGGCGGGACGATCGACCCGAAGCAGTTTGCGGCCGACCTGGCCGCAGGGTTCGACGCGTCCACGACTGCGACCACGGACATCAAGGTCACCTCGGCCGGCACGGCGATGTCGGCGACCGGTGCCGTCGACTACACCGGCGACAGCCCCTCGATGGCGATGAAGATGTCGATGCCGAGCCTGGGGTCCGGCCAGATCGACATGCGGCTCATCGGCTCGGTCATGTACATCTCGATGCCGATGCTCGACTCCAGCGGCAAGTTCTTCAAGATCGACCTCAACGATCCCTCCAACCCGCTGGGGGACAGCGTCGGAGACCTCTCGTCGTTCGACCCGCAGTCGACGCTGAAGCTGTTCAGCAAGAACGTCTCCAAGGTGGTCCTGGTGGGCCCCGACACCGTCGACGGCACCCAGACCGAGCACTACCGGGTGACCGCCAGCGGCAAGGGCCTGGCCGACTCGCTCGGCGGGGCCACCGGAGGTGCCACGCTGCCGAAGTCGCTCACCTACGACATCTGGCTCGACGGCGACAAGCGGATGCGCAAGATGACCGCCGACCTCGGCAAGTCCTCCTCGATGGAGATGCAGATGTCCGGGTGGGGCGACCCGGTCGAGATCTCCGCACCGCCGGCCTCGCAGGTCCAGAAGCTGCCGGGCAGCTGACGGGCAGCTGAGGGGCGCGGGTCGAACTCAGCGACCGCGCAGGTTGCCGCGCTGGCCCTTCATGCTGGTCGGCACCGGGCCCTTCGGGAGCGGGATGTTGGGCCGGTTGGCGTCGAGCGCCTTCAGCCGGTTGAGGATGTCGGTCATGTCGCCGGGCTTGACGTTGCGCCCGAGCTTGGTGACGTGCTTGGTGAGCTTGTTCAGCGGCACCTGGCCGTCACCGTCGCCGCAGACCACCTCGTGCACCGGGGTGTCACCGACCACCCGCTCGTGCTTGCGGCGCTCGGTGGCGAGCAGCGAGCGCACCCGGCTCGAGCTGCCCTCCCCGACCAGCACGATGCCGGGAGGGCCCACGACGCGGTGCACGACGTCCTGCTGCTTGGTGAAGGCGACCACCGGGTCGGTCTGCCAGCCCCGGCGCAGCATCTTCAGCGCGGCCGCGGCAGAGCCGCGCTGGCCGTCCATCTGGGCGAAGGCAGCCCGCTGGGCACGACGGCCGAAGAGGATCAGGGCGGCCAGCACGCCGAAGATCAGGGCGCCGGGGATCGCGAAGACCAGGTCGGGGCCGGGCAGGAAGATGAAGAGCACGAAGCCGACCACGGCGCCGAGCAGGAAGGCGCCGAGCACCCACAGACCGATGTGCCGGTCGGACCGCTTGGCCATCTTGTAGGTCTGGACGAACTGCTGCCGCCGGCTCATGTCCTCGGGGGCTGTGGGGGTCGACATCGTGGTGGCCTCTACTGGGTGGTGACGGCGAGATCGCTCTGGGTCGGGTGGTCGGCACGGAACTGACGGGCCTGACGGTACAGCCGACCGGCCCGGTACGACGAACGCACCAGCGGGCCGGACAGCACGCCGGAGAAGCCGATCTCCTCGGCCTCGGCCGCCATCTCCACGAACTCCTCGGGCTTCACCCACCGCTCGACGGGGTGGTGCCGCGCGGACGGCCGGAGGTACTGGGTGATCGTGATCAGCTCGGTGCCCGCCGCGTGCAGGTCGCGCAGCGCCTGCGAGACCTCCTCGCGGGTCTCACCCATGCCCAGGATCAGGTTGGACTTGGTGACCAGGCCGAACTCGCGGGCCTGGGTGAGCACGTCGAGCGAGCGGTCGTAGCGGAAGGCGGGGCGGATCCGCTTGAAGATCCGCGGCACGGTCTCCACGTTGTGGGCGAGCACCTCGGGGCGCGACTCGAACACCTCGCGCAGGAGGTCTGGCTTGCCGTTGAAGTCGGGGATCAGGTTCTCCACCCCGGTGTCGGGGTTGAGCTCGTGGATCGCGCGCACCGTCTCGGCGTACAGCCAGGCGCCGCCGTCGGGCAGGTCGTCGCGGGCGACACCGGTGATGGTCGCGTAGCGCAGCTCCATCTTCTGCACCGACTCCGCGACCCGGCGCGGCTCGTCGCGGTCCAGCGGCTGCGGCTTGCCGGTGTCGATCTGGCAGAAGTCGCAGCGGCGGGTGCACTGGTCGCCGCCGATGAGGAAGGTCGCCTCGCGGTCCTCCCAGCACTCGAAGATGTTGGGGCAGGCCGCCTCCTGGCACACGGTGTGCAGTCCCTCGGACTTCACCAGGCTCTGCAACGCCTTGTACTCGGGCCCCATCGTGGCGCGCGTCTTGATCCATTCGGGCTTGCGTTCGATCGGAGTCTCCGCGTTGCGGACCTCGAGTCGGAGGAGTTTCCTGCCTTCAGAAGTGGGAGCCTGGGTCACGTCGAGCAACTCTACGCCGCGGCCCCGAGCCGCCCAATTCCGCCGGGTCAGGGCACGTCACGACGCTGGAACGACCAGAGCGACAGGCCGGTCGCGAGCACCAGCAGCACCCCGAGGTACGTCGCACCCTGGCCCAGGCTGAGGTGCGCCATGTTGGTGCACTCCATGATCCCGTCAGGACCCGACGAGCAGGACTGTCCCTCGCTCGCGCCGTTGTAGTACTCGTAGCCGTTCATCAGCACGGCGTAGAAGTTGGTGGGCAGCAGCCACCGCGTGGCCGTCGACCCGAGGATCCCGACGATCAGGATCGAGCTGCCGATGGTGAAGGCGAACAGCGCCCCGAGCGTGGCCACCGTGTTGCGGAACAGCATGGTCAGGGCGTAGCCGCCCACCCCGGCCAGCGCGATCAGCAGGGAGCCGCGCAGGGCCGAGTGCACGATCAGCTGCCACTGATGACCGGTCGCCTGGAGGTCTCGGGAGCCGGCCACCAGCCAGAGTCCGCCCCAGAAGAGCGCCAGCGCCACCGCCGCGGCCAGCAGCCCGGTGAGGAACACGACGGCCGCCTTGGCTCCCCAGACCCGGGCCCGCCGGGGCTCGAAGAGCAGCTGGTTGCTCATCGATCCGCTGCCCCAGTCGTGCCCGGCGAAGGTGGTGCCGAGCAGCATCACCAGGCCCACCAGCAGCGTGATCACGCCCAGGCCGGTGCCCTCCCGCTCACTGGCGACGTCGAGCTCTGGTCGGTAGAGGTAGAACTCCAGCTGCGGGGCCATCATCTCCCGGCAGGCGGCCTCCGGGTCGGCCGGGTCGACGCCGTACTGCCGGGGGTGCTTGGCGCACCGGTCGATCTCGCGGGCCAGGTCGGGGGAGCGCACGTCGCGGTCCAGCTGTTCCTGGGCGCTGGCGCGATCGCCCTCGCTCACGGGGCGGGTGTTCCACGAGAGCCCGGCCAGCAGCAGCACCGGCACCAGGAAGCAGCCCACCAGGAGCACCAGCACGGCTCGGCGCCAGCGCAGCCGGGTCAGCTCGACCGACAGCAGCCTCACAGCGCCCCCTGCTCGGGGGTGACGCCGAGGGTGTCACCGGCGGTGAGCTGCAAGAAGACCGTCTCGAGGTCGGCCCGGATCGGGCTCAGCTCGGAGAGGTAGATGCCGGCGCCCGCGAGGGCGCGGGTGATGTCCTCGGGTGGCCCGTCGGAGTCCACCCGAAGCCAGTCGTCGACCACGCCGGCACTCAGCCCCGCCCCGGCGAGCACCCGGCTCGCGGCCGCCGGGTCGGGCGTCCCCACCCGGTACGCCGAGCCGGCACCGATCAGGTCGTCCACCCGGCCGCTGGCCAGCAGCCGGCCGTTGCCGATGATGGTGGCCGAGGTGCAGACCTGCTGGACCTCGGCGAGGATGTGCGAGCTGAGCAGCACGGTCACGCCGGAGCTGCCGAGGTCGCGCACCGTGTCGCGGATCTCCCGGATGCCGGCCGGGTCGAGGCCGTTGGTGGGTTCGTCGAGGATCAGCAGCTGCGGGTCCTTCAGCAGGGTGGCGGCGATCGCCAGCCGCTGCTTCATGCCCAGTGAGTAGGAGCGGTAGCGGTCCCGGTCACGGCCGGTGAGGCTCACCGTCTCGAGGGCGGCGTCGACCCGGCTGTCGGCGGCACCGATCGAGCGGGCCAGCAGGAGCAGGTTCTGCCGCCCGGTGAAGTTGGGTGAGAACTTCGGTGACTCGACCACGGCACCGATCCGGCCGATCACCTCGGGCAGCCGCTGCGGCACCTCCACGCCGAAGAGCCGCATCGTGCCGCGGGTGGCCGACGCGAGCCCGAGCAGCATCCGGATGGTGGTGGTCTTGCCGGAGCCGTTGGGGCCGAGGAAGCCGTGCACGCCTCCGGCGGGGACCGCCAGGTCGAGGTCGGAGACCGCGACCCGCAGGCCGCCGGCTCGGGTGCGGAACTCCTTGCGGAGCCCCTCGGCCTCGATCACGAGCTGGCTCATGGCTGTCTCCCCCCGGGACCCGGCAGGGGCACCGGGTCCGACGATGGTGCCAGCCGTGGTGCGTGCCGGTGCCCCCGGCGCGCCGTCAGACGCCGGGGGAGATCAGCTCGATCCGCGGCCCGCGGCCGGGCTCGGGTCGTGGCTCGTAGTCGGGTGTGGGCGTGTACGGCGCCCAGGCGAGGAGGTCGCGCAGGTGCCGCTGCACGCTGGGGAGCACCTCGGTGACCGGGACGTCGCGGCCCAGCTCGCGGCTCAGCGAGGTCACGCCGGCATCGGCGATCCCGCACGGCACGAACCGGTCGTACCACCCCAGGTCGACGTCGCAGTTCAGGGCGAAGCCGTGCATGGTCACGCCGCGACTGACCCGGATCCCGAGGGCGGCGATCTTGCGCTCGGGCCGGTCCCCGGCGGCGGGGTCGTCGGCCCGCAGCCAGACGCCGCTGCGACCCGGCACCCGCGCGGTGGCGACGCCGAAGTCGGCGCACACGGCGATCAGCGCCTCCTCGACGCGACGGACGTAGTCGACGACCTTGACGTGGTCGGGGAGGCGCACGATCGGATAGCCGACCAGCTGCCCTGGGCCGTGGAAGGTGATCTTGCCGCCGCGGTCGACGTCGATGACGTCGGCGCCGCCGGGGTCGACGGGGCGCTCGTGCGGGTCGGTGCGCTTGCCGGCGGTGAAGACCGGGGGGTGCTCCAGCAGCAGCACCGTGTCCGGCTGCGCACCCGACACCACCCGGGCGTGCACCTCGCGCTGCAGCTCCCATGCGCCGAGGTAGTCGACGGCGGCGTCGCCGAGACCGGCGACCTGGAAGTCGGGGCGCGGAGCAGGAGGCACGGTGTCGAGCCTATGCCTGTGGAGAACGAAATCCACACCGGGCCGCCATCGGTCAGGCTGGGGGAGTGAACCCGCGTCGTGCCCTGCTGCTGGTCGTGCTCGTGACCGGCGCGGCGGCGATCGTGACCGGCGTCGGGTGGCAGCTGCGGCTGTCGGGCCGGCCGGCCGGGCACGACGCCGGCCCGGGTGCGCCGGCCTCGGCTCCGTCTCGCGCGGAGGTGTCGGCCGTGGCGGTGCTCCGGGCCTGGGACGAGCGTCGGGCCGCGGCCTGGGCCGCCGGTGACCCGGTCGCGCTGCGCCGGCTCTACGCCGCGGGCAGCCGCACCGGGGCCGCCGACCGGCGGATGCTGGCGGCGTACGCCGGGCGGGGCCTGGTGGTCACCGGGATGCACACCCAGGTGCTGGCCGCGCAGGTGCGCAGCGCCGACCCCGACCTGCTGGTGCTCGAGGTGACCGACCGGCTCTCCGGAGGGCAGGTCGACGTGGGTGGCGCACGGCTGGTGCTGCCCCGCGACACCGCCTCCCGGCACCTGGTCGAGCTGGTCCGCGAGCGCGGGCGGTGGGTGGTGTCCGAGGTGCTGGCCGGGGTCCCGACCGAGTCGGGCTGACCGGTGGGTCAGTGCAGCCCGGTGGCCAGCACGTCGCGGACGTCGTCGTCCGCGAAGGCGTAGCCGGAGGCCAGCAGCGCAGCCGGCTCGGCGCGCACCGAGCCGAGCACCTCGTTGGCCAACGCACCGGCTGCCTTGTCGATGACGAACGCGGGCGCCACCAGTCGGGCCCGGCGGCCCAGCAGCCGGGCCAGGGCGTCGGTGAACTCCTTGTTGGTGGGGGTCACCGGGCAGCACAGGTTGACCGGCCCCGAGACGGTGTCGTGCTCCACGAGGTGGGTCACGCCGCCGACCCAGTCGCGCAGCGAGATCATCGGGAAGTACTGCTGTCCGTCACCCAGCCGGGTGCCGAGCCCGAGCCGGGTGAGCAGCGCGAGCTGCTTCAGGGGGGCGCTGGCCCGGTCCATCACCGGCGCGGTGCGCACCACGCAGACCCGGGCGCCCGCCGCGACTGCCGGCTCGGTGGCCGCCTGCCACTCCCGGGTGATCCGCGTGAGCAGCGCGTCTCCGCGGCTGTCGGCGTGCTCGTCGAGGACCTCGTCGCCGTGGTCGCCGTAGTAGGAGATGCCGTTTCCGGCGATGAAGGCCGCCGGTGTCGGTGTCGAGGCGATCCGGTCGGCGAGCAGCCGGGTGGTCAGCACCCGGCTGTCACGCAGCTCACGGGCCCAGGCCTTCGAGTGCGGGTTGCCGACGGTCGGGGCCCCGGCCAGGTTGACCACCACGTCCGCGGCCGCCATCAGCTCGTCATCGAGCCGGTCGCGGTAGGGGTCCCAGCGGGACTCGTCGGCGCCGGACGCCTCCCGGCGTACCAGTGTGGTGACCCGGTGGCCGCGGCCTCGCAGGTCGGAGACGAGATGGGTCCCGAGAAAGCCGGAGGCGCCGGCGACGACGATATGCATGCGACAAGCCTGTCATGTCCGACAA
>JBBQRV010000080.1:0-14159 GCA_038214475.1 Propionibacteriales bacterium | reverse complement strand
GCTCGACCAGCGCGGCCGGCAGCCCGGCCGCGCGGTGCGCGAGCTCGGCCACGAAGACGCAACCGATCGCCACAGCCTCGCCGTGCCGGATGCCGTAGTCCTCGGCCCGCTCGATGGCGTGGGCCAGGGTGTGGCCGTAGTTGAGCACCTCGCGACCCGGGTGCCCGTCGGCGCCGCCGGTCTCCCTGAGGTCGCCGACCACGACGTCGATCTTGACCCGGATCGCGCGCTCGACCAGCTCGCGCAGGACCGGAGACGAGGCCACCAGGTCGTCGGGGTCGGTGCTCTCGACCAGGCGCAGGATCTCGGGGTCGGCGATGAAGCCGCACTTCACGACCTCGCCCATCCCGGCCACCAGCTCGGCCGGCGGCAGCGAGCCGAGCAGGGCCAGGTCGCAGAGCACGGCGGCCGGCTCGTGGAAGGAACCCACCAGGTTCTTGCCGGCCGAGGTGTTCATGCCGGTCTTGCCGCCCACCGCCGCGTCGACCATCGCCAGCAGCGTCGTCGGCACGTGCACGACCCGCACCCCCCGCAGCCAGGTCGCCGCCACGAAGCCACCCAGGTCGGTGGTCGCGCCACCACCGAAGGTGACCACCACGTCGGAGCGGGTGTAGCCGGCGGCGCCGAGCGCCTCCCAGCACTCGACGGCCACGGCGGCGGTCTTGGCGTCCTCGCCGTCGGGCAGCGGCACCTCCAGCACGTCGTACGACGTGCGCAGCGCCTCGACCAGCGGCCCGGCCAGCGCCTCGAGGCCGAGGGGTCGCACCAGCGCCACCCGGCGGGCACCGGAGCCGATCAGTGCGGGCAGCCGGTCGGCGAGGTCCCGCCCGACCACCACGTCGTACGGCGCGGCGCCGCCCACGTGCAGCACCGAGTCGGCCCGGCTCATGCCAGCGCCTCCTGGATCCGGGCCACCACGTCGGCAGGCTCCAGCCCGTCGGTGTCGATGCTGACCGTGGCCACCGAGGCGTAGACGGGGGCCCGCTCGTCGAGCATCGCCTTCATCCGGGCCCGCACGTTGCCGAGAAGCAGCGGGCGGCCGGTGCCGAGCCCGACCCGCTTCACCGCGTCGGCCAGGCCGACCCGCAGGAAGACCACGGGCAGGCCCTCGAGCCGGTCACGGGTCTCGGGGTCGAGCACCGCTCCCCCGCCCAGGCTGAGCACGCCCTCGTGCTCGGTGAGCGCGGCCGCCACCGCGGCCCGCTCCAGAGCCCGGAAGTAGTCCTCACCCTCGTCGACGAACAGGTCGGAGACACTGCGCCCGGCGGTTGCCTCGACGTCGGCGTCGGAGTCACGGAACGGCACGCCCCAGGCGTCGGCGAGCAGCCGCCCCACGGTGCTCTTGCCGGCACCCATCGGGCCGACCAGCACGGCCCGGGGGCGGGCGCTCACGAGAACCTCAGGGTGTCCAGGTAGCCCTGGACGTTGCGGCGGGTCTCCATCACCGAGTCGCCGCCGAACTTCTCCAGCACCGCCTCGGCCAGCACCAGCGCGACCATCGCCTCGGCCACGATCCCGGCAGCCGGCACCGCGCAGACGTCGGAGCGCTGGTGGTGCGCCACGGCCTCCTCGCCGGTGCTCACGTCGATGGTGCGCAGCGCCCGCGGGACCGTGGCGATCGGCTTCATCGCGGCCCGCACCCGCAGCACCTCGCCGGTGGACATGCCGCCCTCGGTGCCGCCGGAGCGACCCGTGGTGCGCCGGATGCCGTCGGCGGTGGACACGATCTCGTCGTGTGCCCGCGACCCCGGCACGGCAGCCAGGCCGAAGCCGTCGCCGACCTCGACACCCTTGATCGCCTGGATGCCCATCAGGGCGCCGGCGAGCTTCGCGTCGAGGCGGCGGTCCCAGTGCACGTGCGACCCGAGACCGGGCGGCAACCCGTGCACCACGACCTCGACGACCCCACCGAGGGTGTCGCCGTCCTTGTGCGCCTGGTCGATGGCGGCCACCATCTGCGTGGACGCGTCGGGGTCGAGGCAGCGCACCTCGTCGGCGTCGAGGCGGGCCACGTCGTCGGGCTCCGGCACCACGCCGTACGGCGCACGCACGCCGCCGAGCTCCACGACGTGCGAGACGATCCGCGCGCCGGTGGCCTGCTCCAGGAAGTTCGAGGCGACCCGGCCCAGCGCCACCCGGGCGGCGGTCTCGCGGGCGGAGGCGCGCTCGAGGATCGGGCGGGCCTCGTCGAAGGCGTACTTCTGCATGCCGACCAGGTCGGCATGGCCGGGCCGGGGCCGGGTGAGGGCGGCGTTGCGGGCCAGCGCGTCGAGCTCGACCGGGTCGACCGGGTCGGCCGACATCACCTTCTCCCACTTGGGCCACTCGGTGTTGCCGATCTGGATCGCCACCGGTCCGCCCATGGTGCGCCCGTGCCGGACGCCACCGGTCACGGTGACCTCGTCCTGCTCGAACTTCATCCGGGCCCCGCGCCCGTAGCCGAGGCGGCGCCGCGCCAGCGCATCGGCGATGTCGGCGGAGGTCACCTCCACGTGGGCGGGCAGCCCTTCGAGGATGGCAACCAGTGAGGGGCCGTGGGATTCACCCGCGGTGAGCCAGCGAAGCATGCGGCCAGTCTTTCACGCGCCGTGCGCGCGTCGGTCAGGACCGATGTTCGACGAGATAGGTCCACACGTCGCCGCCCCAGAGCACGCCCACCAGGGCGCCGAGGAGCATGAACGGCCCGGCCGGGTAGCTGCGGCTCGTGGTGAACCGGAGAGCCCGCAGCACGAACCAGCTCAGGCCGCCGAGGGTGAAGCCGAGCCAGATGCCGACGGTGAGCTGCCCCCAGCCGAGGTGCCCGAGCAGCAGGCCGAGCACGCCGGAGAGGCGGACGTCGCCGTAGGCCATGCCCGGCGTGAAGAACCACAGGGCGAGGTAGACCAGCCCGGCGATGGCCCAGCCGAGTGCGGCGCGCACCAGGTCGGCGGTGTCGTGGTGGAGTGCGAAGCCGACCAGGATCAGCACGATCACCACGCCGTACGACGGCGCCAGCAGGCGGGTCGGCAGGTACCACGTGCGGAAGTCGACGTAGGCCAGTGCGACCCCCACCGGGCACAGGTAGACCAGCCAGGTCAGGTCCCACACCCAGCCGAGCTCGAGCCCGAGGAGCCCGGCGGCGACCGCCGAGGCCAGCGCAGACTTCCAGGCCAGGCCGGGACTCGCCGCCAGCTCGGGGTAGGGCACCTTGTCGGGGAACTTGCCTGCAGTGTCCTCGGGCTCCGGCGCCGGCTCGGGCAGCTGGGCGATCAGCGCCGGGACGAACCAGCCGGCGACCAGGCCGATCAGGGCACAGGCCGCGGCGGTGTCGAGGTGCATGAGCGGCACCCTAGTCGGCCAGCGCGGCCCTGCCTGCCGAACGCACCAGCTCGACCGGGACCCGTCGCCCGGTGAAGAGCTCGACCTGGAGCACCGCCTGGTGGGCGAGCAGGTCGAGCCCGCTCACCAGCACCCGGTCGCCGGCCGCCACCGCCAACGGGGTGGGCCACGGGTGGTAGACCACGTCGAAGACGACCGGCAGTCCGGCGCACCGGGCCACCAGCGCGTCGTCCTGCGCCCCGGCGGGCACCGTCGACACGACCACGTCGCCCTCCACGGGCGCCGACTCCAGCGCGGCGACGCTGACCAGTGGTGCCGAAGGGTGCCCGGCGATGGCCACCACCGACGCGGCGGCCCGGCCGACGTCACGGGCGAGCACCCGGATCCGCCGGCAGCCGAGGTCGGCGAGGGCCAGTCCCACCGAGGTGGCGGTGGCGCCGCCCCCGAGCACGGTGGCCGCGTCGAGCGGGCCGTCGTAGCGCTCACGCAGGGCGGCCGCCGCCCCGGGGATGTCGGTGTTGTGTGCCTGCCGGTGACCCCTGTCGAGGACCAGGGTGTTGGCCGCGCCGGCGAGTCGGGCCTGCGGCGACACGTCGTCGACCAGGGACACCAGCTCGCGCTTGAGGGGCATCGTCAGCGACAGCCCACGCCAGCTGTCGTCGAGACCGTCGACGAAGCCGCGCAGTGTCCCGGCCGGCACCCGCACCGCGTCGTAGGTCCAGTCCAGCCCCAGCTCGGCGTACGCCGCGCGGTGCAGCACCGGCGAGAGCGAGTGGGCGATCGGGTCGCCCACGACGGCGCACTTCATCGGCCATTCATTGGCAGGGGGCCCCTCAGCAGGCGTCGGACGTCTGGCAGTACTGCTTGAACTCCGCCTTGTACTGGAGGAACTCGTCGTAGGTGGTCGCGAACTTGGTCTCCCCGGTCTTCAGGTTGACGGTCACGTAGTAGTACCAGTCCCCCTGCGCCGGGTTGATCGCCGCCGCGATCGCGTCGTCGCCCGGCGCCTCGATCGGCGTGGGCGGCAACCCCGCTCGGGTGTAGGTGTTGTACGGCGTGTCCTGCTTCAGCTGGTCGCTGGTGAGCCCCACGCCGAGCTGCTGGCCGAGGCCGTAGTTCACCGAGGCGTCGATCTGCAGCAGGCCGCCGGTCTCGGTGCCCTCGAGACGGTTGTAGATCACCCGCGCCACCTTCGGCATGTCGTTGCCCCGGGCCTCCGCCTCGACCAGGCTGGCGATGGTCATCAGGTCCTTCTGCGAGTAGCCCAGCCGGTCCGCGGCGGCGGCCAGGTCGGCCTTGTCGGTCGCCTGCCTCCAGCGGTCGACCATCGCCTTGAGCATGGAGGTCGGAGTGGACTTCGGCGGGAAGGCGTACGTCGCCGGGAACAGGTAGCCCTCGGCGTTGCCGCCGGCGTACTTGGGCAGCCCGATCTTCGCCGGCTTGTCGAGCACCTTCTGGAAGTCCGCCTTCGAGAAGTCGGTGCCCTTGGCCAGCAACGCCACGACGTCGGTCACCCGGAGGCCCTCCGGCACGGCGACGTTGTTCTCGATGAGGTTGCCGTGGTCGGCGAGCAGCTCGACCGCGTCGGACGCCTTCATCTGCTTGAGCAGCTCGTAGTAGCCGACCTGGATGCCCTGGGCGTCGGGGTTCGCGGCGAAGGCGGCCGTGAACGCATCGACGCTCTGCACGACCCCCTTGCTCTTGAGCGTGTTGCCGATGTCGGCGCCGGAGTCACCCTCGTGCACCTGCACCAGGACCTTGCCGGAGCCGGGGCCGGGATAGTCCGCGGGACCGCCGAGGTGACTGCTGAGGAAGTCGACGCCCTTGCTCAGCGCGACGTAGCCGCCACCGAAGACGATCACGAGAGCGACCAGGACCGCCAGGCAGCTGGCGAAGCTGAAGCGTCGCCGCCGGCGGTGGCTGCTCGGATCGGACTCCTCGTCCGTCTCCTCGATGCCCAGACCCAATTCACTCATCTACAACCTCGACGATCTCTCCCGGCGCTCGACCGGAGGTGCGTTCGGTGTCGAGCGCATGCTGCAGGATCACCACGGCGGCGACCTGGTCGACCACTGCCCGGCGCTTCTTGCCCTTGCGTCCGCGTTCGCGCAGCATGCCCTCTGCCGACACGGTGGTCAAACGTTCATCAGACAACCTGAGCGGCACCGGCGCAATCCCACGGGCCAGCAGTGCCGCGAACTCGCGGGTCTTCACCGCAGCCGGTCCCTCGCGGCCCGACAGTGAACGGGGCAGGCCCATCACCACCTCGACGGCGCCCTCCTCGAGCACGAGGGCGACGATCCGGGCCACGTCGCCCTCGGCCCGCGGCACCGTCTCGACCGGGGTCGCCAGGAAGCCGGAGGGGTCACTGCGCGCGACGCCGATCCGGGCGTCGCCGGGGTCGATCCCGAGACGGACTCCTGGCCTCAAGATCCGCCCCGGCCGACCGCGCCGGCCACCTCGGTGGCGACCACGGCGATCGCCTCGTCGATCCGGGACCCGTCGGTGCCGCCACCCTGCGCGACGTCGTCCTTGCCGCCGCCCTTGCCACCGACCAGCGGGCCGACGGCGCGGACCAGCGCGTTGGCGCTGACCCCCCGTGCCCTGGCCTCGTCGTTGACCGCGGCCACCACCGACACCTTGCCGTCGGCCGTGCCGAAGATCACCACCGCGCCGGGCCGCCCGGCGGCCAGCCGGCCGCGGACGTCGAGGGCGAGCGTGCGCACGTCTCCCCCGGTGGCACCGTCGACCCGGTGGGTCACCAGCTGCACCCCCGCCACGTCGGCGGCCCCGGCCGCCAGGTCGGCACCCGCGGCCAGCACCTGGCCGACCCGGACCTTCTCGATCTCCTTCTCGGCAGTGCGCAGCCGCTCGACGAGGTCGTGGACGCGCTCGGGCAGCTGCTCGGGACGCACCTTGAGCGCCTCGGACAGCTGCGCGACCAGCACGTGCTCACGGGCCAGGAAGCGGTAGGCGTCGCCACCGACCAGCGCCTCGACCCGGCGTACGCCGGACCCGATCGACGACTCGCCCAGCAGCTTGATCACGCCGAGCTGGCCGGAGCGACCCGCGTGGGTGCCGCCGCAGAGCTCACGGGCCCAGTCCCCCACTGACACCACGCGCACCTGGTCGCCGTACTTCTCGCCGAAGAGGGCCATCGCCCCCGACTTGACCGCGTCGGCCTGGCTCATCACCTCGGCCTCGACGGCCAGGTCGGCGAGCACCAGGTCGTTGACCCGGGCCTCCACGTCGGCCAGCACCGAGGTCGGCACCGCGCCGGTGGCGGAGAAGTCGAAGCGGAAGCGGCCCGGCGCGTTCTCGGAGCCGGCCTGGGTGGCGGTCTCGCCGAGCGCCTCGCGGAACGCCTTGTGCACCATGTGCGTGGCGGTGTGGGCGCGCGAGATCGAGCGCCGCCGCTCCACGTCGACGAGCGCCTGGGCACCGGAACCGACGGTGACCTCGCCGGAGAGCACGTGCGCCTGGTGCACGATCAGTCCCGTGATCGGGGACTGGACGTCGCGGACCTCGATCCGGGCGCCGTTCTCGAGCTCGATCACCCCTTGGTCGGCGAGCTGCCCCCCACCCTCGGCGTAGAAGGGGGTTCGGTCGAGGACCAGCTCGATGTCGTCGCCCTCGCGCGCCGACGTGACCACGCCGCCGGCCGCGACGATGCCGCGCACCGACGCCTCCGACACCACGTCGGCGTAGCCGGTGAACTCGACCGCGCGGCCGAGCTCGTCGGCCACCTCGCGATAGGCCCGAGCGTCGACGTGGGCGCCCTTCTTGGCGCGGGCGTCGGCCTTGGCCCGGTCGCGCTGCTCGGTCATCAACTGGCGGAAGCCCTGCTCGTCGACGCTGAGCCCCTGCTCGGAGGCCATCTCCAGGGTCAGGTCGATCGGGAAGCCGTAGGTGTCGTGCAGGGCGAACGCGCGCGCGCCGGAGAGCTGCGAGCCGCCGGCCTGCTTCAGCTCGGTGGTGGCCAGGTCGAAGATCTGGGTGCCGGCCCGCAGCGTCTGCCGGAAGGCGTCCTCCTCGGCGTAGGCCACCGTGGAGATCCGCTCCCAGTCCCGGTGCAGCTCGGCGTAGGTCACACCCATCCTGTCCCGGCTGATCGGGAGCAGCTCGGGCAGCGCACGGTCCTCGTAGCCCAGCAGCCGCATCGAGCGCACCGCTCGGCGCAGCAGTCGGCGCAGCACGTAGCCCCGGCCCTCGTTGCCCGGGGTGACGCCGTCACCGATCAGCATCATGCCGCTGCGCACGTGGTCGGCGACCACCCGGAAGCGCACGTCGTCGTCGTGGTCGGCTCCGTAGCGGCGCCCGGTGAGCTGCTCGGCCATCTCGATGACCGGGAACATCACGTCGATCTCGTACATGTTCTCGACGCCCTGGGTGATGAACGCGACCCGCTCCAGACCCATGCCGGTGTCGATGTTCTTCTTCGGCAGCGAGCCGGAGATGTCGAAGTCCTCCTTGCTGCGGACCGCACTGAGCTCGTCCTGCATGAAGACCAGGTTCCAGAACTCCAGGTAGCGGTCCTCGGCGCCGAAGTCGCCGTCGGCGCCGTACGCCGGGCCCCGGTCGATGAGGATCTCCGAGCACGGCCCGCCGGGGCCGGGCACGCCCATCGACCAGTAGTTCTCGGTCTTGCCGAGTCGGGCGATCCGGTCGTCGGGCAGCCCGGTGATCTTCTTCCAGAGCGCGACCGCCTCGGGGTCGTCGACGTACACGCTGGGGTAGAGCTTGTCCTCGGGGAAGCCCCAGCCGCCGTCGGCGACCGGCTTGGTCACCAGGTCCCAGGCCAGCTCGATGGCACCTTCCTTGAAGTAGTCGCCGAAGGAGAAGTTGCCGCACATCTCGAAGAAGGTGCCGTGCCGGGTGGTCTTGCCGACGTCCTCGATGTCAGGGGTGCGCACACACTTCTGCACACTCACCGCGCGTCGGTACGGCGGGGTCTCCTGACCCAGGAAGTAGGGCTTGAACGGCACCATGCCGGCGTTGACGAAGAGCAGGTTGGGGTCGTCGAGCAACAGCGACGCGGACGGCACAGCCGTGTGGCCGGCGGCTTCGAAGTGCGCCACGAAGCGTCGGCGGATCTCGGCGGTGTCCATCAGTGCTGTCCTCTTTCGTCTACCTCGGCGCGGTGTCTGCCGGCCTCGATCTCAGGGCTCTCATTGGGCACGAGGCCGTAGCGGACCCGCAACTCGGTTTCCTTCTCGGCGCTGCCCTGGGCCACCTCGTCGCGCAGCAGCCGGGCACCGAGCGCGAGGCCGGCCGCCCGGTCGCGCAGCCCGTCGACCGTGAGCGCCTCGGCGGCGCGGCGTCCGCGCACCATCGCGTAGACCCCCGCTCCCGCACCGGCCACGAACCACAGGCTCCGGCTCATGCGGCGTCCTCCTCGCGCTGGCGCGCCTCCCAGTCCCGGCGCGCGGCCTTGAGGTCGGCCTTGCGCTGCTTGCGCGCGCGTTTGACCTCGCGGCGCATCTCGAACCGGATCCGGTTGCGGTTCTCCGGGGTGAGCGCACGGCGCAGCCCGTGGGTCAGCGAGGCGGCGCGCACGACCGTCTCGCGCAGCACGAGGTCGGCGAACAGCCGGCCCTCGATCCGCGCCGGGAGCGCGTCGTCGGCGCGCGGGACCCCCACGTCGGTGATCAGGTACTCCGGAGTCGCGTCGACGGCCCGCGTCCCCGGCGCGGGTGGGGCGGATGCCTCGGCGAGCAGCGCCTCGACCCGAGAGGTCAGGGTGGCGACCTCGTCGCGGCTGCGGGCCAGCTCGGCGCGAGTGCGCCGTACCGCCCGGAGCACGACGACGCACGCGAGCACGCACCCGAGCAGCACCATCAGGGCTCCGCCGAGGGCGAGCAGGGTCCAGGGCTCGTTCACAGTGCCCGACCCTATCGCGGGCCTCCCGAGCCGCGGATCAGCCGCCTGATCCGCTCCCAGCGCTCCTTCACCGCGCCCTCGGCTCCGAGGCTGGTCGGCCGGTAGTACGACGCCCCGGCCACCGCGTCCGGTGCGTACTGCTGCTCGGCGATCCCGAACGGCTCGTCGTGGCTATAGGTGTACGACGAGCCGTGCCCCAGGTCCTTGGCCCCCGGGTAGTGGGCGTCGCGCAGGTGGCTGGGCACGTGGCCGATCTTCCCGGCCCGGACGTCGGCCTGGGCGGCGTCGATGGCCTTGATCACCGCGTTGGACTTGGGGGCCACCGCGAGCGCGATGGTCGCCTGGGCGAGGTTGAGGCGAGCCTCGGGCATCCCGATCAGCTGGACGGCCTGGGCAGCGGCCACCGCCGTGGTGAGCGCCGTCGGGTCGGCGAGGCCGATGTCCTCGCTGGCCAGGATCACCAGCCGTCGGGCGATGAAGCGGGGGTCCTCCCCCGCCTCCACCATCCGGGCCAGGTAGTGCAGTGCGGCGTCGGCGTCGGAGCCGCGCACCGACTTGATGAAGGCCGACGTCACGTCGTAGTGCTGGTCGCCCTGCCGGTCGTAGCGCACCGCAGCCTGGTCGACCGCCGTCTCGGCAGTACCCAGGTCGATCGTGGTGGAGCCCTTCGCCTGGGCCGCCCCGGCCGCCGCCTCCAGGTAGGTCAGCGCCCGGCGGGCGTCACCACCCGCGAGCCGCACCAGGTGCCGGGCCGCGTCGTCCTCGAGCTCGTACCCGCCGTCGAGGCCGCGCTCGTCGACCAGCGCCTGCTCCACCACGGCACGCACGTCGTCGTCGGTCAGCGACTCCAGCCGCAGCAGCAGGCTCCGGGAGAGCAGTGGCGAGATCACCGAGAAGAACGGGTTCTCGGTGGTGGCCGCGACCAGCGTGACCCAACGGTTCTCCACGCCCGGGAGCAGCGCGTCCTGCTGGGCCTTGGTGAAGCGGTGCACCTCGTCGACGAACAGCACCGTCTCACCCCCGGTGCGCACCAGCTCGGCGCGGGCGGCGTCGATCGCGGCCCGCACCTCCTTGACCCCCGCGGCCACCGCGGAGACCTCGACGAAGCGCCGGTCGGTCTGCTGGCTGAGGATGGACGCGATCGTGGTCTTGCCGGTGCCGGGCGGTCCCCACAGCAGCAGCGACATCGAGCGGTCGCCCTCGATCAGCTGGCGCAGCGGCGCACCTTCGGCGCGCAGCTGCGACTGGCCGACCAGCTCGTCGAGCGTGCGCGGTCGCATCCGCACCGCCAGCGGCGCCGACGCATGAGTGCTGCCGGTCAGCGACCCGCCGCCGGGGCGCGTCTGAGCGGACGACTGCCCACCGAGCTCGAAGAGACCTTCCACGCCCTCAGCCTAGGTGCAGCTGCTCAGCGGCTGGGGCCTGGTCGGCTCACACCTTCGCGATGGTCCTGGTGTTGAGGTCGTACCAGGTGTCGGAGAAGCCCGGACCGGTGCCGAGGTCGGCCACCGGGGTGGCCCCGGGGTCGGCATTGCCGGCGTCGTCGACGCCGAGCAGGCGAGACGTCACCGGCGTGGTCGGGTGCTGCCCGATCTCACCCGCGAAGTGGCAGGCCACCTTGTGCCGGGGGCCGATCTGCAGCAGCGGAGGCTCCTGCTTGGCACAGATCTCCTGGGCCAGCGGGCAGCGGGTGCGGAACCGGCAGCCGGAAGGCGGGTTGATCGGGCTGGGCACGTCGCCCTCGACCCGGATCCGTTCGCGTCGACCACCGATCGCCGCCTGCTTGACGTCGGGCACTGCCGAGAGGAGTGCCTGGGTGTAGGGGTGGTTGGGCCGGTTGTAGATCGACTCCCGGTCGGCGATCTCGACGATCTTGCCGAGGTACATCACCGCGACCTCGGGGCAGAAGTGCCGCACGATCGCCAGGTCGTGGGCGATGAACAGGAACGCGATCCCGAACTCCCTCTGGAGCTCCTGGAGCAGGTTGATCACCTGGGCCTGGATCGAGACGTCGAGCGCGGAGACCGGCTCGTCGGCCACCAGCAGCTTCGGGTGCAGGGTCAGCGCGCGGGCGATGCCGATGCGCTGGCGCTGGCCGCCGGAGAACTCGTTGGGGTAGCGGTTGTAGTGCTCGGGGTTCAGGCCCACGATCTCGAGCAGCTCCTGCACCCGCTTGAGGATCTGGTTCTTCGGCACGATGTTGTGGATCGCCAGTGGCGCACCCACGATGGAGCCGACGGTGTGTCGCGGGTTCAGCGAGGTGTAAGGGTCCTGGAAGATCATCTGGATCTCCCGGCGCATCGGCTTGAGCGCCCGCGGCGAGATGTTGGCGATGTCCTTGCCCTCGAAGCGGATCGCGCCGCCGGTGGGCTTGTAGAGGCGGGTGATCAGCCGACCGGTGGTCGACTTGCCGCAGCCGGACTCTCCTACCAGGCCGAGGGAACCGCCCTCGGGCACCTGGAACGACACCCCGTCGACGGCCTGCACGTGGGCGACCGTGCGCCGGATCACCCCGGAGGACTTCACCGGGAAGTACATCCGCAGGTTCTCGACCTCGAGGATCGGCTTCGAGGTGGCGGAGGTCGGAGCCTGGTGGGCCCCGGTGGAGCTCTCGGAGGCGCGGGCACTCTCCATGGGAGTGGAGCCGGGGCGCTGCTGGTCCATCACTTCTCCTCGACCAGGTCGGGGGCGATCTCGGGCAGGATCTCGTTGCGGTAGATCGCGTCGGGGTCGGGCAGGTGGCAGCGCGCCGTGTGGCCGGGGCCGCGGGCGCCCGGCACCAGGTCGGGGGCCACGGTGCGGCACAGGTCACCGGGCACCTTGTCCTGGTGCGTGCACCGCGGGTGGAAGGCGCAGCCGGACGGCGGGCTGAGCAGGCTGGGAGGGTTGCCCGGGATCGGGATCAGCTTGGCGTTGGTGTCGCCGCGCAGGTCGGGCACGCTGGAGAGCAGCCCCCACGTGTACGGCATCTCCGGGTGGGTGAGGATCTCCTTGCAGGGGCCGTACTCCACTGCCTTGCCGGCGTACATCACCAGCACGTCGTCGGCCATCTCGGCGATCACGCCCAGGTCGTGGGTGATGATGATGACCGCGGAGTCGAACTCACGCTGGAGGTCCTGCAGCAGGTCCAGGATCTGGGCCTGCACCGTCACGTCGAGCGCGGTGGTCGGCTCGTCGGCGATCAGCAGCTTCGGGTTGTTGATCAACCCCATCGCGATCATCGCCCGCTGCCGCATGCCCCCGGAGAACTGGTGCGGGTAGTCGTCGATGCGCCGGTCGGGCTGCGGGATGCCGACCCGCTCCAGCATCTCGATGCCGCGGGCCCGCGCCGCCTTCTTGGTGACGTCGTTGTGCACCCGGTAGGCCTCGATGATCTGGTTGCCGACCGTGTAGTAGGGGTGCATCGCGGAGAGCGGGTCCTGGAAGATCATCGCGATCTCCTTGCCCCGCATGGCGCGCATCTCCTGGTCGGTGACCGTCAGCAGGTCGACGTCGTCGAGCAGGATCTGGCCCGACACCTGCGCCGAGGTGTGGCGGTGCAGACCGAGGATCGCGGAGCTCGACACCGACTTGCCGGACCCGGACTCGCCGACGATGCCCAGCGTCTTGCCGCGCGACAGGTCGAAGGTGAGGCCGTCGACCGCCTTGACGACACCGTCGCTGGTCGGGAAGTGCACCTTGAGGTCCTTGACCTCGAGGAAGGCTTGTTCAGTCATGTTGTCTCCTCAGCCGAGCCGTACCCGCGGGTCGATGACCGCGTAGAGCACGTCGACGACGATGTTCGCCACGATGACGATGGTGGCCAGCACCAGCACGATGCCCACCGACATGGGCAGGTCGAGGTTGCGGGCCGACGAGGCCGCCAGCAGCCCCAGCCCTGGGTAGTTGAACACGGCCTCGGTGATGATCGCACCACCCAGGAGTCCGGCCAGGTCGAGACCGGCCATGGTGACCAGCGGGGTGAGCGCGGCGCGCATGGTGTGCTTGAAGAGCACCCGGCGCGGAGCCAGACCCTTGGCGTTGGCGGTGCGCACGTAGTCCTCCGACATCGACTCCAGCACGAAGGCGCGGGTCATGCGGACGTAGCCGGCCATGAAGAACAGCGCCAGCGTCAGGCTCGGCAGGAGCAGGCCCTGGAACCAGAGCCACACGCCGCCGTCGGCGATCGGGACGTACTTGGGGGTCGGCACCAGCTGCCACTTGATCGAGATGAACTTGTAGAGGAACAGGCCGATGAAGAACGTGGGGAAGGCGTAGAAGAGCAGGGCGATGCCCACCACTCCCCTGTCGATGATCGTGCCCTTCTTCAACGCGGCGATCACGCCGAAGGTGACGCCGCCGATGATCCACATCAGGAAGGCCACGATGGCCAACGAGAACGACACCGGGAATCTCTCCCAGATCTTGTTCGTCACCAGCGAGTTGGAGGTCTTGGAGTAGCCCAGGCACACGGCCGGGCAGTCGACGATGGTCTCGGGTGCGGTCTCGCGCAGCGCCGGGTCGTCGGGGTACTGGCGGCCCTTGACGATGCCGCCGAGGAAGTCCGTCCACTGGACGATGACCGGCTTGTCGTAGCCGAGCGCCTTCTTGGTCTGCTCCTGGAGCGCCGCCGAGCAGTTCTTGCCGCAGGCCTGGCGGGCCGCGTCGACCGGAGATGCGAAGAACAGTACGAACGTCACGAGGCTCATCACGAACAGCAGGACGATGCCGGTGAACGACCTGCGCACGATGTAGGCGAACACGTGCAACCACCTTTCAGGAGCAAGCTACGCGGTCACCGCGTGGAGCCGATGGGTTCGGGGCGGGCACCCTGATCGAGGGTGCCTACCCCACCGCTGGGTGGCCACGGCGGACCGGGACCACCCAGCGGGAGTGGAGCTGATTCAGCGATCACACACTGTGCGACGCCGACACAACCCACATCGGGGTATCCGTTGCACGCCGGGCCGGGGAGGTAAACG
>JBBQRV010000079.1:0-14175 GCA_038214475.1 Propionibacteriales bacterium | reverse complement strand
CGAAGGCGAGGCGCGAGGGCACGTTGGCCTTGATCAGGCCGGTGACCACGTCGACGCTCGGGCGCTGGGTGGCCAGGACCAGGTGGATGCCGGCGGCGCGGGCGAACTGCGTGATCCGCACGATCGCGTCCTCGACGTCGCGCGGGGCGACCATCATCAGGTCGGCCAGCTCGTCGACGACGACCAGCAGGTACGGGTACGGCGTGACCACGCGCTCGCTGCCGGCCGGAACCTGCACCTTGCCGGCCCGGACCGCCTTGTTGAAGTCGTCGACGTGCCGGAAGCCGAAGTTGGCCAGGTCGTCGTAGCGCAGGTCCATCTCTCGCACCACCCACGCCAGCGCCTCGGCGGCCTTCTTCGGGCTGGTGATGATCGGGGTGATCAGGTGCGGAATGCCCTCGTAGGCGTTCAGCTCGACCCGCTTGGGATCGACCAGGATCATCCGCACCTCGTCGGGCGTGGAGCGCATCAGGATCGAGGTGATCATCGAGTTGATGAACGACGACTTGCCGGAACCGGTGGCGCCGGCCACCAGCAGGTGCGGCATCTTGGCCAGGCTGGCCACCACGAAGCCGCCCTCGACGTCCTTGCCGAGCCCGGCCACCATCGGGTGGTGGTCGATCCGCGCGGTGTTGGAGCGGAGCACGTCGCCGAGCGAGACGATCTCCTTGTCGAGGTTGGGGATCTCGATGCCGATCGCGGACTTGCCGGGGATCGGGCTGAGGATCCGCACGTCGGCCGACGCCACGGCGTAGGAGATGTTCTTCGACAGCGCGGTGACCTTCTCCACCTTCACGGCGGCGCCGAGCTCGACCTCGTAGCGGGTCACGGTCGGGCCGCGTGTGTAGCCGGTGACCTGCGCGTCGATCCCGAACTCGTCGAGGACCTGGGTGAGCTTGCCGACCACGTCGTCGCTCGCCTTGGAGCGCGGCTTGTGCACCGATCCCGGCTTGAGCACCTGGTTGCCCGGCAGCGCGTAGGTGATGTCGCCCGACAGCGAGAGCTGTTCCACCCGCTGCGGCAGCGGCGCGTGTGGCGGCGGCTCGAGATCGCCCTTCGTCGCGTCGGGCTCGACCGGCAGGTCGGTGACCGCCTCGGCGAGCGCGGTCTCGTCCATCGCGACGTCGAGCGCATCCTTCCTGGACTTACGACCGAACCGCTTGCCGAGCTCGCGCTCCTCCACCAGGGGGGTGTCGTACGCCGGGAAGCCGGCCTCGGGGTCGATGGTGTCGTCGAGGGCCCGGCCCTTGCGCCGCATCGGCTGGGTGGGCAGCTCGGCGCCGTCGTCCTCGGCTCCAGGACGCACTCCCATGATCCGGTCGCGCGTCGCCGCCAGCCGCACCGGGATCTGGTAGACCGGCGTGGCGGTGATGATCAGCACGCCGAAGAACGACAGCAGGACGAGCAACGGCACCACGACGTACGGGGTACGGAGCAGGTCGAGCAACAGGCTGGACACCACGTACCCGACCGCGCCGCCGGCGTCACGCAGGTCGCTCGCGTCGCCGGCCACCGGGGCCGGGCTGCCGTTGGCGATGTGCACGATGCCCAGGAGGCCGAAGGCGAAGGCGGCCCAGCCGATCGCCTGGCGCCCCACGGGACCGTTGTGCACGGGGTCGCGCAGGTTGCGCCAGCCGACGTAGACCAGGAAGAGCGGGACGAACCAGCCCACCTTGCCCATCGAGCCGGCCACCAGGGCGCGGGTCACCTCCATCACGCTGCCGGGCAGCTGCCACCAGACGGCACCGGCGACGACCAGGGAGGCACCGAGGAGCAGGAGGCCGAGGCCGTCGCGACGGTGCTCGGGCTCGAGGTCGCGGGCGGAGCGGCCGATGCTGCGAGCCGCGGCTCCCACGAAGTGCGCCAGGCCGAACCAGACGGCGGCCACGCCACGCCCGACGCCCGCGAAGACGCGGGCCAACGGGCCGGGCCCGTTGCGCACCGCACGCGGGGCCGGTCGACGGGCGCTCGACGCCCCCTTGCCCGTCGAGCGGGCAGGGGTGCGCTTGCGGGTGCTGGTGCTTCCGGCACTCCGTGCTCGGGTGCTCGATCCGCCCTTGGAGCCGCTCTTGGAAGAGCCGGCTCGAGACGTGCTCGAACTCCGCGAACCCGGCGGGGAAGACGTACGGGTCGCCATGGTGACCAACCTAATCCACAGTCACACCAGTCACAGGGATCACACGATGCGTGTCGCCACAGAAGCACCGACCCACCCAAAGGGGTGGAAAACGTCCGTCGAAACTGACTCGTAACCACAAACTTGTTGTTTGCTCTGGCCTTTTTCGGAACCCCCTCCCTAGGGTGACCGGACGCGCGGCCACGACTTCTCGGCGCCGCGCACTCGGTGAAACATCAATGGAGGATCCCATCGTGAATTCCCTCAGGGCAGGGCTGTGCCTTGCCGTTCTCGGGGCCGGCCTCGCTGCCGCCCCAGGTCTCCAGGCAGTCGCAGCCGGCCCGGCGCCGGCTGCCTCCGACCCGGGCCTGGTCCAGCAGATGCGCGGCGGAGCCGACGGCTCCGTCTCGATCTCGGCCGACAAGTCCACCGGCAAGGTGTCGTTCGTCCGCGTCGGCCTCAACGGCGACCTGCTCCCGGGCAACACCCGGGGTGCGAACGACCCCGCCGCCAAGGCGGACGCCTACCTGGACCGGTACGCCGCCGCCTTCGGCGCCTCGCGTGGCCAGCTGGTCCGCGACGAGGTGACCAACGGGCGCTTCGGCAACACGGTCACCTACGTGCAGGAGTACAAGGGCATCCCGGTCTTCGGGTCCATGCTGCGTGCCCACGTCGACGAGGAGGGCGCGCTGACCGCGGTCAACGGTCAGGTCGTCCCGGTCGGGTCGCTGTCGACCAGCACCACTCTCTCGGCCCAGGAGGCCGGCACCCGCGCCGTCCGCCTGGTCAAGGCGCAGCCGCCGACCTCCGACGGCACCGCGGACACCGCGGGCGTCAAGGCCGCCACCTCGACCCTCGAGGTCTACCGGCACGGTCTGGTGCAGGGCGTGGCCAACGGCGCCACCGAGCTCGTCTACCAGGTCGAGGTCACCAACAAGGCCAACATCCGCGACATGGTGTTCGTCTCCGCCACCACGGGCAAGATCGTCAACCGCTACACGATGGTCGATGACGACCTGCAGCGTGAGTTCTACGAGGCCGACCCCTCGCGCAACCTGAGCCTGGTGTGGCAGGAGGGCGACCCGTTCCCGGGCGACCTCAACCCCGACCAGCAGAGCATGATCCAGTCCACCGGTGACGCGTACTGGTTCTTCCGCAACGCGTTCGGCCGCGACTCCTACGACGCCGCGGGCGCGGTGATGCGCACGGTCAACAACGACCCGGCCATCTCCTGCCCCAACGCCAACTGGAACGGCGTGACCACCAACTACTGCGACGGCGTCTCGTCCGACGACGTCGTGGCGCACGAGTGGGGCCACGCCTACACCGAGTACACCCACGGGCTGATCTACCAGTGGCAGTCCGGTGCGCTCAACGAGGCCTACTCCGACATCTGGGGCGAGACCGTCGACCTGATCAACCACCGCCTCGACGAAGGTGAGGGCGACCTCAACATGGTCCGCCCGGTGGGCGAGTGCTCCAAGTACACCCGCGGCGACGTGGGCGTGACCATCAACTCTCCCGCCTCGATCGCCGGCCCGTGCGCCGCGGCAGCCGCCGCCTCGTTCGGCCCGGTCTTCGACAAGGCCGGCACCACCGCCGATGTCGTGGTGGGTCAGGACGACCCAGCCGACGGCAGCCCGACCAACGGCTGTGGTGAGTTCACCAACGCTGCCGACCTGGCCGGCAAGGCCGTCTACGTCGACCGCGGCGTCTGCTCGTTCGCCACCAAGGTGGGCAACGCAGAGGCCGCCGGCGCAGCAGGCATCGTCGTGGGCGACAGCGTCTCCGGCCGGGCCCCGATCTCGATCTCGGGTGTCTCCGACCTCTTCGGGGTGATGATCACCCTCGAGGACGGCGCCCGGATCAAGTCGGCGACCGAGCCGGTGAACATCACCGTCAAGGACATCGACACCGACCCCAAGGCCGACTCGTACCGCTGGCTGATGGGTGAGAAGTCCGACGCCTTCGGTGGCGCGATCCGCGACATGTGGAACCCGACCTGCTACGGCGACCCGGGCAAGGTCTCGGACGCCCAGTACGTCTGCGACGCCGAGGACAACGGCGGCGTCCACAGCAACTCCGGCGTCGTCAACCACGGCTACACGCTGCTGGTCGACGGCGGCACCTTCAACGGGGTCACCGTCAAGGGCATCGGTCTCGACAAGGCTGCGAACATCTACTTCAAGGCCATGACCGACTACCAGACGCCGGTCAGCGACTTCGTCGACCACGCCAACTCGCTGGAGGCGGCCTGTGCCGACCTGACGAACCACGCGATCAACGAGCTGAGCACCAGCCCCGGCGACGTGCAGCGGGCGTTCGACAAGATCACTCCGAGCGACTGCGCGCAGGTGGCACTGATGACCCGGGCCGTCGAGCTCCGCGACGACCCGACAGACCAGTGCGCCTGGCAGCCCCAGCTCCAGCAGGGCGCACCGGCGATCTGCGGGACCGACTCCGTCACGTCGGAGGTCTTCAGCGAGGACTTCGAGTCCGGCCTGGACGCCTGGACACTGTCGGGTGCGAACCCGTACGACGGCCCCACGTTCGACTGGGAGGCCACCGGCGACTACCGCGGTGACCACGGCAGCAACGTCGCCTACGCTCCCGACCCCGACTCCGGCGACTGCGCCGGCGGGACCAACGACATCAGCAGCGTCAACTTCATGACCAGCCCGGACATCACCGTCCCGGCCGGGAGTGCGGCTCCGCGGATGTCGTTCGAGCACTACATCGCCACCGAGGCCGGCTACGACGGCGGCAACGTGCAGCTCAGCATCAACGGCGGTGAGTTCGCCCCCGTCGAGGCGGCGGCCTACACCTTCAACGGCCCCGGTCGGCTCTCGACCGTGGCCGAGGGCAGCACCAACCCGCTGGCGGGCCAGGACGGCTTCACGGGCACCGACCCGGGCTCGCCGTTCGGCAGCTGGGGCGAGTCGCAGATCGACCTGGCCGCGGCCGGCGTCACCCCCGGTGACACCATCGCGCTGCAGTTCGCCCTGGGTCGCGACGGCTGCGGCGGTGTCGACGGCTGGTACGTCGACAACGTCAAGGTCGTCACCTGCGAGCCGAAGGCCGCCTCGGCGACGACGGCGATCGGCCGTCCCAACCCGGTGCACCGCACCAAGACGATCACCGCCTCCATCAAGGTCGAGGCCGACGGCACGACGCCGACCGGCAGGGTGAAGATCTACGCGTGGAACAGGGTGGTCGGCCAGGGAAAGCTCTCGAACGGGACGGTGAAGATCAAGATCACCAGGGACTTCCCGGTCGGCAAGCGCGGCTTCATCGCCAAGTACCTCGGCTCCGGCACCGTGGCGGCCAGCCAAGACTGGTTCCAGGTGAAGATCATCAAGTAGCACCACCTCGCCGGTCGACCTGACCGACGAGTCGACAGCCCCCGCCGGAGCCTTCCGGTGGGGGCTGTCGGTCGTCAGGGGTCAACGCAGCGCGGTCAACCAGGCCAGCGCGACGAACACCGTGGGGAGCACCACGGTCGCGACGGCCGACACGCTGAGCAGCCCGGCCGGGAGGAGCCGGTGTCCGCCAGGAGCTCGACCCGGACCATCAGGTCGCTGGGGTCAGCGTCGGCCCGGCCGGTGGCGCCCAGCGCCGCCGGCGGCACCACCACTCCCCCCGCCAGCACCACCAGCGCCCTGGCCAGCGGCGCGGCCCCGGCTGCGCGGCAGGCCGCCCGGTCAGCGAGCACCTCGACCAGCGACGTCCCCCACCGGTGCCCGCTGCTGAGCAGGCGCACCGTCACGACGAGGGTCAGCGCCACTCCCAGCGCAACGACCAGTGCAACGGGCGGGGTCGCGACCAGCCGCGCTCCCCCGGTCGGCTCCTGCCGCCAGGCCCGGTCGGGGCCGGCCAGCACGAGCGCCAGGGCGCCCAGCAGCACCGTGGTCATCGGCCGCGGGTCATCGGTCCTCGAGGCCGGCCAGCGCCTGCCGGAGCGCGGCCAGGTCCTCGGCGGACGACTCCTCCACGAAGGCGACCAGCGCGCTGCGCCGGTCGTGCTCGGCGAAGTCGTCGAGCGTCTCGCGCAGCAATTCGGCGGTCATCTCCCCCCGGCCGGCCCGGGCGCGGTAGCGCCAGGCCCGGCCCTCGCGCTCACGGGTGATCAGGTCCTTGCGGGCCAGCCGCTCCATCACGGTCATCACCGTGGTGTAGGCCAGACCGCGGGACGCCATCGCCTCGTGCACCTCACGGACGCTGAACCACTGCTCGGGGGTGGCGGACCAGAGATGCTCCATCACCGCCCGCTCCAGCTCACCCATCCGGGACGAAAGACCCATGGGGTCGAGTCTAGGTGCCCTCCCGTGACCGTTACTACGCGACGTAGTATCACCTACGCTGCGTAGTAGATCGTGGTCTCGACCTTGTTCGACCACCGAAACCGAAGGGACCCGACACCGTGGACGTGCTCGACATCGCACGCTGGCAGTTCGGCATCATCACCGTGTACCACTTCATGTTCGTGCCGATCACGATCGGTCTGACGGCGATCATCGCCGGGTTCGAGACGGTGTGGGTCCGCACCGGGCGCCAGGAGTTCCTCCGGCTCACCAAGTTCTTCGGCAAGCTGTTCCTGATCAACTTCGCGCTGGGCGTGGTGACCGGCATCGTGCAGGAGTTCCAGTTCGGCATGAACTGGTCGGACTACTCCCGCTTCGTCGGCGACATCTTCGGCGCCCCCCTGGCGGTCGAGGGCCTGCTGGCGTTCTTCCTGGAGTCCACGTTCCTGGGCCTGTGGATCTTCGGCTGGGACAAGCTGCCCCGAGGCCTGCACGCCGCGACCATGTGGCTGGTGCACCTCGGCACGCTCTTCTCGTCCTGGTTCATCCTGGCGGCCAACTCGTGGATGCAGCACCCGGTCGGCTACCGCTACAACCCCGACACCGGTCGCGCGGAGCTCACCGACTTCTGGGCGGTGATGTTCAACAAGGTGCAGCTGGTGACCTTCCCGCACGTGGTGATGGCGGCGTACATGACCGCCGGCGCCTTCGTGGTCGGGGTGGCGGCCTACCTCTACCTCAAGGAGCAGCACGCCGCCGACCGCCCGCTCTACCGCACGGCGATCCGGATCGGCGCCGCAGTCACCCTGGTCGCGGGGCTGGGAGTCGCGGTCACCGGTGACATCCAGGGCAAGATCATGACCGAGGTGCAGCCGATGAAGATGGCGGCTGCCGAGGCTCTCTACGAGACCAAGGACTCCTGCGCACCGTTCTCGATCTTCACCGTGGGCACACCCGACGGCACGAGCGAGAAGTTAGCGGTCACCGTGCCCTGCCTGCTCTCCTTCCTGGGCACCGGTTCGACCAGCGGCAAGGTCGAGGGCATCAACCAGCTGCGCGAGCAGTACCAGCAGCAGTACGGCTCCGACCCCGGGGCGACGTACTACCACGCGGGCGACTACGTGCCGGTGATCCCGGTGACCTACTGGTCCTTCCGGTTCATGATCGGACTCGGCCTCTTCACCGCCTTCGGCGCGGCGCTGATCCTCTACCTCACCCGTCGCGGACGTACGCCGACCCGTCGCTGGGTGTCGTGGCTCGGCCTGAGCCTGCCGTTCGCGGCCGTCTTCGGCAGCTCGTGGGGCTGGCTGTTCACCGAGATGGGCCGCCAGCCGTGGGTCGTGTTCGGCCTGATGACCACCGAGCAGGGCGTCTCCCCCGGGGTGAGCGTCTTCGAGGCGGCCACCTCGCTGATCGTGCTCACCCTGCTCTACGCGGTGCTGGCGGTCGTCGAGTTCGGGCTGCTGGTCAAGTACGTCAAGCGCGGCGCGGACCCCTTCGAGGAGCCGCCATCACCGACCCTGCGCGGCGACGACGCCGACGAAGACCGCCCCCTGACCTTCGCCTACTGAGGAGTCGAGCATGGAACTCACCACTGTCTGGTTCATCCTGATCGCCGTCCTCTGGATCGGCTACTTCACCCTCGAGGGCTTCGACTTCGGGGTCGGCATCCTGCTGCCGTTCCTGGCCAGGACCGAGACCGAGCGTCGGGTCATGTACAACACCATCGGTCCGGTGTGGGACGGCAACGAGGTCTGGGTGCTGGTGGCCGGCGGCGCGACGTTCGCGGCGTTCCCCGAGTGGTACGCCACCCTGTTCAGCGGCTTCTACCTCCCGCTGCTGCTGATCCTGGTGGCCCTGATCGTGCGCGGTCTCGCCTTCGAGTACCGCCACAAGCGTGACGAGGCCGGCTGGAAGGCCGGCTGGGACAAGGCACTCTTCTTCGGCTCGCTGCTGCCTGCGGTGCTGTGGGGCGTGGCGTTCGCCAACATCGTGCACGGTGTGCCGATCGATGCCAGCAAGGAGTTCACCGGCAACCTGTTCACGCTGCTCAACCCCTTCGGGCTGCTCGGCGGGCTGGTCACGCTGGGGCTGTTCCTCACCCACGGGGCGATGTTCACCGCCCTCAAGACCACCGGTGACATCCGGCACCGGGCCCGGGAGCTGTCGGTCAAGCTCGGTGCCGGCACCGCCCTGCTCGCGGTCGTCTTCCTGGTCTGGACTCAGGCCGCCACCGGCTCGGCAGGCTCTGCCGTGGCGTTCGTGCTCGCCGCCCTGGCCCTGGTCGCCGGGGTCGTGATGGCCCGCGCCGGGCGCGAGGGGTATGCCTTCCTCGGCACCTTCGTCACCATCGCGCTGGCGGTCGGCGGGCTGTTCCTGGCGCTCTTCCCCGACGTGATGCCCTCCAGCACGTCGGCCGCCTTCTCGCTCACCACCAGCAACGCCTCGGCCACCTCCTACACCCTGACGGTGATGACCTGGGTCGCGGTGATCTTCACTCCTGTGGTGCTGTGCTACCAGGCCTGGACCTACTGGGTGTTCCGCAAGCGGATCGGCACCCACCACATCCCCGAGCCGGATTCCGTCTCGGCCTGATGCGTCCCCTCGACCCGCGCCTGCTCGCCCACCTCCGACCGGCCCGGCCCGCCCTGCTCCGGGTGGTCGGGGCCGGCACGGTGGGCGGGTTGCTCACCGTGGCGCAGGCGTTCGCGATCGGCACGCTCGTGGTGGAGCTGGTCAGCCGTCCGGGCGGCGACGGCTGGCACCCGGCCGCGGCCTGGCTGGCGCTGGTGGTCGCACTCCGGGCGCTCAGCGGCTACGTCGTCGACGTGTCGTCGGCCGTGGCCGCCGGACAGGTGTCGGTCGCGCTGCGGAGACGGCTGCTCGACGCCGTGACCCGGGTCGACGCCGACGACCTGGAGACTCGACGTACCGGCGAGGTGACGCTGCTCGCCACCCGCGGCACGACCGCGATCGAGCCCTACCTCACCCGCTACCTTCCGTCGCTGGTCGGCGCGGCCGTGCTGCCCGCCGCCACCCTGGTCGCCGTCTTCGCCCTCGACTGGCTCAGCGGGTTGATCGTGCTGTTCACGCTGCCCCTGGTGCCGGTGTTCGCGATCCTGATCGGACTGGCCACCCGCGACCGCGCGCAGCGCCAGTGGCGCGAGCTGGCGGTGCTCTCGGGGCACTTCCTCGACGTCGTGCGCGGTCTGCCCACCCTGGTCGCCCACCGGCGGGCACGGGCACAGTCCTCGCGGATCCGCGAGGTCACCGAGCGCTACCGGCTGGCCACCGTCGACACCCTGAAGCTGGCCTTCGCCTCCTCGGTGGCACTCGAGCTGATCGCCACCCTGTCGGTGGCCCTGGTCGCGGTGAGCGTGGGCCTGCGCCTGGCGGTGGGTTCCCTCGACTTCCGCACCGCCCTGGTCGTGCTGCTGCTGGCCCCCGAGGCCTACTGGCCGCTGCGGCGGATGGGCGCCGAGTTCCACGCCGCCGCCGAGGGCGTGGCCGCCTTCGAGGCCGCAGACGCGTTCCTGGCGCCGGCGCCCGGCCGACCCGGCCCCCTTCCCGCCCGTCCCGTCCTCTCCGGCGACCTCCAGGTCCGGCACCTCACGGCCGGGTACGGCGAACGGGTGGTCCTCGACGAGCTGTCGGCCACCTTCGCCTCGCCCGGCCTGACCGCGGTCGTGGGGCCCTCCGGCTGCGGCAAGTCCACGCTCCTGGCGACCCTGCTCGGGGAGCACCGAGCCAGCGCAGGCGTCGTCCAGGTAGGGGGCCGCGACCTGGCCGACGTGGACGCCGCACACTGGCGCAGCCTGGTTGCCTGGGCGCCCCAGCGACCGTGGCTGACCGCAGGGAGCATCGCCGACAACGTGCGCATCGGCAGGCCCGGAGCCGAGGACGCCGAGGTGTGGGAGGCGCTGCGCCGGGTGGACCTCGACGCGACGGTGGCGGCGCTGCCCGAGGGCATGGACACCCTGCTCGGCGAGGACGGCGCCGGCCTGTCAGCGGGGCAGCGGGCCCGGGTGGCGCTGGCTCGGGTGGTGCTGTCGGCGCGCCCCTTCGTGCTCCTCGACGAGCCGACCGCGCACCTCGACGAGACCACCGAGGCGGTGTTCCTGGAGACGCTGCGCTGGCTGGCCGGTCGCGCCACCGTCATCGTGGTGGCACACCGCGCCGCGGTCGCCGCGGCCGCGGACCGGGTGGTCACCCTTCCTGCCCCGCCGACGGTGTCACCGCCCGTCCTGGACGCGGTGGCGGACTCCACCCCACGACCGCGCGACGCCGGCGGCACCGCGCCGGTCGACGAGCCACCCGCTCCTCGCCCGGGCCGATGGGGACGGCGCACCGGGATCCTGCTCGGCGCCCTCTCCAGCGCCTCCGGCGTGGCCCTCACCGCGACCGCTGCCTGGCTCATCACCCGCGCCTCCGGCCATCCCCAGGTGCTGGTGCTGATGGTGGCGATCGTGGGCGTGCGCACCTTCGGCCTGGCCCGGCCGGCGTTCCGCTACGCCGAGCGGATCGTCTCCCACGACGCGGCGCTGCGGCTGCTGGCCGAGCGTCGAGCCCGCGTGTACGACGCCCTCGTGCCGTTGGTCCCGGGCCGGCTCGGGCCGCGCCGCGGCGACGTGCTGACCTCGGTGGTCGACGACGTCGACGCGGTGGTCGACCAGCAGCTGCGGGTGCGCCAGCCGGTGTGGACCGCGGTCCTGGTGGGGTGCGGCGCGACGGCGCTGGCCGCGCTCGCGACGCCGGTCGGCGGCGGGGTCGTCGCCGGTGTGCTCGCGCTGACTGCCGTCGCTGCCCTGCTCGCCCGGCACCGGGCGGCCGCTGCCGAACCGGACTTCGTGCGGCTGCGCGCAGCCCTCTCCACGGAGGCGGAGTCGATCGTGCACGGGGCCCGTCAGCTGGACCTCTGGGGAGCCACCGGTGCCGCGCTCGAGCAGGTGTCCCACACGGGCGAACGGCTCGCCGGAGCCTCGGTGCGCACGGCCCGCGGACTGGCGAGCGGGAGGGCCCTGGTCGTGGTCGCGACCGGCGCCGGCCTGCTGGGCGTCGCCGCCCTGGTGCCCTCCGGCACCGTCAGCCCGGCGATGCTGGCGCTGCTGGTGCTGCTTCCGCTCGCCCTCGTCGACGCGCTCCTGCCCGCGGTCGACGCCGGCGCCCTCGCACCGCGCGTCGAGGCCGCCCGGGGCCGGCTCGACGCCCTCACCGCGCTGGCGCCGACCGTCACCGACCCGGAGCGGCCGACCAACCTGCCGACCCGACCTGTCGCGGCCGTCCTCGACGGGGTCAGCGCCGGCTGGGGCGAGCGAGACGCCGTGCGCGATCTCCACCTCGACGTACGACCGGGCAGCCGGGTGGGCGTGGTGGGTGTGTCCGGCTCCGGCAAGTCCACGCTGGCGGCACTGCTGATGCGCTTCCTCGACCCGCACTCCGGCAGCGTGCGGCTCGGTGGCACCGACGTCCGCGACCTCTCCCTCGACGACGTGCGATGCGTCGTCGGCCTGGTCGACGACGATCCCTACGTGTTCGGCTCCTCCGTCGTGGAGAACATCCGACTGGCCCGTCCCGACGCCGACGACGGCGCGGTGGAGCGCGCGCTGCGGGCGGCGCATCTCGGACCCTGGCTCGACGCCCTGCCCCGCGGGCTGCACACCCGGGTGGGCGAAGGAGGCGCGCTGGTCTCCGGCGGCGAGCGGGCCCGGATCGGCGTGGCCCGGCTGCTGCTCGCGGACCCCGACGTGTGGGTGCTCGACGAGCCGACCGCCCACCTCGACACCGCCACCGCCTCGGCCGTGGCCGAGGAGGTGCTCGCCGCCGGCACCGGGCGGGGCCTGGTCTGGATCACCCACGGCACGGTCGGCCTGGCCGAGATGGACCAGGTGGTGCGGCTCTCGGGGAGGCCTGGCCCGGCCGGTGAGGAAACGCCGCAGGATCAGCTGAAGGTCGGCACCGCGCTGCGGACCGTCGTCTTGTAGGCGGGCGTCGCCCCCCACAGCAGCTGGCGGCGGTAGCGGTAGACCTCGGCACGCAGCCGCATCGGGGTCAGTCCCCCGCGTGGGTTGAGCACCCGCGTCGCCCGGTCCCGCGCCCGTTCGTCGAGCCCGTCGACGAGCCAGTGCAGCTGCCAGTGCAGCTGGCGGGTCAGGGCCGCCGGGGCGTCGGCGTCCAGCCACACCTCACGCGCATCGAGCACCTGACCGAGGGCGAGGATGCCGAGCAACAGGTCGCGGCGCGGCCCCCCGCCGGCGCTGGCGAAGAACGCCCGGGCGGCGCGGTCGAGCCGGGCGCGCCCGGTGCGTAGGTCGTCATCGGTGTCGGCGACCAGGTCGAGCAGCCAGAGCAGGTGCCGTGACAGCGCCTCCCTGCGCTCCCGATCGATCTCGAGCCGCGTCGACAACAGACTCCGGGCACGTTCGATGTCGCGGCGTACGGCGTGCTGGACCAGGGCAGGCGCAGGACTCGTCATGTCCTCGAGGAGCGCAGGGACGGCGTCGTGATACCGCGCCGGTCCCGGATGCGAGTGGTCCGGCTCCGGTCGAGCAGCGGAGAGCTCGTCGACGGGTCCACACTCCAGCGGTGGTGGCTGCTGCTGCCGGTGCTGCTCGGCGCCGCCGTCGTGGTGGCCGCGGTCACCGGGAGTCTCGGTGCCGCCGTGCGACGTGACGATGTCAGGCCTCGATCACGACAGGGATGATCATCGGCCGGCGCTTGTGCGTGCCGCTCACCCAGCGGCCGACGACGCGGCGGATGGTCTGCTGCAGCTGGTAGGAGTCGTCGACGCCCTCCGCCATGGCCTGGTCGAGGGCGTCGATGATCGGCTGCTTGATCTCGGCGAAGGTCGATCCGTCGAGAGCACCGCCGCGACTGTGGATCTCCGGCCCGCTGGACACCTTGCCGGTCACGGAGTCGATCACCACGATCACCGAGATGAAGCCCTCCTCGCCCAGGATCCGCCGGTCCTTCAGGTCGGACTCCGTGATGTCACCCACTGAGGAACCGTCGACGAAGACGTAGCCGCAGTCGACCTTGCCCGCGATCGTGGCCACCCCCTGGACCAGGTCGACCACGACGCCGTCCTCGGCGATCACCACCCGGTCGGTCGGGATGCCCGTGGCCCGGGCCAGCTCGGCGTTGGCACGCATGTGACGCATCTCGCCGTGGATGGGCAGCACGTTGCGGGGGCGCACGATGTTGTAGCAGTAGAGCAGCTCGCCGGCACTCGCGTGGCCGCTCACGTGCACCAGGGCGTTGCCCTTGTGCACGACGTTCGCGCCCCAGCGGGACAGTCCGTTGATGACGCGGTAGACGGCATTCTCGTTGCCCGGGATCAGCGAGGAGGCGAGGATCACGGTGTCGCCCTCCTCGATGTGCACGAAGTTGTGGCTTCGCTGGGCGATCCGGGACAGCGCCGAGAGCGGCTCGCCCTGGCTGCCCGTGGAGATCAGCACCGTCTTCTCCGGCGGGAAGTCCGCGAGCTGCTTGGCGTCCACGAGGGTGTTCGGCGGCACGGTGAGGTAGCCGAGCTCCCGCGCCACGCCCATGTTGCGGACCATCGAGCGGCCGACGTACGCCACCTTCCGGCCGTGCGCGACCGCCGCGTCCATCACCTGCTGGACGCGGTGGATGTGCGAGGCGAAGCAGGCCACGATGATGCGCTGGTCGCGGCTGGTGTGGAAGACCCGGTCTAGGACCGGCCCGATCTCGATCTCTGACGTCGTGAACCCGGGGACCTCGGCGTTGGTGGAGTCGACC
>JBBQRV010000078.1:0-14177 GCA_038214475.1 Propionibacteriales bacterium | reverse complement strand
CTCCAGCGGGGCCACCCCCTCGGCGACGTAGCGGGTCACCAGGGCGCCGATGGTCCAGGTCTTGCCGGTGCCCGCGCTCGCCTCCAGCAGCGTGGTGCCGGTGGGCAGCGGCCCGCAGATGTCGAAGGGCTCCAGCTCGGGGGCGCTCACAGCGGGCCCAGCCTCTCCGCGCCGGCCAGCAGCGGCTCCCAGACCGCCCAGGCGTACGTCGCCAGCCCGGCGTCGAGCAGGGTGGCCAGCGGGGCCCGTGGACCGTAGACACGCACGTGCCACGGGTCGTCGTCCTCACCGGTGATCCCGTAGGCGTTGTGCGGGTCGGTGACCCACTCGCGGGCGGCGGCGTGCTCGGGTGAGCGGTCGTCGCCGCGCAGCTCGCGGGCCCGGCCCTCGGCCCAGGCGGCGGCGGTCGCCACCGGCATCGGCAGCGGTGCGCGCAGGCCCTGGTCGCGCAACGCCACCAGGGCCCGCAGCCAGTCGTGGGCGCGGTGGTCGAGCGGCCCCGTCAGCGCGCGCCCGGCACCGGCGCGCCCCTTGCCGCCGGCGTGGGCGGTCCAGCTCTCGTCGGGGTGGCCGGTGCTCAGGGCGAGCAGGTCGACCCAGGAGCCGAGTCGCTGCCGGGCCTTCAGCCGCGAGTAGCCCAGGGACACGATCCTGTTGCCGTGGATGCCCGACACCGTGCCGGTGAGCCGGCGCCCGTCACCCAGGTCGACGTCGACGTCGAGGGTGCGCGGGGTGCCCGCCCGCAGCTCTGCGGTGCCGGCGAAGAGCTTCTGCGACTCGGTGGCCACGGTCCTCAGTGCGGAGGTGCCGAGGTGCCCGGGCGGCAGGGTGCCGCGCAGCTGCTCGGCCGTCATCACGTCGGTGGGGTCGGAGCCGGCCATCACCTCGCGCAGCAGCCGGTCGCCGACGCCCCAGAGCTCGAGCGCGTCGAGGGCGATCGGGATCGCGTCGCGCACCTCCTCCACCTCGAGCGGCGTGCTGACGTCGAGGCGCGCGCGCAGGAACTCACGCACCGGGTGCAGCAGGAAGCGCTTGAGGTCGGCCAGGTTGACGTCGGCCGGGGGCAGCTCGTCGAGCGGGGCGCCGAGGAACTCGGCCCGCGGGTGGCGGGTGCCGGCCGCGGCGTCGGCACCGGCGAGGGCGGCCGTGTCGAAGCTGAACGGCTCGGTGCCGCAGAGCGCGCCGGGCACCAGGTTGCGGGCGTCGTACGGCTGCAGGGGGTGCCGCACCAGCACCCGCTCCCGCGACGGCTCGGCGGTGGTGCGGTCGACCGCGTCGAGCAGCTCGCCCAGCGGTACGGCGGGCGGCCGAGGTGCGCCCGAGTGCTCGTTGGCGCCGGTGTAGGTGACCACCAGGGTCTCGGTGGCGGCCAGCACCGCGTCGAGCAGCAGCTGGCGGTCCTCGCTGCGGGGGTCGCGCTCGCCGGTGAGCGGTCGCCGGGCCAGCACGTCGTCGCCGTCGACCCAGCCGGTGCGGGGGAAGACGCCGTCGTCGAGGCCGACCAGGCACACCACGCGGTGCGGCACCGAGCGCATCGGCACGAGGGTGGCCACGGTGAGGGTGCCGGTGCGGAAGTTGGAGCGGGTCGGTCGCCCGCCCAGCCGCGAGTGCAGCAGGGCGCGCACGTCGGCGAGCCGCAGCGGGATCCCGTCGGAGCCGGCCCCCACCGACTCGACGGCGCGGGCCAGCTCGCTCTCGAACTGGGGCGTCTGCCAGGCGTCGTCGAGGGTCACGTCGGTGAGGCCGAGGGTGCCCTCGCGCAGCGCGGCCATCCAGTCGGTCACCTCGGTGGCCGAGGCGAGCCGGGCCAGGCACTGCTCGAGCCGGTGCAGCAGCTCGGCCAGCCGTCCGGCCAGGTCGATGTCGCCGCTGCCGACGTCGTCGAGGGGCAGCCCGCGGCCGAGGTGGCGGTGCTCGTCGCCGCTCATCGCGACGCCGAGCAGGATCCGGTCGAGCCCGGAGCGCCAGGTGTTGTGGGCGAAGCCCTGCATCGCGAAGCCGGCCCGCTGACCCGAGTCGACGCCCCACCGGATGCCGGCCTCCGCCACCCAGCGGGTGATCCGGGCCAGCTCGTCGTCGGTGAACCGGAACCGCCGCCGCACCGGCTCGGCGGTGGCCAGGTCGATCACCTCGCTGGCGGTGACCCGGCCGCCGGCCAGCTCGACCAGGTCGGCGGCCACCGCGAGCAGCGGGTTGGTGCTCGACAGGGCTCGGTCGGCGAGCCGCACCCGGAGCCGGTGCGCCGGATGGCCCTGGGGGACGACGTCACCGAGCCCGAAGCCGGCCTGGATCAGCGGGGCGAAGGTCTCGATGTCGGGGCACATCACCAGGATGTCGCGGGGCTCCAGGGTGGGGTCGTCCTGGAGCAGCCCGACCAGCACCTCGCGCAGCACGTCGACCTGCCGGGCGGTGCCGTGACAGGCGTGCACCTGCACGCTGCGGTCCCCCGGCGCCGGGACTCTCCCGGCGCGGACGGCCGGGTCGGGCTCGCGGTTGTGCCGCAGGTCGTCCTGGAGCCAGCCGAGCAGGGAGTCGGGCGCCGGGACCGGCAGCACCGGGGAGTCGTCGACCGCCGGCACCGGGTCGAGGGCCCGCCGCAGCTCGCGGCTGTCGCGGCCGAGTGAGGCGAGCAGCGGGTGCCGCACCACGTCGGCCGACCGGTCCTCGGCGCGCGGCACCGGTCCCCCGCCGGCCATTGCGGCCAGGTCGTCCCACAGCTGCGGGGACGGCTGCGGCAGCCACAGGTGCACGTCGCGGGTGCTGCCGAGCGCACCGAGCAGCTCGACCTCGGTGGCCGGCAGCCGGGTGTGACCGAAGAGCGAGAGCCGGTCGGGCAGGTCGAGCCCGGCGCCCCCGTCGCGCAGCCGGGCCAGGGTGTCGGCGTGCCGTCGGTCGGGCGCGGGCTCGCCGACCCGGGTGACCAGCCGGCGCCACAGCTCCGGCTGCCAGGCCAGGTCGTCGTCGAGCGGGCCGCCGGCCCCGTCGGTGTCGCGCCCGGCGCCCCAGTCGGAGACCAGCGCCGGACGCTGCACGGCGTACGACGCGAACAGGCCGGCCAGCCGGCGGGCCACCGACCAGCGCCGGTTGCGGCGCAGCAGGGCCTCGTCGCCATCGACGCCGTGTCCGAGGTGGGTGGCCAGGGTGGCGCACCACGGCTCGTCGAGGCTGGCGTCGATCACCTCGAGCAGCGGCCAGACCATCCGGTCGGGGTCCCACACGTCGTCGCGCTCGCGGCCGAGCAGCATCGCCACCAGCGAGTGCGGCGTCAGGAACCGCACCCCCGCGCAGACCCCGTCACCGCCGCCCGGGCCGGCTCCGAGCCGGTGCGAGAGCCGCTGGGTGAGCCAACGCTCCACCCCGCGGGCGGGCACCACCACGACCTCCTGCGCGAACGGGTCCGCGAGCGGGGCCGCCAGCAGGTCGCCGAGCCGGTCGGCCAGCAGGTCGGTGCGCGCGGCCCGGTGGAGGTGGAGGGTCACGCGGGCAGCATGCCACGCGGCACCGTCAGTGCTCCGGGTGGCAGTGCGAGCCCCCCGCCGAGTCCGCCGCCGAGTCCGACCGCTTCGTGGGCGGGACGTCGATCGAGGGGTTCTGGTCGAAGAACCCGAACGGCTTGAGCCAGAAGGCCACGGTGTCCGACGGCATGATCGGCCAGTCCTCGACCCGGGTGATGTGATGGATGCCGAAGACGTACCAGAGCACCACGTCGGTGTTCTCCAGCGGCTCGTCGTCGGAGATCCAGCGGGTCATCCCGTCGTCGTGGGTCGACTGGGTCGGGTAGGCGCCGCACGGCCAGCGCTCGTCGTCGTGGTGCCGGGTCACCCACACGGTGTGGTCGATCACGGGGGCCCGGAGGTACTGCGGCGTGCTCGGGTCCATCAGGCTCGGGATGGACGCGGTCGGCACCAGCTTGTAGGCCGGGTGGGTGCCGAGCCGGTTGGTGGTGTTGGGGTTGACCACCTTCCAGGACCGCTGGGTGGCCCAGCTGAAGTCGCGGGCCGCCTTCGACTCCGAGCGCACGGGGGTCGACTCGGTGACCACCGCCAGGCCGTAGGGGTTGTCGTCGGAGACCGGCAGCGCCTTCGAGTCCACCTCCATCACGGTGTTGCCGTCGCCGTCGATGTCGAGGTCGAGGCGGGCCACCAGGAAGTGCTGGTGGAACGGCGCGTAGGTGCGGGTGTCGACCACGGTGCCGGTGGCCGGCGCCGGGCCCTCCTCGGGGAACGGGGTGGTGACCATGATCCCGGTGGCCCGCACCTCGCACTCGATGTTTCCGTCCTGGTAGAAGCGCCAGTAGACGAGGTACTCGTAGTTGGCGACCGTGGCGTGCGTCGAGACCACCATCCGGCGCATCCGGCGCACCTCGGCGCCCAGGTCGTGGTCCACGTGCTTCCACAGCACCGCGTTGTCCTCCTCGTGGAGGCAGATCGCGTTCTTGATGGTGGCCGGCTCACCTGCGGTGTCGTGGAGCACCGCGTCGACGTACCGGATCTCGCCGAGGCAGTCGCAGCCGAGCTCCAGCGAGGTGGTCATGAAGCCCAGGCCCCACTCGCCGATGTCGAACGCCGTACGCCGGTAGTGGTCGAAGGAGGCGTCGCGGTAGGGCACCACCATCTCCGCGAACGACATCCGGTAGGCGATGTCGCGCTTGGTGCCGTGGTCGTCGTAGGAGACCTGGTAGATCACCGGGCCCTCGCGGTAGTTGAAGCCGAGCCGCATCGACCAGTTCTGCCAGCGCAGCTCGGTGCCCTCGAGGGTGAAGGAGACGCCCTCGGGCTGGGTGATGTGCAGGGGGGTCAGGTCGGTGCGCAGCTCCCCGGTCCAGGTGCCGGGCACGTACTCGGCGTCGACCTCGGGCTGGCCGTGGTCGTGGTCGTCCTCGAGGTCGAGCAGCTCGAGGGTGTTGACGTCGACGACCACCTTGAGCCCGGAGACCGGGTGCGCGTAGAGGTTGCCCTGCGGGGTGGCGCGGTACCAGATGTCGCACCAGCCGAGCCGGCGGTCGCGCCACTGCGGCGGCATCAGCGCCTTCGCGTAGGTCCAGACCTCGATGGTCACCAGCGACATGTCGGTGATGCCGCGCGACGCCAGCGCCGCGACCACGTCGGGGTGGGCGCGCATCGCCTCGTCGACCTCGTGGTACTCGTCGGTGGTGAAGTGCGGGGTCACCCCCTCCACGTGGGTCCACGAGACGACGGTGTCGCCGGTGAGGTCGACGACGCCCTCGAAGGTGCGGTTGTCCTCGCGGTTCCACAGCACCGCGAGCGCCGTACGCCGCACCGGGTCGCCGGGGCGCCAGGCCTTCACCTCGGCCTTGGGCGGCTCCTGGAGCTCGATGGAGGCGAACCGCCAGGCGGCGTCGAGCCCCTGGTCGCGGCGCAGGATCGCGGTCGTCTGCCGGAACTCCTGCTCGTCGAGGGGCTCCAGGGGGTGCTGCGCGGTGCGGGCCATCGGTCGTCTCCTCAGGGCTGGGTCGCTGGGGGCTGGGTCGCTGGCTGGGGTCACTCGGTGCGGGACAGCACCTCGAGGACCACGTCGAGGCTGGTCTCGGGGTGCAGGAACGCGAACCGGCCGACGGTCTCGCCGTCCCACTTGCTCGGCGGGATGAACGCGACCCCGTCGTCGTGCAGCCGCTGGGCCCAGGCGTCGTAGTCGGCGCCCTGCCAGCCGATCCGCCGGAAGAGCACGATGCCGAGGTCGGGCTCGCGGATCAGCTCGAGGTGCGGAAGCTCGCGGATCAGGTCGGCGGTCTGGCGGGCCAGCGCCGGGGCGACCTCGATCGCCTCGCGGTAGGCGTCGACGCCGTAGACGGCCAGCGAGAACCACAGCGGCAGGCCGCGGGCCCGGCGGGTGAGGTGGTAGGCGTAGTCGGTGGGGTTCCACTCGCCGTCGGAGGTGTGGATGACGTCGAGGTACGACGCGTCCTGGGTGTGCGTGGCCCGGGCCAGCTCGGGCTCGCGGTAGAGCAGGGCGCAGCAGTCGAAGGGCGTGAAGAGCCACTTGTGCGGGTCGAGGATGAACGAGTCGGCCAGCTCCAGCCCGGCGTACTTCGGCTTGAGGGAGCGGGCGAAGATCCCGGAGCCGCCGTACGCCCCGTCGACGTGGAACCACCAGCCACGCTCGCGGGCCAGCGAGCCGACCCCGGCCAGGTCGTCGACGATGCCGGCGTTGGTGGTGCCCGAGGTGCAGACCACGGCGGCGACGTCGGAGAGGTCGTCGTCGGCGTCGAGGGCGGCCCGGACCGCCGCGGCGGTGAGCCGGTGGTCGGGGGTGTCCACGACCAGCGCGTCCATCTCCAGCAGCCGCAGGGTGTTGACGATCGAGGAGTGCGCGTCGGTGCCGACGACCACGCGGAGCCGGCGGCCGGCACCCTCGGCGCCGAGCCGCTTCTTCGCGGTCTCGCGGGCCACCGCCAGCGCGGACAGGTTGCCGGCCGAGCCGCCGGAGACGAAGCAGCCGCCGGCGCTCGCGGGGAGCCCGGCCTCGTCGGCGATCAGGCGGAGCACGGTGTTCTCCGCGGCGATCGCCCCGGAGGCCTCCAGCCACGAGATGCCCTGGATCGAGGCGCAGGAGACGAGCATGTCGAAGAGCAGGCTGGCCTTGGTGGGCGCGGCCGGGATGAAGCCGAGGAAGCGCGGGCTGTCGGCGGAGATCACGCTGGGGGCGATCACCGAGGAGTAGACGCCCAGCACCTCGTCGGGGGCCCGTCCGGTGTCGCGGATCAGCCCGTCGAGGCGCTCGTAGAGCTCGTCGGCCGGCAGGGCGCCCCTGTCGAGCGGCACGGGGTCCATCCGGAGCCGGTTCTCGGCGTACGCGAGCACGCTGCGCACCATCTGCTCACCGGTCTGGTCGATCTGGTGCATGCGCCCGCTCCTCAGCCCTGAGTGCCCTGCCGGGAGTCTGGCACGTCCGCGGCCGGGATGGACGGGTCGATCCGGAGGCAACCAGGGACAGGTCAGACCAGGTCGTGCTCGAAGGCGTAGGCGGCGGCCGCGGTGCGTGAGCCGACCGCCAGCTTGGTGAAGATGTTGGACAGGTGCCGCGCGACCGTCTTCTCGCTGAGCACCAGCTCGCCGGCGATCTGCCCGTTGCTGCGACCCGAGGCCACCAGCCGGAGCACCTCGACCTCGCGGCCGGTCAGACCGTCCGGCAGGTCGCGCGGTCGCAGCAACCGGTCGACGGCGGCGGCATCCGGGCTTGCGCCGAGCACCGCGAAGACCTCCCGTGCCGCGGACAGCTCCTGGCTCCCCGAGTCCTGGTCGCCCAACGCCGTCAACGACCGGCCGACGAGCACGCGCACCCGGGCGACCTCGTAGGAGTTCTCGGCGCGGGCCCACAGCTGGCGCGCCTTGCGCAGGTAGGGCAGCGCTCCCGCGGGGTCGCCGGCCGCGAGCTCGACCGCGCCCGAGGCGTAGGCCGCCTGGGCCTGAGCCGACACCGACCCCACGTGGGTGGCGACCCGGTCCAGGTCCTCGGCGGCCACCCGGGCCTCCTCGAGCGCCGTCACCGCGAGCAGGACGTCGACCGCGGCCGGCAGCAGCCGCGACCGGTGCACCGGTTCGGCGACCTCGCCGAGCAGCCGGCGTACGGCGGCGACCGCGGCGGCAGCGCGCCCGCGGGCCAGCCAGAGCAGGGCCAGGCCCGGCTGGGGGTCGTAGCCGTGCTCGGAGGAGCGTTGGAACGCGGCCTCGGCGGCGTCGTACTCGCCGCGCAGGCGCCGGACCTCCCCCTGTTCGTACTCCGCCAGCCCGATCGCGTCGAAGGACTCGATCTGGCGGTACCGGTCGACGGCGAGGCCGAACTCCTCCAGCGCCTCCGGCCACGCGCCGTGCTGTCGCATGACCTGACCGCGGTGCACCGAGCACTGGCCGGTGAACGCGACCAGCCCCGGTTGCGCTTCACACCACCGGTGCAGCGCCGAGGTCCACTCGGTCACTCGCTGGAAGTCGGAGATCTCCTGGCAGCCCTCGATGGCCGTGCAGTAGACGTGCCCGAGGATCATCGCGGACACCTCTCCCGCGGCAGCCCCCACCAACGACTCGTCGAGCAGCGCCAGGCCGGCCGCCACGTCGCCCGAGAGGATCGTGAGCCGGCCCTGGGAGCAGAGCCCGAGCGCCAGCAGGTCCGGGTCGCCGTGCACCCGGGCGGCCCGGGTGGTCTCGGCAGCGCAGGCCGCCGCCTCGGCGAAGGCACCGGACCGCAGGTGGCGGTACATGTGCAGGAAGCTGACGTAGCCACCTTCGACCGGGTCGGCACCGAGCTCCCCGAGCAGCCGCTCGGCCCGCGAGGTCCAGCCGGCGGCCAGCGCCGGCTCACCGCCGGTCCCGCACAGCATGCCGAGATGGAAGGCGCACCGCACCGCGGCGGCCGCGTCCCCTTCGTCCACGCACGCACGGAACGCGCGCTCGTAGAAGTCCAGCGAGTCCGCGCGCCGGCCGAGCAGGTACGCCGACTGGGCCGCGGCCGCGAGGTCAGCCGCCCCCAGCCGGTCGCGGTCGACGCCGGCCCAGGTGTCCAGGGCAGCGACCCAGTCGCCGCGCTCGAAGTCCGACCGCGCCACTCCCAGGTCCTCGAGAATGCCCATCCCCGCACCTCCACTCCGGACCCTACTCGCGACCGGTCTGACTCTCGGGCCTCGTCAGGCGGCCCGCGGTCCGGACTGGCGCTCGCGGCGTCCGGCACCCGACGGAGCGCGGGCGGCGATCCTGTCCGCCACGAGTGCGGCGTCTCGCCCCACGCCCCCGATCAGCATCGAGGAGAACGAGTACTGGAAGGAGAGCCCGCAGAAGAACAGGCCCGGGACGTCGTCGGCCACCCCGCGGTACTCGCGCGGCCAGCCGTCCTCCCCCACCACCGGAAGGTCGATCCAGTCGAACGCCTGCCGGAAGCCGGTGGCCCAGACCACGGTGGTCGCATCGACCACCGTGCCGTCGTCGAGCACCGGCTTCCCGTCCCTGGACCCAGCGAACCGGGACTTGTTCCGCACCACACCGCGCTCGGCGAGGTCGGAGCGCTTCACCCGCAGCATGGGTCCGCCGTGACCACGCACCGCGCCCATCTCGTGTCGTCCGATCGGGGTGCGCCGGGTCAGCAGGTGGCGCCACACGAAGAGCAGGGCGGGGAACACCACCCTCATCCGGCGCGAGCCGAGCCGCACGGGGATCTGACCACAGTCGCGACCCACCAGCGTGGTGGGTCGGGTCCGGGCCACCTCGAAGGCGATGTCGGTGCCGGAGTGCGAGGCGCCGACCACGAGCACCGGGCCGTCCCGCAGCTGTCCCGGGCGCCGGTACTCGCTGGAGTGCAGCTGCAGGATCGTGGGGTCGAGGTCACCTGCCGCCTCGGGGACCGCGGGTGTCCTGCCGAACGTGCCGGTGGCCACCACCACGTGGTCGCAGCCGATCGGGCCCGCATCCGTCTCCACGACGAAGCCTCCGCCCTGGTCCGCGGCCGAGAGCCGCTCGACCCGGATGCCCAGCCGGACCGGGAGGTCCCACTTCGCGGCGTACGCCTCCAGGTAGGCGGCCACGTCGTCCTTCCCGGGGAACGACCAGGGGTCGCCCGGGAAGGGCAGGCCGGGCAGCCCGTCGAACTTCGCCGGCGAGTAGAGCCGCAGGGTGTCCCACTGGCGCCGCCAGCCGTCGCCGATCCGGGCGTTGCCGTCCAGGACCAGGCACGGTCGCCCGAGGCGCTGCAGGTGGTACGCCGTGGCAAGGCCGGCCTGCCCGGCGCCGATCACGACGGTCTCGACGTGTTCCATGGTTCCTCCAAGTGAGTGGGTGGAACCACGCTAGGAAGCAGACCGACTCGACCGCGTCGGCCGGATCGTCCATCTGCGGGACGTCGGCCATGGGTGGATACACCCACGTCGCCCTTCCCGCCGGGGCCGCGGCACTGCCGCGGGCTGGCTTGGCCGGGGAGCACTCAGACCGTGCGCGCACCCATCGGGGGTCGAGCCCCGAACCTTTCGATCCGTAGCCTCGGCAGGGAAGTCTCATCGCGTCATGAAGGATCTCTGTGAACGGGGGACGCGGCCGATCGGCAATCGGCGATGCCTCGCGGTAGCAGTCAGCGTTGCCGTCAGCGACGTGGAGCTTCGCGCCGGGCCGCGCGGTGTGAATGTGGCACGACCCGCGCCGGGGGGTTGGCTCGCCCACGGTCACCAGCAGCAGGGTGACCGCCTTCGAACTCTGAGGACCTGCTGCAAACCGCCCAGAATGACTCGAGGCGCACGGGGACCGAGACGTCCACGGAGTGGAGTGCCTACATTGCGTCCTTCTTGATGGGCAGTTCATCTACGCCAACGCCGACCAGAACGTCGAGGTCGGCGTCGTGGCCGCGACCCACCCCGTTGACGCGATCATGCCTCCGGCGGTGGCGGCGCTTCACTCGGCGCGCGACGCACCACCCGACTGCGTTGCCGTAGACCCTGGACATGCCTTCGCGAACGCCAGTTCGTTTGTTGCTCTTTTGGGGCTCATGATGGCGTCGTGAGCAAGTTCCTGGACCATGATGCGGCCGTGGTGGTGATGGCCGACAAGATGGCTGAGGTCAAGCCACGGCTACGAGGGTGGCTCCACGCGGGGTCGATCCCGCTCGTGGTGGCTGCTGGAATCGTCTTGATCATGCTGTCCCCGTCGGTCGGCACGAAGATCGGATCGGGGGTCTTCATTTCGGCCGCCCTGCTGCTGTTCGCCATCTCGGCGCTCTACCATCTCGGCACGTGGCAGCCCGCCATCTGGGCGCTGCTGCGCCGGCTCGATCACTCGAACATCTTCATTCTGATCGCCGGCACGTACACGGCTTTCGCGATGTTACTTCTGGATGGCAGCGCGCGCGTCTGGCTGCTCACGGGCATCTGGGGCGGCGCCCTGCTTGGCGTGCTCTTCCGAGTCTTCTGGACCAGCGCCCCGCGATGGTTCTACACGCCGGTCTACATCGGGCTGGGATGGTTTGCTGTCTTCTTCATTCCCGACTTCGTCGATGGTGCCCATCGATTGAGCACGCCGATAGCGATCGCGACCTTGAGCCTCGTCGTGACAGGCGGGCTGCTGTACACCCTCGGTGGCGTGGTGTACGGCCTCAAGAAGCCGAATCCCAATCCCGAGTGGTTCGGCTTCCATGAGGTGTTCCACTCCTTCACGATCTTGGCCTTCATCGTGCACTACGTGGGTGTCTTCTTGGCGACCTACGCCCTGCGCTGATCGAGTCTCGGCCCGAACAAGTGGCACGCCCAGTGCAGCCTCGACCAACGTGTGTCACTCCCGCGATCGACCCCGCCCGAGGAACTCGGACGGGGTCGATCGCTGAGTGGTTTCAGGCCGGGCGCACGGTCGCCACATGCGGACGGCCAGGGAGGCTGACCTTGGGGAAGTGCCAGCCGGCGCGCGTCTTGATCTGGCGACGCTGGTGTGCGGTGCGGGCCTGGCGGGCGGTCTCGTCCAAGCGCTGGCGAGCGATGGTCTCGGTGACGTAGCTGTTGTACATGGTGTGCTCCTGGCTGGGGTGGTCGGTTCTGCTGATGACCCCAGACTTCGCCTAAGGCCCCACCCCTCACATCGGGCGAACTCCCTGACTCCAGGCCCGATGGCGCCTTAGTTGCGCGCGCAGCAGACTGAGGCCCTTAGTCGGCCGGCGCGAGCTCTCGGGCCAGGGCTGCGGCCTCGCCGCGGTTGGCGCACCCGAGCTTCGCGAGCAGGTTCGTCACGTGGACGCTGACCGTCTTCTCGCTGATGAACAGTCGCTCGGCGATCGCCCGGTTGGTCGCTCCGGTGACGAGCACGTCGAGCACCTCTCGCTCGCGGGCGGTGAGCACGTCGAGTCGGCTGGGTGGCTGCTCCTCGCTCAGCGGGACGCGGTGCCGGTGCCCGAGACGAACTGCCTCCGCCGCGACACCGGTGGCTCCCATCGCTCGGGCGTCGGCCACCAGCTCGGGGAGGGAGGTGCGGGCCTCGTCCCGCTCCCCGGCGGCGAGCAGCGCCGCGACCAGTCCCAGCCGCGGCCTCATAGCGAGCCCGGCACCGATCCGGGCGCACGCGGCGCTCGCCGTACGCCACGCGTCGACGGACGGGTCGCCCGCGAGGTCGGCGCGCAGCGCGCGAGCGATCAGATAGAACGTGCCCTGCCATGAGGTGAGCGCCTGCTCGGTGATCGTCGCTGCGGCCTGATCGAGCAGGCCGTCGGCCGTCGCCACCAGCTCGTCGTCGCACAAGAGCCCGGCTGCCCGAGCCGCGGCGATGGCGGCGTAGGCGAAGCATGCGATGCCAGCCTGTGTGGACGGACCGTCCGCGTCTCGCATGGCCGCCGTGAACTCGCGGGCGATGTCGAGGGCCTCGTCTGCGAGGCCGTTGGCCACCAGCACCTCGATATGCTGCTGCACTGTCTCGTGGTAGGGAAGCATCGCGGCCTTGCGGATGACCGCCATGCTCGCCCGCTCGAGGGGGAGGGCCGCAGCGGCATGACCTTGCAGGGCGAGCAGGCGCGCCCGGGCGTATCGCCAGAAGAAGTAGTCCGGCGAGGTGCCCTCATCGACCAGGTCGGACAGCAGGAGGTCGGCTTCGTCCAGCCGGCCGAGGTGAATGAGACCGTGGGCGACTTGCAGCCCCGCCTCGGCGGCCACCTCTGGCGAGCCGAGCTCCCGGGCCCGGGCTCGCAGTTCGACGGCGAGGGTCATCCCTCGGCCCGGGTCGAGCCCGTCGATCATCGCCTCGACGCTGTGCCGCTCCACCCAGAGGGCCTCGGCGCCGCCATCGCCACGGACGGCGCACCGCCTCGCCGCCTCGTAGTCCGCCATCGCGGCGTCGGTCCTGCCCAGGCCGTAGTTCACCCAGCCGCGGATCTGCAGCGCTCCCGACTCGGTGACGGGGGCCGGCACCGCATCCGCCGCCTCGATGGCGCGGTCGACGAACCCCAGCGCGTCGTGGAGGCATCCGAGGCGCCAGTGGATCACCGCCAGCATCATCTGGGCGGTGGCGAGCTCCTCGGAGGGCGAACCCTCGGCGCAGGCGATGGCCCGCTCGACGGCCTCGCGGTGGCCGAGCTGACCTTCGAGCTCGAAGCATTGGCTCGCGTACGACGAGTACACGCGGCTCGCGAGGAGCCGGTCGGTGTCGTCGTCGACGAGGCCGAGCGCCTCCAGCATCAGCGCCTGGGCCCGGTCCAAGTCATGCTGTTCGTGCCAGCACTCGGCGAGCAGCCGGATCAGGTCGGCCTTGGCCGGGTCGGGGGCGTCGCGGTGCGGCACCTGCTCGAAGAGACCGAGGGCTCGGTCGAGGTGGGCTATGGCCTCGGGGCCGCCGTAGGTGCGGGCCATCAGACCGGCCTGCACCGACGCCGCGTAGGCAGCGGGCAGGTCGTGCGCGGCGTACCAGTGGTAGGCGAGCCGGCCGAGGTCGGCGATCCCCGGCGTCTCGCCGAGCCGCTCCTGCAGGGCTGCTGCCAGGAGGCCGTGGGTGCGAGTCCGCTCACCGGGCAGGAGGTCGTCGTAGACCGCCTCGCGCAGGAGCCCGTGGCGGAACTCGAGGTGCTCGCCGATGGCGCGCAGGACGTTGGCGTCGATCGCCTCCCGCAGGCAGGCGTCGAGGCTGTCATCGTCGTGGGCGGTGACCAGGCCGAGCAGCTGGTGGTCGAGCCGGCTGCCGTTGACCGAGGCCAACCTCAGCAGGTCCCGGGTCGGCACCGACAACGCGTCGACACGGGCCAGGAGGAGGTCGCTCAGTGGTCCCGGGAGCCTGTCGGCGCCGACCTGCAGCAGCTCCTCGGCGTACAGCGGGTTGCCCTCGGAGCGCGCCAGGAGCGCACCCACGAGAGCAGTGTCGGGCCGGCCCGTGCAGCTCTCGACGATGCCGGTGATCCCATCGCGGCCGAGTGGGGCGAGGTCGACGCGCCGGGCGCCCACGCTGCGTCCGATCTCCACCAGCGACTGGCGGAAGGGATGGCGGCGCGTCAGTTCATCGGTGCGGAAGGTGAGCACCAAGCACACCGCACGTTGCATCGTCCGCGACACCGAGACCGCGAAGTCCTGCGTGGACCGGTCGGCCCAGTGCATGTCCTCCAGCACCAGCACGAGCGGCGACTCGTCGGAAAGCTCGCCGACGACCAGGCCCAGGTCCTCGATCACCGAGTCTCCCCGGTGGGGAGCGCCATCCTGGAGGAAGGCCGCCATCCGCTGGGCCACG
>JBBQRV010000077.1:0-14293 GCA_038214475.1 Propionibacteriales bacterium | reverse complement strand
GGAAGCCGGGGCCCACGCGCAGGGCCACCGAGTCGGGGGTGGCGTTGAGGTCGCCACCGAGCAGCACCGGACGGTCGGTGGTCGCGAGCACGTCCCGGATGGCGCGGAGCTGTTCGATCCGGATGCTGCCGCGGGTGTGCTGCAGGTGGGTCGTGTAGACGTCGACGAGCCGGCCGTCGACCCGGATCGTGGCCCGCAGCAGGCCGCGCGGCTGCAGGCCCGGATGGTTGGGCAGCGGGTGGTTGGTCCAGTCGGTGACCGGGAGCCGGGTCAGGATCGCGTTGCCCAGCTCGCGGCGGGGGGCGCCGGCGCGCACCGGCCGGCGCACCAGCGCGGCGCCGTACACCGCCTGCATGCCCAGTCGCCGGCCCAGCCACCCGGCCTGGTCGACGCGGCCGCTGCGAGCCCGGTGCCGGTCCACCTCCTGGAGCAGCACCACGTCGGGTCGCGCCGCCGAGATCTCGTCGGCGATCCCCGGCAGGTCGAGCTCGGAGTGCCGCAGCGCGGAGTGGATGTTGAAGGTGAGCACGCTCAGGGTGGCCGGTCCGGCGACGGGTCGGGTGACGGGTGCCCCGGGCGGGCACCCGGCGGCAGGTGTCGACGGGGCCGAGGGCGACGGGGCCGAGGGCGACGAGGCCGAGGGAGACGGGGCCTGCGCGGTGCTGCCGCCGGGCACGGCACCGGTCGACCCGGCGGCGGTTCGTGACGTGCGCTCAGCTCCCCGGTCGCCGGGAGCGGTCAGCGCTCCCGCCATGGCGACCACGATCACCGAGAGGGCGACCACGGCGGCCAGGGCCACCAGGGCGGCCGTGGCCGGGCTCCGGCGGTTCATGGGCTCCTCGAGGACTCGGTGGCGTGCGTGCTCCCCATGAAGGATAGGTCGCTCCCGCGGCGGTCGGGCCCTGCTGGTGGCGCGGGAGGGGTCGAGTCCGGGCAGCGGAACCGGCATGCTGGCCCGATGAGACCGCTTTCCGACGACGAGCGCCGGGCCCGGATCGGGCGCCGCCACGGCATCGCCCCGACCGCCCGGCTGGCCACGTCGGACGAGGCCACCCGGGCGATGACGGTGCTGCACGCCACCGAGCCGGCGACGGTGCACCTCTCGCTGTTCGCCCGCGTCGACGGCCTGCGACCGGCCGACGTGGAGGAGGCCCTGCACGAGCACCGCAGCCTGGTGAAGCAGCTGGCGATGCGGCGCACCCTGTTCGTCTTCCCCCGCGACCTGCTCCCCGCGGCGTGGGCGAGTGCCTCGGCCCGGGTCGCCCGCACCGAGGGTCAGCGGATCGTCAAGGACGTAGTGGCGTCGGGTCTGGCCACCGACGGACAGGCCTGGCTCCAGGCCGCCGGGGAGGCGGTCCTCAAGGCGCTCGCCGACGGGCCGCGGACCGCCCAGGAGCTGCGGGCGGAGGTGCCCGAGATCGCGGGCACCATCACCATCGCGCCCGGCACGTCGTACGGCGGCGAGATGCCGATCGGCCCGCGGGTGCTCACCCAGCTGGGCGCACGCGGCGACATCGTGCGGGGCCGCAACACCGGTCACTGGCGGGTGTCGCGACCACAGTGGTCGCTGATGGCCGACTGGCTGGGCGACCGCCCCGCTCGCCCGGAGCCGGAGGAGGGGTACGCCGAGATCGTCCGGCGCTGGCTGTGGACCTTCGGGCCGGCGCCGGTGAGCGACCTGCAGTGGTGGCTGGGCAGCACCGTCAGCGCGGCCCGCCAGGCCCTGGCCGACATCGGCGCCGTGGAGGTGGCGTTGAGCACCGGCCCGGGCTGGGTGCTCCCCGACGACCTCGACGACGTCGGACCGGTGGCGCCCTGGGCCGCGCTGCTGCCCGTGCTCGACCCCACCGTGATGGGCTGGAAGGAGCGCGACTTCTACCTCGGGCCGCACGGCCCGCAGCTCTTCGACCGCAACGGCAACGCCGGCACGACGGCCTGGTGGGACGGCCGGATCGTGGGCGGCTGGCGGCAGGACGACGACGGGGCGGTGGAGGTGAGGCTGCTCGAGGACGTGGGTCAGGAGGGGCTGGCCGCGCTCCAGGTGGAGGCGGAGCGACTGACCCGCTGGCTCGGCGGGCAACGGATCGGGACGGTCTACCCCTCGCCGCTGATGAAGGCCTGAGCCCGGATCTCTCCTAGGCTGCGGGCGTGCGTGAACAGCCCGAACAGCAAGCCCCGCCCGTCCAGCGGCTGCGGATCCGCTACGCCAAGCGCGGACGGCTCCGCTTCACCAGCCACCGCGACTTCAGCCGGGCCTTCGAGCGCGCCGTGTTCAGGGCCCGGATCCCGATGGCCTACTCGTCGGGCTTCAACCCGCACCCCCGGATCTCCTACGCCGGTGCCGCCCCCACCGGGTCGGCGAGCGAGGCGGAGTACCTCGAGATCGCGCTCGCCGAGGTGGTGGACCCCGCCGACGTGCGGGCCGCCCTCGACGAGGCGCTGCCCGACGGGCTCGACGTCCTGGCGGTCGTCGAGTCGGCCGGCGGGTCGTTGTCCGAGCTGCTCAGCGGCAGCCGCTGGCGGATCGGTACGACGGCCGCCGCCGAGGCGCTCGACGCGGCCGTCAACGCGTTCCTGGCGGCCGACGAGGTCACCGTCGAACGGATGACGAAGAAGGGCCTGCGGTCCTTCGACTGCCGGGCCGCGGTCGTCGCGCTGCGCGCCGATGGTGCGGACCTCGACCTCGTGCTCCGGCACGGGGTGCCGGCGGTCCGGCCCGACGACGTGCTGGTCGGGCTACGGGCACTGACCGGCCTGGACACCGGTGAGGCGCCCACGCTGACCAGGGTGGAGCAGGGCCCGCTCGACGAGGCGGACGCCACGATCGCGGACCCGCTGGGCGGCCGTGGCTGACCGGAAACCGGTTGACATGTGCGATACTCGAAGCGGTCGATGCTTCACGGCACGACCCGACGACGTTCTCGCCGGTGCCGCTTCCAGGCGCTGGCACAGAGGGTGAAGGTCGGCACCAGACCGCGACGCGGCCATGGCATCGCCTGTGACAGGGGCGGCGCAGCACGGGCCCGGCGACCGCGGCAGGCGTTCGGCACGCTCCTTCTGACGCACCCGCGGAGGGTGTCGCCGCCACACGCAGGCTTTGCGATGTCGCCCGGAGTCGGGCCGACGTCGTCGGACACATCCGGATCCGTGCGAGGGCACGGTCGGGTGGCAAGGAGAGCTCGTGCTCGACGAAGACAACACCACCGACAACAACGAATCGAACCCGGCTGACGCGTCACCGGTGATCGAGGGTGCCGCCCCGGCCAAGAAGGCGCCGGCCAAGAAGGCGGTCGCGAAGAAGACCGCCGCCAAGAAGACCGCCGCCAAGAAGGCGCCGGCCAAGAAGGCCGCAGCGAAGAAGACCCCCGCTGCGGACGTGCCGGCGGACGAGGCTGAGACGCTGCCCCTGGCGGTGGACACGCCCACCGCGCCGGGCGCGCCCGTCGTCACGAAGTCGGCACCGCGCAAGCGGACCACGAAGAAGACGGCTGCGACTCCCGTGGTCACCGAGGCCCCGGTGCAGGACGAGCCCGGCGCGGTCCCGCCCACCCTGCTCTTCCAGCCCCCGGAGCCGGTCAAGGCGACCACCACCCGGCGCACCCGCAAGACCGTCACCATGCCGGCCGCCGACGCCCTCGAGCCTGCCGAGGCGGGCGTCGAGGCCGCTGCTGACAGCGCGGCGAGCCCCGAGCCGGCCGCCGGCGACACGTCCGAGCGGCCCACCGTCACCCGGACCACCCGCGGCAGCCGCTCGCGCCGTCCCGCCGGCGCGTCCGCGTCGGCTGAGGCCGGCGCGCCGGGCGAAGCCGCGGAGTCGGCTGACGCCGCCACCACCTCGGACACCGCTGCCGACGCCACCTCCGAGGCTGCGAGCGAGCCGAGGTCCGGCTCCCGGACCCGCAGCAGGTCCGGCTCCCGGGCCGCTGCGGCGGACCGTGCCGACGACCGTGCGGCCGACGACGCACCTGAGGGTCGGGACGACTCCGAGGAGACCGACGAGACCGACGACACCGACGAGAGCGGCGCACCGCGCCGTCGCCGTCGCCGTGGCGGTCGCCGTCGGCGCAAGTCCGGCGACGGTGACGACTCCGGCGAGGCCACCAGCGGCTCCGACGACTCGAGCGACCAGGCTGACGCAGGGGAGTCCTCGGGCGACAACCAGGGCTCTGGCGACTCCCGTCGCGGCGGGAACCGGGGTGAGCGGGCCTCCGACGACAGCAGCGAGTCCGGTGAGGGCGCGGGATCGCGCCGTCGCCGTCGGCGTCGCCGTACGGGTGACGACGGGAACGACGGGGGAGACGACCCCGACAACACCGTGACCCGGGTCCGCAGCCGGCGTAGCGCCGAGGACCAGATCACCGCCGTGGCCGGCTCGACCCGGCTCGAGGCCAAGAAGCAGCGCCGCCGCGAGGGCCGCGAGGCCGGCCGGCGCCGCGCCCCGATCGTGAGCGAGGCCGAGTTCCTGGCCCGCCGCGAGTCCGTCGACCGGGTGATGGTGATCCGGCAGCGCGACGACCTCTCGCAGATCGCAGTGCTCGAGGACAAGGTGCTCGTCGAGCACTACGTCGCCCGCGAGTCGCAGACCTCCCTGATCGGGAACGTCTACGTCGGCCGGGTGCAGAACGTGCTGCCCTCCATGGAGGCCGCCTTCATCGACATCGGCAAGGGCCGCAACGCCGTGCTCTACGCAGGCGAGGTCAACTGGTCGGCGCTGGGCCACAAGGACGGCCAGCCCCGCAAGATCGAGTCCGTGCTCTCCTCGGGCCAGTCGATCCTGGTGCAGGTCACCAAGGACCCGATCGGTCACAAGGGCGCCCGGCTCACCAGCCAGGTCAGCCTGGCCGGTCGGTTCCTGGTCTACGTGCCCGACGGCACGACGAGCGGGATCTCGCGCAAGCTCCCCGACACCGAGCGGGGCCGGCTCAAGGCGCTGCTCAAGGAGATCGTGCCCGACACGGCCGGCGTCATCGTGCGCACCGCGGCCGAGGGCGCCTCCGAGGAGGAGCTCACCCGCGACGTCGAGCGGCTCAAGGCCCGCTGGGAGGACATCGAGAAGAACTCGAAGTCCGGCGGCTCCCCGAAGCTGCTCTACGGAGAGCCCGACCTCACGCTCAAGGTGGTCCGCGACCTCTTCACCGAGGACTTCGCCAAGCTGGTCATCGAGGGCGACGACGCCTGGGAGACCGTGCAGCAGTACGTCGTGCACGTGGCCCCCGACCTCGAGTCGCGCCTCGAGCGCTACGACGCCGGCCAGTCCGGCCGCGACTCGTTCTCGGCGTACCGGATCGACGAGCAGATCGCCAAGGGCATGGACCGCAAGGTGTGGCTGCCCTCGGGCGGCTCGCTGATCATCGACCGCACCGAGGCGATGACGGTCGTCGACGTCAACACCGGCAAGTTCACCGGCTCCGGGGGCAACCTCGAGGAGACGGTGACCAAGAACAACCTGGAGGCGGCCGAGGAGATGGTGCGCCAGCTCCGGCTGCGCGACATCGGCGGCATCATCGTCATCGACTTCATCGACATGGTGCTGGAGTCCAACCGCGACCTGGTGCTGCGTCGCCTGGTCGAGTGCCTGGGCCGGGACCGGACCCGCCACCAGGTGGCCGAGGTGACCTCGCTGGGCCTGGTGCAGATGACCCGCAAGCGGATCGGCACCGGCCTGCTGGAGGCCTTCAGCGAGAACTGCAACCACTGCCAGGGCCGGGGCCTGGTCGTGCACGAGACCCCGATCGAGCCGCGCAACGCCGACGACGACAGCCGCCGTGGCGGGCGTCGAGGGCGTGGCCGCGGCCGCGACGACGGCGACGACAACGCCACCAGCAGCAACGGTGGCGGCGGGCGGTCGACGCCGTCGCCCAAGGTGCTGGCCGGCAGTCACCCTCCGGCCGAGCCGGAGGCGGAGCCCGAGGCCCCGCAGCCGGAGCCCGAGCAGCCGACCGAGCAGCCCGGCGAGCAGCCCGCCGAGCAGCCCGCCGAGCATCCCAGCGGGCGGCGGCCTACCCGGTCCCGACGCCGGGGTGCGACCCCGGTCGAGCAACCCGCGACCGACTCCGCGCCTCTCACCGACGAGCAGCCCACCGACGAGCCGCAGGTCGAGCAGGTGACTCCGCCCGTCGAGCCGGCAAAAGGGCTGGACCAGGATGAGGAGCCGGCTGCGCAGCATGCTGGGGAGACCGCCGCGGTGACCCCCGAGCCCGCACCCGAGCCCGCACCCGAGCCTGAGCCGGAGGTGAAGGCGCCCGCCGTGGTGACCCGGACCCGCCGGCGCAGCGCGAGCCGCCCCGCCGGCCCGCCGGTGGCGGTGCCGCTGATGTCGGCACCCAGCCAGCAGCACCTGACCGTGGGGACGATCGGCTCGCCGTCGACCGACGGAATGGTCGAGCCGGCGGTGGCCGACCTCGAGCCCGGCTCGGACTCCCGGGCCGCGACAGAGGCGACCTAGTCCGGCGAGGCCGCCGGCTCCGGCGAGACCGAGCCGAACGAGCTGCACGTGCCGGTCAAGAAGAAGGGCACCCGCAAGCGCTGAACCACCGCATCGGCCGAGGCCGGTCACCCGCATCGTGTCGGGTGGCCGGCCTCGCTGCGTCACCAGCGTCGTACGCTCCGGGAGACGTCCGGCAGTGCCCCGTGGCCGCCCGTTTTGCGGTGCGGGTGCCGGATCCGTACTATTGGTCGTCGGCGTGCATTCCGTGCGCGCATCCTGCTGGCACCTCCCCGACCTCATCGTCGGACGTGGCGTGCCGCAGGCCGGGACGTGTAGTTGATGGAAACGACGAAGGAGACCGCGGTGTACGCGATCGTGCGCGCAGGCGCCATTCAGCAGAAGGTTGCCGTGGGCGACGTCATCGAGATCGACAAGGTGACCACCGGTGTCGGTGAGTCGGTGACCCTTCCGGTCGTGCTGGTGGTCGACGGCGAGACCATCACCTCCGACGCCGACACCCTCGGCAAGGCCTCGGTGACCGTTGAGGTGCTCGGCGCCACGAAGGGCCCCAAGATCATCATCCAGAAGTACAAGAACAAGACCGGTTACAAGAAGCGCCAGGGTCACCGTCAGAAGTACACCCAGGTCAAGGTCACCGACATCTCCCTCTGAGCATCCGCTCGACACCGAAGGACTGAACTCATGGCACACAAGAAGGGCGCAGCCTCGACCAAGAACGGTCGCGACTCGAACTCCCAGCGCCTCGGCGTGAAGCGCTTCGGCGGCCAGGCCGTCAACGCGGGCGAGATCATCGTGCGCCAGCGGGGCACGCACTTCCACCCGGGCACCGGCGTCGGCCGCGGTGGCGACGACACCCTGTTCGCCCTCGTCGGCGGTGCCGTCGAGTTCGGCACCCGTCGTGGGCGCCGCGTCGTCAACATCGTCCCGGGCGAGTGAACTGACGCTCACCTAGACACACACTTCATCCGAAGGGCGTCCCTAGACTGGGGACGCCCTTCGGCATTTCAACCACAGGAGTCAGCACCATGGCGGTCCCCACCTTCGTCGACCAGGTCACGCTGCACGTCGCAGCCGGCCGGGGCGGCCACGGTGTCGCCTCGGTGCACCGTGAGAAGTTCAAGCCGCTCGGCGGCCCCGACGGCGGCAACGGCGGCCCCGGAGGGTCGGTCGTGCTGCGCGTCGACCCCGACGTGACCACGCTGCTGGAGTACCACCACAGCTCCAAGCGCCGCGCCGAGAGCGGTGGCCACGGCGCCGGCGGGCACCGCAACGGCAGCCACGGCAAGGACCTGGTGCTCCCGGTCCCGGAGGGCACGGTCATCTCCGACGTGCACGGCGCCGTGATCGCCGACCTGGTCGGCCCCGGCACCGAGCTGGTCATCGCCAGCGGCGGCCGCGGCGGCCTCGGCAACGCCGCCCTGGCCAGCTCCAAGCGCAAGGCGCCCGGGTTCGCGCTGCTCGGAGAGCCCGGCGAGGAGCTCGAGATCGTGCTCGAGCTCAAGGTCGTCGCCGACATCGGCCTGGTCGGCTTCCCCAGCGCCGGCAAGTCCAGCCTGATCGCCGCGATCAGCCGCGCCCGGCCCAAGATCGCCGACTACCCGTTCACGACCCTGGTGCCCAACCTGGGGGTGGTCAGCGCCGGCGACACCACGTTCACCGTCGCCGACGTGCCCGGCCTGATCGAGGGTGCCAGCGAGGGCCGCGGCCTCGGCCACGACTTCCTGCGCCACATCGAGCGCTGCGCCGCCCTGGTGCACGTGATCGACACCGCGACCATCGAGCCCGGCCGCAACCCGGTCGAGGACCTCGACATCATCGAGAACGAGCTGAGCCGGTACGGCGGGCTCGAGGACCGCCCGCGCCTGGTCGCGCTGAACAAGATCGACGTGCCCGACGGCCGCGACATCGCGTCGTTCGTCGTCGAGGAGCTCCGTGAGCGGGGGCTGCGCGTGATCGAGGTGTCCGCTGCGTCCGAGGAGGGCCTGCGGGAGCTGACCTTCGCGATGGCCGAGATCGTGGCCCGGGCCCGGGCGGAGCGACCGGTGGCCGAGACCAAGCGGATCGTGCTCCGGCCCCGGTCCGCCGACGGCGGCGACGACTTCAGCGTCGAACAGACGCCCGACGGCTGGCGGGTGCGCGGCGACAAGCCCGAGCGCTGGGTGCGCCAGACCGACTTCAGCAACGACGAGGCGGTCGGCTTCCTCGCCGACCGGCTCAACCGGATGGGCGTGGAGTCGCGGCTGATGAGCATGGGTGCGGTCGAGGGCGACGCGGTGCTGATCGGCCCGATCGACAACGCGGTCGTCTTCGACTTCAAGCCGGGCATCGACGCCGGTGTCGAGATGCTCGGCCGCCGCGGCGAGGACCAGCGCTTCGACGAGAAGCGGCCCGCCCACCGCCGCCGCCGCGACATCGACGACCTGATGGGCGACCGCGAGGAGAACGAGACCCGCGCCGACGTGGCCCGCAAGCTCACCAGCGGCCCCACGTCGTACGAGATCGGCACCAAGGACGACCCCGACTGGCTGGAGGCTGACCCCGAGCGGGAGTCCCGCCCGTGAGGGTCCGGGCCGTGGGCACGTGCCGATGAGGAGCGAGGTCACCGACGCCAGGCGCGTCGTCGTCAAGGTCGGCTCCTCCTCGCTCACCACCGCCGAGGGAGGCATCGACCCGGTCCGGATCGGGCAGCTGGTCGAGGTGCTGGCCGGCGTCCGGTCTCGGGGCGTGGAGGTCGTGCTGGTCTCCTCCGGCGCGATCGCAGCCGGACTGGCGCCGCTCGGCCTGACCCGGCGACCCCGGGCGCTCGCGGTGCAGCAGGCGGCGGCCTCGGTCGGCCAGGGCCTGCTCGTGCACCGCTACACCGAGGAGCTGGCCCGGCACGGCCTCGTCACCGGCCAGGTGCTGCTGACCGTCGACGACGTCGTGCGCCGCTCGACCTACCGCAACGCCCACCAGACCTTCGCCAAGCTGCTCGAGCTCGGCGTGCTGCCGATCGTCAACGAGAACGACACGGTGGCCACCTCCGAGATCCGCTTCGGCGACAACGACCGGCTGGCCGCGCTGGTGGCGCACCTGGTGCACGCCGACCTGCTGGTGCTGCTCTCCGACGTCGACGGCCTGTACGACGGCCACCCGCACCACGAGGGCACCACGTTGCTGCCCGACGTGCGTGGGGAGGTCGACCTGGCCGACGTCCGGATCGGGTCGGCGGGAGCCGCCGGCGTGGGGACGGGTGGGATGGCGACCAAGGTCGACGCGGCCCGGATCGCCACCGGTGCCGGCATCCCGGTCGTGCTCACCGACGCCGCGCATGCCGCGCCCGCACTGGCCGGGGAGCCGGTGGGCACCCTGTTCCACACGACCGGCAGGCGTCGTCCGACCCGACTGCTCTGGCTGGCCCACGCGACCGAGCCGAAGGGCCAGGTGGTCCTCGACGACGGGGCGGTCCGGGCCGTCACCGAGCGCCGGGCCTCACTGCTGGCCGCTGGGGTGACCGCGGTACGGGGAGCGTTCGTGTCCGGTGACCCGGTGGACCTGGTCGACCTTGCGGGCACGCCGGTGGCGCGCGGTCTGGTGAACTTCGACTCCGACGAGCTGCCCGACCTCCTCGGCCGCTCGTCGAAGGACCTCAAGCGCGACCTCGGCGCCGCTTACGAGCGCGAGGTCGTGCACCGCGACGACCTGGTGCTGCTGCCGGGGTCACCGGCGCGATGACCGCACGGGAGCCGCTGCCGCGCACCGAGGCCGAACAGGCCGAGGAGGTGGCGTTCTTCCGTCGCTACGGGCCCTGGGAGCCGCTCGACCCGGCCGGTCTGTCCGCCTTCATGGCCGGCTTCCCCCGCCCGTGGTGGATCGTCGGCGGCTGGGCGATCGAGGCCTTCACCGGCCTCCCGCGCGAGCACGAGGACCTCGACCTGTCGATCCTCTCCTGCGACGTGCCCGCCCTGCGCGCACACGTCGGTGAGCGGTGGCACCTGTGGAGCAACGCCGGGGGCACGCTGCGCCCGCTCGACGACCGGTTCCCCGACGTGCTCGACCCCGGCGGCCAGATCTGGGTGCGCGAGCACGCCGCGGCGCCGTGGGTCCTCGACGTGCCGCTGACGCCCGACCGCGACGGGCTGTGGACCAACAAGCGCCTGCCCGAGCACGTCGCGGAGGTCGAGGAGGTCACCTGGGTCGCGGACGACGGGCTGCGCTACCTCCGGCCCGAGATCGTGCTGCACTTCAAGGCCCGGCTGGGCCGACCCAAGGACGACCGAGACCTGGCCCGCAGCTGGCCACTGCTGGACGACACCGCACGCGAGTGGCTGCTGGCCGCGCTGCGGGCGACCGAACCCGGGCATCCGTGGTTGGCACGGCCGGGAGCCGTGTGAGAGGTTGGCCGCCAGGTTGTATAGACCACACCAGAAGGCCAACGGGGGAGCACAACAGATGGCTGGCGCACGCGTCCGATTCCTTGCCGCACTCGTCGTCGGGGCGGCGGTGATCTCCGGCAGCCAGCCCGCCGCCGGAGCGCCGAGCGCCGACGCGCCGCCCGACCTGTGCGCGACCACCGGTCCGATCCCGGCGGCCCGCCTCGCCTCAGGAGTGCGCTCCGCCGACTGCTCCCTGGTCGGGCGGGTCGTGGTCTCGGGCGCTGCCGCGGTCGTCGTACCACCCGACGGGATCGGGGTCGGCGCCGACGGGCTCGCTGCCGGCACGGGGAGCGACGGCCCCAGCCTGCAGGTGCAGAACGTCGGGGGAGTGGTGCGCGCGGTCGAGGGTGCCCCGGACTCCGGCGCAGGTCAGCCGGCCTCCCCGCGGCTCGCCGCCCGCGAGGCGGGCCCGTGTGCTGCCAAGGGGTATGCACTCGAGTCCGGCGGGCACCCGTGGGGCGGGCCGCTGAAGTGGCGCTACCAACGCGGCTCGACCCCGAAGCGGCTGGGGAAGTACACCTCGTTCGTGCAGATCCGTGCCGGCATCACCAACATGGCCACCGGGCGCGACAGCTGCGGGCTGAAGGGCCACCCGAAGGCCTCCGCGTCGTACCTCGGCAGGACCAGCACCCGTCCGCACATCCGGGCCGGGAAGCAGCGCGTCACCTGCGGAGCCTTCGACCGCACGAACGTCGTCGGCTGGGGCACACTCCCGTCGGGCCTGATCGGCTGGACCTGCTACTGGTGGGGTGCCGGTGGCGCGATGATCGGGGCCGACATGCGGATCTCACCGGCGCCGCGGGTGGTGCTCGCCTTCCCGCAGCGCTGCAGCGCCAAGTACGACCTCCAGTCGATCGCCACCCACGAGTGGGGTCACGCGTTCGGGCTGGGTCACGTCGCCAACTCGTCGCTCACCATGCACCACTTCCTGCCGCCGTGCTCCACGGCGTTCCGGACGCTCGGGCTGGGCGACTTCAAGGGCATGAAGCGCCTCTACGGTGTGCACTGAGGCGCCGTTGCCGCCCGGCATGGCGCCCCGCCGTACGCTGGACCCTGCCATGTCGTCCCCGAATCCCGTCTATCTCGACCATGCGGCCACCACGCCCATGTATCCCGAGGCCGTCGCCGTCCTCAGCGCCCAGCTGAGCGCCGTCGGGAACCCGTCGTCACTGCATGCCTCGGGGCGTCGGGCGCGACGCGTCGTCGAGGAGGGCCGCGAGACCGTCGCCCGGGTGCTGAACTGCCGCCCCGGCGAGGTGGTCTTCACCTCCGGAGGTACCGAGGCCGACAACCTCGCCCTCAAGGGCATCTTCTGGGCCCGTCAGGCCGAGGACCCACGCCGCACCCGGATCCTCTCCACCTCGGTCGAGCACCACGCCGTCCTCGACCCGCTCGACTGGCTGGCCGAGGCCGAGGGCGCCGACGTGGAGCTGGTGGCGGTGGACCGCGCCGGGCGTCTCGACCTCGACGCGCTGCGCGCCTCGGTGGAGCGTGATCCCGAGAGCGTCGCGCTGATCTCGGTGATGTGGGCCAACAACGAGGTGGGCACCCTCCAGCCGATCACCGAGGTGGTGGCGCTGGCGGCGCCGTACGGCATCCCGGTGCACACCGACGCCGTCCAGGCCGTCGGCTCCGTGCCCGTGGACTTCGCCGCGTCCGGCGTCGACGCGCTGACCCTGTCGGGCCACAAGGTGGGCGGTCCGTACGGCGTGGGTGCGCTGCTGGTGCGTCGCGAGCTGGCGGTGACGGCGCTGGTCCACGGGGGCGGCCAGGAGCGCGACATCCGCAGCGGCACCGTCGACGCCCCCGCGATCGCCGGCCTGGCCACCGCCGTGGAGCTGTCGGTCAAGTACCAGCCCGAGCACGCGGTCCGCCTCGCGGCGCTGCGCGACGACCTCGTACGCCGGGTGCAGGAGGTCGTGCCGGAGGCGATCTGCAACGGCGACCCGGTGCAGCGGCTCCCCGGCAACGCCCACCTGACCTTCCCGGGCTGCGAGGGCGACTCCCTCCTCATGCTGCTCGACGCCCGCGGCATCGAGTGCTCGACCGGCTCCGCCTGTTCCGCGGGAGTGCCGCAGGCCTCGCACGTGCTGCTGGCGATGGGCTTCGACGACGACGAGGCGCGCAGCTCGCTGCGTTTCTCGCTCGGTCACCCGAGCACCGCCGACGACGTGGACGCGGTCGTGGACGCGATCGGCCCGTGCGTCGAACGCGCACTCGCGGCCAACCTGCGGAGGTCGTGATGTCAGCCCTGCAGCAGGTGCTCGGATGAAGGTCCTGGCGGCGATGTCCGGCGGGGTCGACTCGGCGGTCGCGGCGGCGCGGGCGGCCGAGGCCGGTCACGACGTCACCGGCATCCACCTCGCGCTGTCGCGCAACCCCAAGTCCTACCGCACCGGGGCTCGCGGCTGCTGCACCATCGAGGACAGCAACGATGCCCGCCGGGCCGCCGACCTGATCGGCATCCCGTTCTACGTCTGGGACCTCAGCGAACGGTTCCACGAGGACGTCGTCGAGGACTTCATGAGCGAGTACGCCGCCGGGCGCACCCCCAACCCGTGCCTGAGGTGCAACGAGAAGATCAAGTTCGCCGCCGTGCTCGACCGGGCCCTGGCGCTGGGGTTCGACGCCGTCGCGACCGGTCACTACGCCCAGCTGCGCACCGGGCCCGACGGGCTGATCGAGATGCACCGGGCGGTCGACCCCGGCAAGGACCAGTCCTACGTGCTGGGGGTGCTCACCCAGGACCAGCTCGCGCACTCGATGTTCCCGCTGGGCGACTCCACCAAGCCCGACGTGCGGATCGAGGCCGAGCGCCGTGGGCTGCGAGTGGCGCAGAAGCCCGACAGCCACGACATCTGCTTCATCGCCGACGGCGACAACGCCGGCTGGCTGGCCGAGAAGTTGGGGGACCGGGCGCCCAACCGGGGTGGCGACATCGTCGACCACGCCTCCGGTGAGGTGCTGGGCCAGCACGAGGGCACCTACCGCTACACGATCGGCCAGCGCAAGGGCCTACGGCTGGGGCGTCCCGCGCCCGACGGCAAGCCGCGCTTCGTGCTCGACATCGAGCCGGTGTCCGGCACCGTCACCGTCGGTCCGCGTGCCGAGCTGGCCGTGCACCGGATCGAGGGGATCCGGTCGCGCTGGTGCGGCACCGTGCCCGAGGTGCTGCACGGCACCGTCCAGCTGCGGGCCCACGGCCAGGAGCACCGCGCGGTGGTGCACACGCACGACGACCGGGTCGACATCGAGCTGCTGGAGCCGGCCGAGGGCATCGCGCCCGGCCAGGCTGCGGTGATCTACGACGGCACCCGGGTCGTCGGTTCGGCGACCATCGCCGCGACCGACCGGGTCACCGCATGACGGTGGCCACGGGCATCGGGTCGATGCCCGGTGACGACGTTGCCGAGTCGGTGCGGATCGTGCT
>JBBQRV010000076.1:0-14383 GCA_038214475.1 Propionibacteriales bacterium | reverse complement strand
CGGAGTCCTCCATGGCCCTGATCGACAACACGACCAACCAGGAGGTGGCCACACCCGAACTCATCGCGTCATAGTTAGACAACCCCGCGAAGCCGAACACAACAACCACCGGCAGTTACACCACGCGGAGGGACGTCACCGGTGGGCATTGCTACTACGAGCAGGGCAGTCCCTTCTTGAGCCACGCCTCGTCACGGTGTCCGGCGGGCCGCAGACCGATAGAGAGCCACACCTTGTGAGCGGGTGGGCAGCCGCAAAGAGAGCTGCCCGCCGGACACCTGGATCGAGTCTGGCCAGACACCGATCCTGCGAGGAAGTGTCTAGTAACCGCGAATGCCCTGCTACCGATCGCTGGCTGATCAGCGTTACACGGTTCTCGTCTTGAGTTCGCGGTGTCCGTGCCGCCGCATCCACAGCTCGAAGGCGAATGCGGCGATGATGACGCCAGCGAACATCTCGAGGATCGCGAACGACGAGCGGCTGGCATCGATCAAGGTGAGCACGATCGCCCCGACGCTCAGCAGCGCGGCCGCAGCGACGAGGACCTTGCTCGCCCCTGTCTCGTGGGTGAGGCGCAGGTGGCCCGCGTGGACCGTCGCATGGACCAGCAGGATCGACGCGGCGCCGAGCACGGCGATCTGCCGGAGGTCGAGCGTCGCCGAGAGCACCGACACGATGAGCCCGCTGATCAGAAGCCCCTCGCGACTGTGGCGCACCGGCGTCCCGAACGCGCCGGGAAGCTCGCCATCCTTGGCCATCTGGTAGGCGACGTTGGTGACCGCAAAGAGGCTTGCGTTGATCGCCGAGGCGGTGGCGACCAGGGCCGTGATGGATACGGCTACGAAGCCGATCTGGCCGAACACCGGACGTGCGGCGGCGGCCAGGGCGTTCTCGCTTGCGGCCCGGACCTCGTCGGAGGTCAGCGTCCCGAACACGACCACGGACACCAGGAGGTAGAGGCCCAGGACCAGGACGATCGCGGTCGTGATGGCTCGCGGAATGGTGTGCTTCGGATCATCGACCTCCTCGGCCGCGTTGGTGATGACCCGGAAGCCCTCGTAGGCAAAGAACGTCACGGCGATGCTCGCGAGGATGGAGCCGCCGGCCGGATAGGTGCTCGGCGACAGGAGCGTGGGGTGCAGCGCGAAGAGACCGCCCACGCAGAGCGTGACCAGCACCAGGAACTTGAAGATCACGATCACGAGCTCCACCTTGCCGACACTGCCCGAGCCACGGAGATTGATGGCGACGAAGACGGCCATCACGGCGACGGCGAGCATCGAAGTCAGCCACCCAGGCGCTTCGCCAGGCAGCAGGTTCGCACCGTAGGAGCCGAAAGTCTTGGCGACCAGCGAGAGCGAGACGAGCGCCGAGGCATACAGGAGGAACGAAATGGCTCCGGCGAACAGGCCGTTGCCGTAGCCGTGGATGAGGTACTCCGCGATCCCGCCGGCGGAGGGATAGCGCGCACCCAGCCTGCCGAGCGAGTAGCCGCTGAGCAGGGCGATGAGACCGCCGAGGAGGAAGGAGATCCAGACGGCGCTGCCGGCCATGGTGCCGGCCTGGCCGAGCAAGGCGAAGATGCCCGCGCCGATCATCGTGCCCACGCCGAGCGAGACGGCAGAGGAAAACGAGATCGTCGCGCGGCCAGTGCTCATGGTGACTTGTATACAGCGGCCGCTCGGCGAGCCTGGGCCTGCAAGTCGGCGGGTGAGCGACACCCCCGGCCGAGCTGCTCCAGATCCTTGCGGTTCCGCGCACCCGTCGCCACCCCAGCGTGCACGCTGTAGCCGTCGCAGCCTGGCTTGGCGGCGCACACCCGCGCGAGCGTCCCACAAGACCGCCCCGTGATGATTCCGGTGAAGGAAGTCAACCGGAAACGCTCAGTGTGGCCACGTACGTCGAGCGCATTCCGATCTGATCAACGGCGTTGGTCATGACTCCGGTGTGCCTGCATCGACCTGCGTCCTTTCGCCGCCTGTCGGTGCCGATGCTCACCGTGGGCGAGGTCAATGGCACATGGCGTCGAGCATGTGGTCGAGCTCCTCGATCGGGCGGCCCGGTGGAAGAACCACCGTGGGCATCTGCGCGCCCGCCGCGTACCAACGGTCAAGGGCCTCACGTGCCTGCTCGGTATCGCCCCACAGGGTCAACTCATCGAACAGCACCCGCGCCGACTCGGGTACGTCGAACGTGCGTCTGGTGGGGTTGGCCGCGAGGATCTCCTCGACCGCGTCACCGTGTCCGAGTCGGAGCAGGGACTGGCGGTAGAGGGGGCCCATGTTCATGAGGTAGAACGACACCCACCACGAGGCCATCTCGAGGGCCTTGGCGGGGTCGTTCGAGACTGCCGCCGGGACGCAGGGGGCGATGAGCGGAAGCGTCCGTTGGGGTTCCCTGCGCGCCGCGCCGTCTCGGAGCAGCTGCAGGCTTGGGTCGAGCCCGGAGAGCGGGAGGAGGAACGGTGCCCAGCCGTCGGCGAGCTCACCCGCGAGGCGAACGGACTGCGGACCGAGTGCGGCGAGGTGGATGGGAATCGGTCTCTGCGGCGTGAGGGCCAATTTCAGCGGCCGGTTGTCGCGGTCGACGGTTGGTTCGAGTCGTTGGCCGTCAAGGAGCCGGCGTACTTGTCGTGTCACAGCGCCGAGACGTTGGACTGGCTTGGTGAACTCGATGTCGTGCAATCCCTCGGCAAGGGGCGGGCTCCCTGCGCCAAGACCCAGCAAGAACCGGTCGGCCGAGGCTTCCGCAAGGCTGGCGGCGAGCATGGCGATGGTCGCTGGCGTGCGCCCCCAGACGTTGAGAATCCCCGTGCCGAGGGTGATCCGGCGCGTTCGCGTCGCAACCTCCGCGAGGAGCACTCCCGCGTCGTGCCCCCAGCCCTCGGCCACGAAGAACGCGTCGTACCCGAGGGCTTCCGCGCGATCCGCCAGGTGCAGCACGACCGGACGCCGTGTCTCCATGGGCGTCAGGCCAACCGCAAGCTGTCGAGTGGGCACTGCTCCATGATTCTCGAGTGTCAGCCTGATGTACAGGAGGGCACCCGGTTGAGCAAGGTGTTGGAACCCGAGCCCACCCAGTCGCGTCGTACCCCCGTCTTTCGGCACCCGCGAACGGCCGGACCTGCGTGACGCCGGGGGACGTTCGCAACGGGGTCTGAGAAACTGTCTCCATGGCCGAGCAAGACCGAGAAACGATCCGTCGATGGGTCGAGGAAATGTGGAACAGAGGCGATCGCCAGCTCTGCGCGGAGTTGATGGCGGTCAAGTTCGTGGAGCACGCTCACGCCCCGTTCTCCAACGACGAACCTGGGGAGGTGAACGGTCCTGAAGCGATGCGCGCCTCGATGGACTGGCTGTTGGGCCAGTTCCCTGACCTGACCATGAGGATCCAAGCCCTCGTGACGGAGGGTGGGATGGTTGCGCTGCGGGTGTCTTCGGAGGGCACCAACCTGGGGCGCCTCAATGGCCGACTACCTCCGACCGGCAAACGCTTCCGCGCCGACCAGAGTCACTGGTTCAGGCTGGAGAACGGCAAGATCGCCGAGCACTGGGCCACCAGGGACGATCTGACCTCGATGCTGCAGCTCGGTGTGGTCACGACTCCTCGGCTGGGAGCCCTGGTTCGCCAAGTGCCCTCCGTGGTCGCACACAAGCTGCGGCGTGTCCCCCTCACGCCTCGGCGTCGGGCGTACGGAACAGGTCAGCGACCGCAGCCTTGATGTCCTCGCCGCCGCTTCCGACGGGCTCCATGTACAGCCTGCCGGCGGCGATCTGGTCATCCTCGACGGTCACGATGATGACCCCGCGCATCGCGAACCGAGTCCCGTCCGTGCGGTGGCCCCGCCAGTCGAACTCACCCCATTCGTCGGCCCCGTCCCGGCACGAGGCCAGCAGCTCCGCGCGAAAGTCAGGAACCCCTTCGAAGACCGACGACCAGTTCTCCAGGACCTGCGCCCGCCCCGAGAACGCCCGATCAGGATGAGCCGGCTGAGCACTGCGGTAGTCCTCAGCGAAGTAGGACGCGAAGACCTCAGCGTCGTGGTCGTTCTGTGCTTCGGTGATCCGCTCGAGGATGGTGCTCATGCCACGAGCCTAGGACCGGTACGCAGAGACGGCACCTCTCCCGGACCGGAAATTCCGCGGACCCACCAGCCGTGGAATCCATCAGGTCACGGAGGTGTGGGTCGTCTCGTTGCCGCGCGACCGACCGGGTTGACACCAGGCGCACGTCAGCGATAGACCGAAACGACGCGGTCTCGCTGTCTCGGCTGACGAAGGAGTCCCATGACGGCCTGGCTCGAGCATCCCCTGACCACGCTTGCCGACATCGAGCGATTCGAGACCGCGGTCCCGCTCCACGAGCGGATCCCGCAGCGATCGGTGTACGACGTGCTGGTGCGGCCGGCCGCACAGCACGGGGATCGTACGGCGCTCACCATGGTGATGACCGGCGACGACGACGAGGAGCCGCGGCGGGTCTCCTTCGTCGAGCTGCTGGGCCTGGTGACGCGCACCGCGAACCTCTTCACCACCCTCGGCGGCGAGCGTCCCGGCGTGGCCTACCTGCTGCCGACGCTGATCGAGACGCACGCCGTGCTGTGGGGCGCCGAGACCGCCGGCTATGCGGTACCGATGAACTTCCTGCTCCAGCCCGACGACCTCCACGCGCTGCTGGAGGCCAGCGGGGCCACCGTGCTGGTCGCGCTCGGCCCGCACCCCGTCCTCGACATCTGGGAGAAGGCCGTCGAGCTGCGGCGTCGGCTCCCGGGGCTGACCCTGGTGCGCGTGGCCCCTCCGGGCACCGCCGGCGTCGACGGAGTCGTCGACCTGACCGTGATCGCGGAGCAGCCCGGCGACCGGCTGCTGGCCCCGCCACCCGAGACCGGCGACGAGGTCGCGGCGTACTTCCACACCGGCGGCACGACCGGGGTCCCCAAGCTGGCGGCGCACACGCACCGAGGCCAGCTCGTGGCGGCGTACGGCTGCGCGGCCCTGCTCGATCTCGGTCCCGACGACGTCGTCACCGGCACGCTGCCGATGTTCCACGTCGCGGGCACGATCCTGATGGGCGTCAGCACCTTCTTCAGCGGCTCCGAGCTGCTGCTCCTCTCGCCCGGCGGGTTGCGCAACCCGGTGATGGTCGAGCGGTACTGGCGCCTGTGCGAGAGCCACGGCGTCACGGTCGCCGGCGGTGTACCGACCTCGCTGGGTGCCCTCGCCGAGGTCCCGACCGACGGCGCCGACCTGCACCGGCTGCGGATCGCCCTCACTGGCGCCTCACCGCTGCCGGCCGCGGTGAGGGAGCGGTTCGAGGCGGTCACCGGGCTGAACGTGAAGGAGATCTATGGCATGACCGAGGCCTCGGGGCTGATCTCGTGCAACCCGGTCCGCGGCTCCGGCGGCTCCGGTTCGGTCGGCCTGCGCTTCCCCTACACGGGCCTCGCCTGTCGGCGGTTGGGCGACGACGGCGGGCTGGGGGAGGTCTGCGACCCAGGCGAGGTCGGCGTCGTCACGGTCAGCGGCCCCACGGTCTCGCCCGGCTACCGAGACCCGACCCAGGGGGCCGGCACCTTCCAGGACGGAGTCCTGGTCACCGGCGACCTGGGCCGCCTCGACCACGAGGGCCGCCTGGTGATCGCGGGGCGTTCCAAGGACCTGATCATCCGCAGCGGTCACAACATCGACCCGCAGATGATCGAGAGCGCGCTCCAGCGCCACCCCGACGTCATGCTGGCGGCCGCGGTGGGCCGGCCCGACGCCTACGCCGGCGAGCTGCCGGTGTGCTACGTGCAGCTGAGGCCGCGAAGCGACGTCTCCGAGGACGAGCTGCGCCACTTCGCCGAGCAGGAGATCAGCGAGCGCCCGGCCTGGCCCCGACAGGTGCACATCGTGCCCCAGGTGCCCGTCACCGCCGTCGGCAAGATCTTCAAGCCCAGTCTGCGCCAGGACGCCGTCGAGCAGGTCGTCCGCGCCCTGCTCGACGAGGGGGGCCTGGAGGGCTCGGTGACCACCTCGGGGGGCGGTGCCGGCCTGCGCGGGCTGCGGGTCGAGATCGCCCTGCGTGACGCCTCCCCTGACGACTGCACCCGCTTGCAGGGGCTCCTCGACGCTTACCTGATGGCCTCCACCGTCACGCTGTGACGCCGGTCGAGTCAGTCGCGATGCTGTACGACGTTGAGCACGTTGCCGTCCGGCGCGCGGACGAAGAAGCGTGTCACGCCCCACTCCTCGGTGGTCAGCGGATGCACGATCTCGTAACCGCGCTGCTGCGCCTGGCTGAGAGCGGCCTCGACATCGTCGACCCTGACCGAGATCACGGGATCCACGGGTGCGGTGGCGTCGTTGGTCATCAGCTGGACCGTGATCCCGGTTTCCGATGAGGTGTAGCGCGCCACCCACCCCAAGTTGAACTCCTCCTCGGCCAACCCGAGGTAGTCGGCATAGAAGCCCCTGGCCGCGGTGAGATCGGGCACGTGAAGGTCGGCGATGATCTGCGTGACGCGCATGTGCTGCTCCTGGTCGTCGGTGAGCACCGACGATAGCCACCCGTCACCTGCCCGACCCTGCCCAGAGGCGGCCCGTCCGAGTAGTGCTGGTCGAGTGGAGGCAGCCAGAGGCAAGAGACCCTTTCCCCCCGCTGCTGCCGGTCAGAGTCTGGTGGTGCGGACTTGAGGCGAGTCCTGCTCGGGGAGGGAAGGAGTCGGATGTTCCCTGTCCAGGCGGTGCGCACCAGCGGCTGGGGCGACTGCGGCTTCCTGTCCGGGGTCTCGGCGTCCTTCCCCGGCGGTGCCGGGTCTGTCGGCAGGTCACGCTCATCGAAGGCCGCTCGCTGATGGCCGACGAGGCGGGGTTCAACACGCCTGGGGGTGAGCCTGGTCAGTCGGGGCGTCCGGACATCTCCTGGAGTCCCCTGTACAGGGCCGGGGGTGTCGCGGCCCTGCTCTATGTGTTGCTCGTGCTGGTCCCGGTCGTGCTGGTGTTCGTCGCGCCGGTCCCACCCACCGAGGGACGCGCGCTGCTCGAGTACGTCGCTGCCCACAAGGTCGTCTATGTGACCGAACTGCTGTGCTTTGTCGGGTTGAGCGTGCCTGCTCTCCTCGTGTTCAGCGCCTTGGCGGTGGCACTGAAGGATCTGAACAAGACCGTGGCGGCCGTCGGTGGCCTGTTCGGGATCGTCTCGGAGGTCGTCGCGTTGGCCTCGGGTAGCAGTCCCCAGTCGCTGCACCCTGGTCTGGTCGTGCTCAGCAACTCCTACCTGTCGGCCGACACGGATGCCGAACGGACCGGGTTGGTCAGTGCCGCGGACGCACTCATCGCCGCCACCAACGCGGTGTCCTGGGGCGGGATCCTGACCGCCGCCGCGATCCTGGTCCTGTCCTTGATCATGCGACCGGGGATCTTCGGCAAGGCGGTCGGAACGCTCGGCGTGGTCACCGGAGCGGCCGGGCTCGTGGCTGAGCCGCTGCAGCCCGTGCTCGGGTATGCCTACCTTCCCTACGGGCTTCTCCTGCCGACCTGGTTCGCTCTTGTGGGATGGAGGTTGCTTCGGCTCGACCGTCCACGCGTCGAGTGAATGGTCGGTGCCCCGCTGGACCACGACGTCCCCGGCCCGCAGGGTGACCTCGGAGTAGTCCAGCACCAGGGTGATCTCGCCTTCCAGCACGATCCCGTAGTCCACCGACGCGGTCCGGTGCACCGGTGACTGGAGCCCGGCGGCGTTGAGGAACCCGGGTGCGAACTCGTTGATCCGGATCTTGGTGCCCTGCACCGGCGGGGGTACGGCGAGCTCCCGCTCGGTGGGCTCCTCGGCCTCGACCGCCGAGATCGGCGCCGGGGCTCCCGCGGTGTTCCAGATCTCGTGGAAGGCGACCCCGTCCGCAGGGAGCTCCCGGCTCACCGGCACCGGACCGTCGGACACGACCACGGACACCCCCTCTTCGGTGTGCCCGGTGACCACCCGGCGAGGGCGGCTGAGGCGACTGGGGACTGACGACATGGGGGCTCCTCGCTCGACGCGCCGGACGGCGCGGTTCCGAGTCAACGGCCAGCGCAGCCCCGGGGCAATGCCGGCCGGCATCGTCGCTGGCAATGACTGGCATCCGTGTCGCCCCTCAGCCCAGCGCGGCGCTGACCACCTCGCGGGCCTCGTCCTGCACCTGGGCCAGGTGCTCGGGGCCCTTGAACGACTCGGCGTAGATCTTGTAGACGTCCTCGGTGCCCGAGGGTCGGGCCGCGAACCAGGCCGACTCGGTGGTCACCTTGAGGCCGCCGATCTTCGCGCCGTTGCCGGGTGCCTCGGTGAGCTTCGCGGTGATCTCCTCACCGGCCAGCGACGTCGCCGTCACGTCGGCGGGGGAGAGCGCCGCCAGTTTGGCCTTCTGCTCCCGGTCGGCGGGGGCGTCGATCCGGGCGTACGCCGGGTCGCCGTGCTGGGCGACCAGGTCGGCGTAGTGCTGGCTGGGGGTCCGGCCGGTGGTGGCCAGGATCTCCGAGGCCAGCAGGGCCAGGATCAGGCCGTCCTTGTCGGTGGTCCACGTGCCGCCGACACGACGCAGGACCGACGCGCCGGCCGACTCCTCGCCACCGAAGCCGAACGAGCCGTCGATCAGACCGGGCACGAACCACTTGAACCCGACCGGCACCTCGACCATCGGCTTGCCGAGCGCGGCGGCGACCCGGTCGATCATCGACGACGAGACCAGCGTCTTGCCGATCTGGGCGGTCGCGGGCCAGCCCGGGCGGGCGCCACCGAAGAGGTAGCCGATCGCCACGGCCAGGTAGTGGTTGGGGTTCATCAGCCCGGCGTCCGGGGTGACGATGCCGTGCCGGTCGGCGTCGGCGTCGTTGCCGGTGGCCAGGTCGAAGCGGTCCTTGCTCGCGATCAGCGAGGCCATCGCCGACGGCGACGAGCAGTCCATCCGGATCTTCTCGTCCCAGTCGAGGGTCATGAACCGGAACGTCGCGTCCACCAGCGGGTTGACCACGGTGAGGTCGAGCCCGTGCCGCTCGCCGATCTCGCCCCAGTAGGCCACGCTGGCCCCACCGAGGGGGTCGGCGCCGATCCGCACCCCGGCCTGGCGGATCGCCTCCATGTCGAGCACCGAGGGCAGGTCGTCGACGTTGGTGCCGAGGAAGTCGTAGCCGGCGCAGGCGGCCCGGGCCCGCGTGAACGGCACCCTGCGTACGTCGCCCAGGCCGGCCCGGATCAGCTCGTTGGCCCGGGCCGCGATCACCGCCGTGGAGTCGGAGTCGGCCGGGCCGCCGTGCGGCGGGTTGTACTTGAAGCCGCCGTCGCTGGGCGGGTTGTGCGACGGGGTCACCACGATCCCGTCGGCCAGCCCGGAGGTCTTGCCGCGGTTGGCGCGCAGGATCGCGTGTGACACCGCGGGGGTGGGGGTGTACCCGTCGCGGTCGTCGACGAGCACGGTCACGTCGTTGGCCACCAGCACCTCGAGGGCGCTGGCCCAGGCCGGCTCGGAGAGGGCATGGGTGTCGCGGCCGATGAACAGCGGGCCGTCGTACCCCTGCTCGCGGCGGTAGTCGCAGATCGCCTGCGTGGTGGCGAGGATGTGCGCCTCGTTGAACGAGGTCCGCAGGCTGGTGCCGCGGTGGCCGCTGGTGCCGAAGACGACCTGCTGGTCGACGTCGTCGGGGTCGGGACTCTCGGCGTAGTAGAGCGTGACGAGGTGGGCCACATCGACGAGGTCGGAGGGGGCCGCGGGCTGTCCCGCGCGGTTCTCGGTGGAGGTAGGCGCCATGTGCCCATCATGTCGGGGTGGCCCGGCAGTGCAACAGGGTCCGTCCGTGGCCGGCGGGAACTCGTGGACGGCTGGTTGCTGAGCTGCCACCCTTCCGGGTGGACCGCTCCTCACGTGGGCCTGGCTACGGTGGACACGTCAGTCACCAACCTCGAAAGGCGGGACGACATGAGCATCTCCGACAAGGCCAAGCACAAGGTCGAGGAGGCATCCGGCAAGGCGAAGGAGTCGACCGGACGTGCCACCGGTGACGAGTCGCTGGAGGCCGAGGGCCGCGCAGACCAGTCGGAAGCCGGACTGAAGCAGGCCGGCGACAAGGTGAAGGACGCCGCCGAGGACGTCAAGGACGCCTTCAAGAGCTGAGCTCGCTGCACTCCACCTGACGTCGCCGCCCGGACCATACGCTGGTCCGGGCGGCGTCCTGCTGTGTGGACCCGGGCCGGGCTCAGCGCACCTCCCGCCACATGGCGACGTTGGTCCGGGCGGCCTCGGTGTAGGTGCGGTGCGCGAGCCGGGCCGTCGCGCGCAGCCCCTCGAGGGCCCGGTGCATGGCCCGGTAGCCCCCCTGCCACTCCGCCTGGGCCTCCTGCGGGGCGCTGGCCGCGAGGCCGACCCACGAGGCGTGCAGGGCGGCGACCTGTCGCTCGAGGTCGGCGAGCAGCCGGTTCAGCCGGGCCTCCGTGGCCTGCAGCTCAGCGACGATGCGGTCGAGCTCGTCGCAGTCGACGCTGAACGTGTCGAGGCCGCCCCTCAGCCGAGCCTCAGCCGAGCCGATCCGTGATCCGGGATGCGACCTCGTCGAGGCGCTGCCGGGAGCCGACGTCCTGGGCGACGAAGTCGGCGTGCGCGGCCTCCAGGAGCTGGCCCATCGCGACCAGCCCCTCGAGCACGTCGCCGGCAGCCAGCCGCCAGTCGTCCCAGCCCTCGGCGAAGGAGTCGGCGGCCGCGCCTACCCAGCCGGCACCCAGGAACCCGGTCACCTTCCGGTCGATCCGCTCGCGCTCGTGGCGCAGATCCCCTGCGGCGGTGCGGACGTCGGTGAGGGCGGCCCGGAACGCGTCGTGCTGCAGTGCGAAGCTCACGCTGCCACCCTGCCCGGGTCGTGTCGCTCCGAAACCCTCAGCGCGTGCGTCGCTCGATCGACTCGCGCTTGGTCTCGTTGATGGCCGACTCGTACGCCGTGACCAGACCCGCGATCGACAACGGCTTGAGCCGCTCGACGAGGTCCTTGAGCTGCTCGGGCGAGACGCCCTTCTCCCGGTACGCCGGCCACACCTGGCTGCGGAACACCTCGGTGATCTCCTCGGCGATCGCCCGACCGTGCTCGGCGTAGACCTTCTGCGACGCCAGCGCTGCCTCGACCGGGAAGCCCAGGTCGACCAGGCCCAGGGCCACCGACAGGTGCGCCACGGCCACCTCGAGCCGGCCGGGGCTGCCGGTCCGCACCACGCCGAGGGCGACCAGGATGTCGAGGTCGTCGTCGTCGAGGGGACGGCCCGCACGCTCGTCGAGCTCGGCCCGGGTCAGCTCCTCGGCGTGGTCGGCCATCCAGGGCGCGAGCAGGGTGCGGTGCAGAGCGATGTCGGCCGGGGTCGCCTCGACCGGGATCCGGGCGACGTACCGCTCGATCGCGGCGAGCGTGAACCCGTGGGCCTGCAGCTCGCGGACCAGCTCGAGTCGGGCCACGTGGTCGGCGGTGTAGAAGCCGGAGCGACCTCGCCGCAGGGGCGCCGGCACCAGTCCCCGGGTCGTGTAGAACCGCACGTTGCGCACGCTCAGCCCGACCCGGGAGCAGAGCTCCTCGAGCGTCAGCAGCTCGACGACGGGTTCCACGCGGGCTCCTTCCGCCGGGGCATGACCTTTGACACGTTGACCACAGTGACAGTAATGGTGTCACAATCGAGGGGTCACCACCGCCGCGACCAGATCAGGGACCCCCATGACTGAAGCATTCGTGTACGACCACCTCCGCACCCCCCGGGGGCGCGGCAAGAAGAACGGCACGCTGCACGAGGTGAAGCCCGTCGACCTCGTGGTCGGGCTCCTCGACGAGCTGCAGGTGCGCAACCCGACCCTCGACACCCACCGCATCGACGACGTCGTGCTCGGCGTCGTCACGCCCATCGGTGACCAGGGCGGCGACATCGCCAAGACCGCCGCGATCAAGGCCGGCTACCCCGACACCGTGGCCGGCGTGCAGCTCAACCGCTTCTGCGCCTCCGGGCTGGAGGCCGTCAACCAGGCCGCCCAGCGGGTGCGCAGCGGCTTTGAGGACCTCATCGTCGCCGGCGGCGTCGAGTCCATGAGCCGGGTGCCGATGGGCACCGACGGCGGCCCGTGGGCGATGGACCCGGCCACCGCGCTGGCCAACAACTTCGTGCCCCAGGGCATCGGCGCCGACCTGATCGCCACGCTCGAGGGCTTCAGCCGCTCCGACGTCGACGCGTTCGCCGCCGAGTCCAACGCCCGCGCGGCGAAGGCCTGGGCCAACGGCTACTTCTCCCGCTCCGTGGTCCCGGTGACCGACCCCAGCGGCCTGACCGTGCTCGACCACGACGAGTTCATCCGCCCCGGCACGACCGTCGAGTCGCTCGCAGGCCTGAAGCCGAGCTTCGCCGACATGGGCGCCCAGGCCGGCTTCGACGACGTGGCCCTGGAGCAGTACCACTGGGTCGAGCGGATCGACCACGTGCACCACGCCGGCAACTCCTCGGGCATCGTCGACGGCTCCGCGCTGATGCTGATCGGCACCGAGCAGGTCGGCAAGGACCTCGGACTGACGCCGCGGGCCCGGGTGCTCGCCACCGCGGTCTCCGGTGCCGACCCGACGATCATGCTCACCGGCCCGGCGCCGGCAGCCCGCAAGGCCCTGGCCAAGGCCGGTCTCACCGCCGCCGACATGGACCTGTGGGAGATCAACGAGGCCTTCGCGGCCGTCGCCATGCGCTTCATGCGCGACATGGGCGTCGACCACGACATCACCAACGTCAACGGCGGCGCGATCGCCATGGGCCACCCGCTCGGCGCCACCGGCGCGATGATCCTCGGCACCCTCATCGACGAGCTCGAGCGGCGCGACCAGCGCCGCGGCCTCGCCACGCTCTGCGTCGGCGGAGGCATGGGCATCGCCACCATCGTCGAACTCGTCTGAGCGCCCGCACCGACCCACGAAGGACTGAACACGTTGACTGACACCCAGACCGAGACCGCGGTCCGCTACGAGCGCGACGCCGACGGCATCGTCACCCTGACCATGGACGACCCGACCGCGAGCGCCAACACCATGAACGACCTCTACGCCACGTCGATGGCGTCGGTCGTGGACCGCCTGTACGCCGAGCAGGACGACGTCACCGGCGTCGTGGTGGCCAGCGCGAAGAAGACCTTCTTCGCCGGTGGAAACCTCACCCTGATGATGCAGGCGACACCCGCCGACGCTCCCGAGATCTTCGCGAACGTGGAGGGCATCAAGGCGACCCTGCGCCGCCTGGAGACCTACCCCCGCCCAGTGGTCGCGGCGATCAACGGCGCCGCCCTCGGTGGTGGGCTCGAGATCGCGTTGGCCACCCACCACCGCGTCGCCGTCGACGGCGGCTACGAGATCGGGCTGCCCGAGGCCACGCTGGGCCTGCTGCCGGGTGGTGGCGGCATCACCCGCACGGTGCGGATGCTCGGCATCCAGACCGCGCTGATGGACCTGCTGCTGCCGGGTGCCCGGATGAAGCCGACCCAGGCGCTCGCCAAGGGTCTCGTCGACGAGGTGGTCGCCACCCGCGACGAGCTGCTTCCCGCCGCCCGGGCCTGGGTGCTCGCGCACCGCGACGACGCCGAGGCGGCGAAGAACCCGTGGGACCGCGACGGCTTCCGGATCCCGGGCGGTGACCCGCGCTCGCCGAAGTTCGCGCAGTTCCTGCCGGCCTTCCCGGCGCTGCTGCGCAAGCAGACCAAGGGTGCCGACTACCCCGCCCAGAAGGCGATCCTGTCGGCCGCCATCGAGGGTGCCCAGGTCGACTTCGACACCGCCTCGCGGATCGAGTCGCGCTACCTCACCAGCCTGATCGTGGGCCAGAACTCCAAGAACATGATCCAGGCGTTCTTCTTCGACCTGCAGGCCATCAACTCCGGCTCCCTGCGCCCGCAGGGCATCGCGCCGTACCGCGCGGTCAAGGTCGGGGTGCTCGGCGCCGGGATGATGGGCGCCGGCATCGCCTACTCGTGTGCCCGCGCCGGCATGGAGGTCGTCCTCAAGGACGTCGTCGCCGAGAACGCGGAGAAGGGCAAGGCCTACAGCGCCGACCTGCTCGACAAGGCGATCGCCAGGGGCCGCTCGACGGAGGAGAAGAAGTCCGAGCTGCTGGCCCGGATCCTGCCCACCGCCGACCCGGCCGACCTGGCCGGCTGCGACCTGGTCATCGAGTCAGTCTTCGAGGACACCTCGCTCAAGGCGAAGGTGTTCGCGGAGATCGCCCCGCACGTGAACCCGGAAGCGCTGCTGTGTTCCAACACCTCGACGCTGCCGATCACCGAGCTCGCCGAGGGTGTCGAGCGACGTGCCGACTTCATCGGGCTGCACTTCTTCAGTCCCGTCGACAAGATGCCGCTGGTGGAGATCATCCGCGGCAA
>JBBQRV010000075.1:0-14388 GCA_038214475.1 Propionibacteriales bacterium | reverse complement strand
ACTCAGTGGTTCTGTGGGTTTCCCGTGTGGGTCTATTGTCGGGGGCGGGCCCCGGGGGGGGGGGGGGCCCCCCCCCGCCGTCATCAGGAGATGCCGGCCTTGGTGCACAGCTTGGCGAACTTGCCGGCGCACACGTCGCTGGCAGCGGCGCCGGCGTCGTCGATCACGGACTTCACGGTGTCCTTGGTGATCGACTGCGGGTCGAGCAGCACCGACGGGACGTCGCGGCCACCCTCGGAGTCGGCAGTGGTGCCGTTGGTGGAGGGCGCCTCACCGTTGACCAGCGCGATGGCGGCGTCGGCCAGGGCCCCGGCCTCCAGCTTGGCCGACTTGTAGATGGTCATGCACTGGGTGCCGGCGAGGATGTTCTGCAGGCCCTCGACGGTGGCGTCCTGACCGGTCACGGGGACCTTGCCGGCCTGCCCGTTCTTCTGGAGGATCGAGATGACCGAACCGGCCAGCCCGTCGTTGGCGGCGTACACGCCGTCGACCTTGCCGTCGACGCTGGTGTAGAGCTGCTCGAAGATCGTGACGGCCTGCTCGTTGTCCCAGTCGGGCACGGCCTGCTCGCCGACGTTCTTGTAGCTGCTGATCTTGTCGAGCACGCTGTGCGCGCCCTCGGAGAACAGCGTGGCGTTGTTGTCGGTGGGCGATCCGTTGAGGTAGATCAGGTCGGCCGGCTTGTCACCGAGGCAGTCCGCGAGGCCCTGGCCCTGCAGCGCGCCCACCTTCGCGTTGTCGAAGGAGATGTAGGCGTCGGCCGAGCCACCGAGGGTGAGCCGGTCGTAGTCGAGGGTCTTGACGCCCTGCGAGGCGGCCTTCTCCTCGATCGAGGCACCCGAGGCCGAGTCGAGGTTGACGATGGCGAGCACGGTGACGCCGTCGGCGATCATGCTGTCCGCGATGGTGGTCATCGTGTCGGCGCTGCCCTCGGCGTTCTGGATGCTGTACTCCACACCCGCTGCCTTGAACGCTGCTTCGAGCGCCGGGCGGTCCGCGCTCTCCCAGCGCACCGACGACTTGGTATCGGGCAGGATCACGCCGATCTTGCCGGCTGCGGACGGGGAGCTGCTGTCGCCACCGGGCGTGGCGGTGTTGCCGCCCGAGGAGCCACAGGCGCTCAGCGACAGCGCGCCCACCAGGCCGACCAGCACCAGACTGTGCGTTCGCTTCACGCGAATCGCCTCCTTGCATTTCTTCCAGGGCGCTCGGCCTGACCGGCTTCCGCGCGTTTGTTGTTCCGAACAACATATAGAGTGACGGCGGTCACGTCCAGTATCGATTCGGTAACGCTCGCCCGTCCACCGCCGCCTCCAGGAGTCAGCCCGTGCCCCCTCCCACTGTGCGCCAGGAGACCCCCGTCGCCTCCTCGCGCGGCCCCGTCCGCCGCTGGACCGTCGACGACGGGAACATGCGGCTGAGGCTGCTGGAATGGGGTGCGAGCATCCAGTCGCTCCAGGTGGCGGGTCACGATCTGGTCCTCGGGTACGACGACGTCGCGGGCTACGAGCGGGACCAGGTGTTCCTGGGCGCGGTCGTGGGGCGCTACTCGAACCGGATCGCGGACGGGCGGTTCGTCCTCGACGGGGTGGAGCACCGGGTGGCGGTCGGTCCGGGCGGGCACGCCCTGCACGGCGGCCCGGAGGGATTCCACCGCCAGGTCTGGCGGGGCGAGGAGGTGCCCGGCGGCGTGTGCTTCGCGCTCACCAGCAGGGACGGCGACATGGGCTTCCCGGGCACTCTCGATGCCCGGGTGACCTACACGCTGGACGGAGGTGGGGTGCGCATCGAGCACAGGGCCGTCACCGACCGCCCCACGGTGGTCAGCCTCACCCAGCACGCCTACCTGAACCTGGCCGGTGACCGTGCAGGACCTCACGCCGGCGTCGTCGACGACCACCTGCTCGAGCTGGCGGCGAGCCGCTACCTGCCGGTGGACCGGTCCGGCATCCCACTGCCGGGCACGGCCTCCGTGGCAGGCACGCCCTTCGACTTCCGTGAGGCCAAGCCCGTCGGGCGAGACCTGGGCGCCGACGACGAACAGCTGCGCCGGGCCGGCGGCTACGACCATGCCTGGTTGCTGGACGACCCACGCCTCGACGTGGTCGCGGCGACGCTGGTCGAACCCTCCACCGGGCGCAGCCTCCGGGTGCGCACCGACGCCCCGACCGTGCAGTTCTACGACGGCCACCACCTCGGGGCAGGCCCGCCCGGCAGGGGAGGAACGCCGTACCGGCCACGGGCTGGGCTGTGCCTGGAGACCCAGCGCTGGCCCGACGGCCCGAACCGGCCCGACCTGGGCCCGGTGGTGCTCCGTCCGGGTGAGGAGTTCCGCTCCACGACCGTGTGGGAGCTCGGCTCCGCCTGACGGCGCTACTCTGGAGGAGTCGGGGGATTGCGGGGCCTGGGAGGGGCCGCGATCCCCCGAGCCTGACCAGTTCGGGTGCCCCCGAGGTGCACGCCACCGCGGGGCGGCACAATGACAGCAGGAACCGACGCGACGCGCGAGGAGTGATGGTGCGCAAGGCAGCACAGACCGCCGCTCGTGGGCTGCTCATGTGGCTGGCCCGCAGGCGCGGTGGCGTCGACCTCACCCGCCTCGACAAGGTCCCCGACTCGCTGACCTGGCCGCTGCACCGCGACGGGATCGACCCGCCGTCCCGTCTGGCCGAGGTGCGCGACTCGGAGCCGATCCACCTGCTCACCACGTTCATGGGCATCCGGGTCTGGCTGGTCACCGGCTACGACCTGGCCCGCGAGGTGCTCGGCGACACCCGCTCCTACAGCACCGACATCCGCCCGTACGTCGGGAAGAGCGGCGCCTCCGGCGGCGACATCGGCGGGCTCGGGTTCACCGACCCGCCCGACCACACCCGGCTGCGCAAGCTGATCACCCCCGAGTTCACGATGCGGCGCCTCGAGCGGATCCGGCCGATGGTGGCACGCATCGTCGACCAGCAGCTCGACGAGATCGCCCGGCTGGCCCGTGAGGGCGACACCGGTGGCGCGGTCGACCTGGTGCCGAGCTTCGGGTTCGCGGTGCCCTTCCTGGTGATCTGTGAGCTGCTCGGGCTCCCCGACGAACGCCGCGACATCTTCCGCCGGCTCGGCGCGGCCCGGTTCGACGTCACTGAGGGTGGTGCCGCCTTCGGCGCGATCTCCGGCTCCCGCGAGTTCCTGCTCGCCGAGGCCGCCCGCCAGCGCACCGACCCCGGTCCCGGGCTGATCGGTCAGCTGATCCGCGAGCACGGCGACGACATCGACGACTACGACCTCGGCGGTCTCGCCGACGGGGTGTTCACCGGCGGCATGGAGACCAGTGCCGGCATGCTCGCGCTCGGCACCACGGTGCTGCTCGACCATCCCGAGTGGTGGCAGCGGCTGCAGGTGGACGACTCCGCCACCGACGCCGTCGTCGAGGAGCTGCTGCGCTACATCTCGGTGGTGCAGGTGGCGTTCCCGCGCTTCGTCAAGCAGGACACCCGCGTCGGCGACACCGAGGTGGCGGTCGGCGACGTCGTCCTGGTGTCGCTGCCGGCGGCCAGCCGCGACACGGCGTACGGCGAGCACCCGGAGGTGTTCGACCCGACCCGCGGCCTGCGACCGCACCTGGCCTTCGGCCACGGGCTGCACCGGTGCATCGGGGCAGAGCTGGCCCGGATGGAGCTGCGCGCCGCCTACCCGGCCCTGGCCCGGCGGTTCCCCGACCTGCGGATCGCCGAGCAGGACATCCCCTTCACGTCCCGCTCGATCGTCTACGGCGTCGAGTCCTTGCTGGTGGTGCCCGGCGCCGACGCCCTGGCGAGCTCGACGGCAGGGCCCCGCTAGATCCCCAGCGAGCGGCCGATGATCTCCTTCTGGATCTCGGTGGTACCGCCGTAGATGGTCTGCACGCGGCTGTTCACGTAGGCGCGCGCGATCGGGTACTCGGCCATGTAGCCGTAGCCGCCGTGCATCTGCACGCCCTGGTTGGCCAGCTTCACCTGCAGCTCGGTCGTCCACCACTTGGCCATCGAGGCGGTCTTGGCGTCGAGCCGGCCGGCCACGTGGCGGCGCAGGCAGTCGTCGACGAAGACCCGCGCGACGTGCGCGTCGGTGGCCATCTCGGCCAGCAGGAACCGGTTGTGCTGGAACTGCCCGATCGCCCGCCCGAAAGCGGTGCGCTGCCGGGCGTAGTCCAGGGTCAGGTCGAGCACCGCCTCACAGGCCGACGCCGCCGACACCGCGATCGAGAGCCGCTCCTGGGAGAGGTTGGTCATCAGCTGGGCGAAGCCGGAGCCCGCTGCGCCGAGCAGGTTGTCCTTGGGGACCCGGACGTCGGAGAAGAACAGCTCGGCGGTGTCCTGGGCGTGCTGCCCGATCTTGTCGAGGTTGCGGCCGCGGCTGAAGCCCTCCATGCCGCGCTCGACCACGAGCAGGCTGATGCCCTGGTGGCCGGCGTCGGGATCGGTGCGGGCGACCACGATCACCAGGTCGGCCAGGATGCCGTTGGAGATGAAGGTCTTCTGGCCGTTGAGCAGGTAGTGGTCGCCGGCGTCCACCGCGCTGGTGCGGATGCCCTGAAGGTCGGAGCCGGCACCCGGCTCGGTCATCGCGATCGCCGCGATGCTCTGCCCTGAGCAGAGCCCGGGCAGCCACCGGGCCTTCTGCTCCGTGGTGGCGCTGGCCTCGAAGTAGGGCGCGATCATGTCGTTGAACAGCGGGAAGGCGGCGCCGTACACACCCCGGCGGGCCATCTCCTCGCCGATCACGGCGTTGTAGCGGAAGTCGGGCGTGCCACCGCCGCCGTACTCCTCGGGGAGCTGGAGGCCGAGCAGGCCCTGTGCCCCGGCGCGCGCCCACACGTCGCGGTCGACGATGCCGTCGGTCTCCCACTGGTCGTGGTGGGGCACGACCTCCTTGTCGAGGAAGGTGCCCACGGCGTCGCGGAACGCCTCGTGCTCGGGGTCGAAGGTCTCGCTGCGCGGCCCGTCGGGGGTCACGCCACCCACTCCTTGAGCTGGCGCACGGTGGCCGCGGGGTCGTCGGTGGCCGGGGTGATCTGCAGGTTGGTCACACCCACCTCGCGGTAGGCGGCGATCCGCTCCTTGACGTACGACGCCGGCCCGACCAGGTTGCCCAGCTCGAGCCACTCCATCGGCACCTCGGCCTCGGCGTCGCGCTTGTGACCGTCGAGGTAGAGGTCCTGGATCTTCTTCGCCTCCGCCTCCCAGCCGTACTGGCAGGCCAGGTCGTTGTAGAAGTTCTTGCCGCGCGCGCCCATGCCGCCGACGTACAGCGCGTAGAGCGGGCGGGCCAGGTCGAGCAGTCCCTTCACGTCGTCACCGATCGCCACCATGCCGCCGGCGGCGATCTCGAGCGGGCCCAGGCCCTCCTCGCGCTTGGCCAGCCCGGCGCGCAGCGAGGCTCCCCAGACCTGGTCGGCCTTCTCGGGCACGAACAGGAACGGCAGCCAGCCGTCGGCGTAGGTCGCTGCGCCCTCGACGCTCTTGGGACCGAGCGCGGCGATCCACAGTGGCACACTCGGGCGCTGGGGCTTGGTGAGCAGCTTGAGCGGCTTGCCGAGGCCGGTGCCCTGACCCTCGGGGAGGGGCAGCTTGTAGATGCCGTCGCTGGTGAGGGTCTCGCGCCGCAGGCCGCGCCGGATCAGGTGGATGATCTCCTTGGTGCGCCCCACGGACCGGTCGTAGGGCACCCCGTGGAACCCCTCGATGACCTGCGGCCCGGAGGCGCCCAGACCGATGATCGCCCGACCCTGGCTCACGTTGTCGAGCCCGGCGGCGGTCTGCAGGAGGGCACCCGGGGTGCGTGAGTAGATGTTGAGGATGGCGGAGCCGATCTCCACCGTCTCGGTGCGGGCGGCCAGATAGCCCATCAGGGTGGGGGAGTCGAAGCCGTAGGCCTCGGGCACCCAGACGGTGTCGAGGCCGGCCTGTTCGAGCCCGGCCACCTGGTCGGCGGCCTCGCGGGGGTTGCCGGAGTACATCAGCTGCGTCGAGAGCTTCACCTCGTCACCGTGACAGAACCACTGTCACGATGGCAAGCGCCACAGGCCCAGCGCGAGTCCGAGCGGGCGGGCGAGCTCCGCGGCATAGGTCGCGCTCAGATGGTCGAGGTCGCGGTAGGTGAGGGTGCTGCCCACCACGACCGGGCAGCGGTCCTGCCAGCAGACCCACGGCCGGGGGTCGACGACCGGCACGCCGGAGCGCCGCGCGGACTCCACCGCGACCCGGCGCAGGTACGTCGAGCGCCACTGCGGGGTGAACAGGCAGGTGCCGAGGTCGGGGTGCCCGGTCGTCAGGCACTCGACGGGGTCGTCGAGCCCTGCCGCCACGTCGGACACGAGCACGGTGCGGTCGGCGAGCGGGGCCAGGTCGGCGAACAGGGCGTCGTAGCCCGGCCCGAGCGCGCGGCCGATCCCGCCGGTGTCGAGGATCTGGCGACCGTCGTCGTCGAAGACGCCGGCGCGCCGTAACGGCGGCGACGTCGAGACCACGACCAGGTCGGGGTGGAGGTCGGCGATCCGGTCGAGCGTCCAGGAGTTGAAGTCGGTGCAGTCGTCCCAGGGGTGGTCGGTGCCCTGCTCGCCGACCACCACCCGCGCCGGGGTGCACTTCGGCTTGACCAGGTAGTAGGTGGCCCAGTCGGCCCGGCGGGCGATCCTCTCCAGGGCGGGGATCCACATCCGGCCGTGGGAGTCGCCCAGCACCACCAGCGAGTGGGTGGCGTCCGTGGCACCGCGCCGGCACAGCGCCCGGCTGCCGCGGTCGTACTCGCAGGCACCCACGCCGGGGACGTCGTCACGCAGGTCGAGCAGGTCGGGACTGAGATCGCTGGGCACGGCCATGTCGTGCTCGGCGGCGATCACCGACGCTCGCACCAGGGCCAGGCGGTCGTCCGACGGCAGCCGGTATGCACTCTCATCGGCCACCCCGAACTCGGTGAGGCTCACCGCGGGATGCTCGCCGTACTCCCCGATCGACCAGTGGATCCAGGCCGACGAGGCGAGGCAGGCCGCGCCGACGGTGACCACGGCAGCGGGGTAGAGCCCGATCGAGCGCCCGGTCGAGTGCCGCGTCGTCAACCGTCGACCGGTGCGCATCGGCGTCTCGACCCAGCGGTAGGTGGCGGCGGCCAGGGCCACGGCGACCAGCACCAGCAGCAGGTTGGTGGAGAGATCGAGCCGGCGGTGCTGGTGCAGCCGGGGCAGCAGGAGCACCGGCCAGTGCCAGAGGTAGAGGGAGTAGGACCAGTCGCCGACCGCGCGCAGCGGGGGCAGGGCCAGCAACCGTGACGGCCAGGTCGTGCCGGGGGTCCGGTCCGGCTGCTCGACGCCGCCGAGCAGGATCGCGGCACTGCCCAGCACCGGGAGCAGGGCGGCGTACCCGGGGAACGGGGTGAGGTCGCCGAAGGTCACACAGGCCCAGCCGATGCCGGCCAGGCCGCCCAGGGTGAGCGCGGACCGCAACAACGGCGTGAGGGCCCGGGCCAGGTGAGGCGCCGTCAGGGCGAGCAGGGCGCCCAGACCGAGCTCCCAGGCTCGTGCGGTCGTGGAGAAGTACGCCGCCCGCGGGTCGGCAGCGGTGTGCGCCACCGACCAGACCAGGCTGGCGGCGGTGAGCACGCCGAGCAGGATCCCCACCGGGACCCGCGGCAGGCCTCCGCCCGGCGCGCGTCGTCGCAGGAGCAGCAGCGCGGCGAGCAGCAGCAGGGGCCAGACCAGGTAGAACTGCTCCTCGACCGACAGCGACCAGTAGTGCTGGAGCGGCGAGGGCGGCTCGTTGAGGGCGAAGTAGTCGACCTCACGCGCGGCAAAGTGGATGTTCGCGGCGAAGAACGTCGCCCACACGGCGTCGTGGACCACCTGGTAGGCCTGCACGGTGCTGGTCCACAGCACCGACCCGGCCAAGGTCACCAGGGTGACCAGGGTGGCGGCCGGCAGGATCCGGCGGGCCCGGCGGGCGTAGAAGCCGGCGATCGACACCGAGCCGGTGCGCTCGACCTCGCGGAAGAGCAGCTGGGAGATCAGGAACCCGGAGATCACGAAGAAGACGTCGACGCCGACGTAACCGCCGTCCAGCCCGAGCTCGGCGTGCGCCGCCACCACGGTGAGCACGGCGATCGCGCGCAGGCCCTGGATGTCCCCGCGGAGGCCGGGTCGTGACGGGGGGCTCGGCACGTCGCTCGCCTCGTCGTTCGCCGGGCCGATCGTCATGCTGCTCCCTCCACTGTTCGCCCAGGGACGTTACCAACCGGGCGGCCGATCCATGGCTTCCGTGGGGTCGCTCGGGGTCGGTCGGGGTGGGTCCGGGTGGGTCCGGGTGGGTCGGGGTTGCTCGGGGTGGGGCCGGGTTGGTCGGGGTCGCAATCGACCAATTGGCGGGTGGTGGCGGGTGTTCGGGTGCCCGGACACGTCACAACCGTCCAATTGGCGTGTTTGGGCACCCGATTCGTGGCCTGCGCCTGTCACAATCGACCAATTGGCGGGTTGCGACACCCGCCGGGGCCTCGGTCAGCGCAGCACTGTGGTGTCCAGGGGCGGCTGGTCGGCGGGGTCGGCGGCGCGGTCGAGCCGGCTCGGCCACCAGATCCGGCCCCCGATGTCGAGGTTGAGCGCGGTCACCAGCACCGAACGCACCACCATGGTGTCCAGGATGACGCCGAGCGCGACGGCCAGGCCGATCTCGGCGAAGGCCACCAACGGCAGCGTCGCCAGCACCAGGAACGTGCCCGCCAGCACCAGGCCGGCCGAGGTGATGACGCCGCCGGTCGCCGCCAGCGCCACCAGGGAGCCCTCACGGGTGCCCCGGGTCGCGGTCTCCTCTCGGACCCGGGTCATCAGGAAGATGTTGTAGTCGATGCCGAGCGCCACCAGGAAGACGAACACGAACAGCGGCAGGGAGGCGTCGGCACCCGCGAACCCGAGCACGTAGTGGAAGATCAGCGCCGACAGTCCGACGGCGGCGCCGTAGGAGAGCACCACCGTCAGCACCAGCAGCAGCGGTGACAGCACCGCTCGCAGCAGCACCATCAAGATCAGCATCACCACGACCAGGACGATCGGGATGATCACCTGGTTGTCTCGGTTGGAGGCACGCTCGGTGTCGTCGAGGATCGCCGAGAAGCCCCCCACGAGTGCGTCCGCCCCGTCGACCGCGTGCACGGCCGTGCGTGCCGCGTCGACGGCGTCGAAGGCGGCCTGCGAGGTGGCATCGGCCTGCAATGGCGCGCTGAGGAACGCCACGCCGTCCTTGACCACGGGGTCGGAGACCGACTCCACGCCGTCGACCGTCGTGAGCGCCTGCCGGACCTGGGTGGCCTGGTCCGCGCGGGAGACCACCTGGAGCGGGTTGGACTGGTCCACCAGCCCGTGGTCGGTGAGCACCCGCTGGCCGACCACCGAGTCGAAGTCCTTGGTGTAGGACTCCGCCGTGGTCAGTCCGGTCGCGTCGAGCTTGAACCAGCCCACGCAGGCGACGGCGAGCAGCACGCTGGTGACCACCCAGACCTGGCGCGGCCGGGGCTTGATCCAGGCGCCGACCCGGGCCCACAGTCCCGTCGAGCTGGGCTCGACCGAGGCGAAGCCGGGCCGCTTCGGCCAGAAGATCCACCGGCCGAAGATGACCAGCAGCGCCGGGAGCAGCGTGATCATGACCAGCAGCGCCACGCCGATGCCGATCGCGGCCACCGGGCCCAGGCCGGCGGTCGAGTTCATGTCGGCGAACAGCAGGCACAGCATGCCCAGGATGACCGTCGCCGCACTGGCGACGATGGCCGGCGCCGCGCGGTGTAGGGCGAAGGCCATCGCCTCGTGCCGGTCCTCGTGGCGACGGAGCTCCTCGCGGTAGCGCGCGACGAGGAGCAGGGCGTAGTCGGTGCCGGCACCGAAGACCAGCACGGTGAGGATGCCCTGGCTCTGGCCGTTGACGGTGAGGTCGGCGTACCTGGCCAGGAAGTAGATCAGGGCCTGGGCGGTGAACAGGGCCACCACCGCGGAGAAGACCGGGAGCAGCCACAGCACCGGGCTGCGGTAGGTGAGCAGCAGGATCAGGATGACCACCGCGCCGGCGGCGTAGAGGAGGGTGCCGTCGATCCCGGCGAAGGCCTCGGCCGAGTCGGCGGCCTGGCCGCCCGGCCCGGCGACGTGCACGGTGACCCCGTCGATCGCGGCCGCCTTGCGGAGCTCGTCGACGGCGTCGGGCATGTCGTTCCAGCCGTTCTTGCCGAAGTTGAACGTGACGATGGTCTGCGCGGCCTGGCCGTCGCCCGACGGGATCGGTCCGACCACCTCGCCCTGCACCCCGTCGAGGTTCGAGAAGTCGGGCACCTGCGCGGCAGCGGCCGCCAGGTCGGCCTCGGTGAGTCCCGACGTGCGCTCGTAGACGACCACGGTCGGGATCGCGTTCTGGTCCTGGAAGGGCGCCAGCTCCTCCAGGGCTCGCGTGGACTCCGCGCTGGACGGTAGCCAGCTGGAGGCCTCGTTGTTCTGGACGTCGGTGAGCTTCGCGGCGAAGGACGACGACGCGACCACCGCGACGATCCAGAAGAGGGCGACGAACCATTTGGTGACGGGGCCGGTGAGCCGGCCGGCGATCTGCTGGTGCATGACAGAATTCGACCACTGCGCGCCGACAAAGTCATCGGGGTTTCTCCCGAGAGGTCTCAGGGTTCACCCCGGCGCCACCGGCCGGTCACTCCTCGCGGTGGTGGCCGTTCCACGAGTCCCAGAGCGCGGCGTACGAGCCGTCGGCCTCGACCAGCTCGTGGTGGGTGCCGAACTCCGAGATCATCCCGTCCTCGACCACCGCGACCCGGTCGGCGTCGTGGGCGGAGAACAGCCGGTGCGCGATCGCGATCACGGTCCGGCCGTGCAGCACCGCGGCCAGCGACCGCTCCAGGTGCCGGGCCGCGCGCGGGTCGATCAGCGAGGTCGCCTCGTCGAGCACCAGCGTGTGCGGGTCGGCCAGCACCAGCCGGGCCAGCGCCAGCTGCTGGGCCTGGGCGGCCGTCAGCGCCCGGCCGCCGGACCCGACCAGGGTGTCCATCCCCAGGGGCAGGTCCCGCACCCAGCCATCGGCGTCCACTGCGGCCAGCGCCTCCCAGATCTCGTCGTCGCCGGCGCCCGGGGGAGCTGCCAGCGCCAGGTTCTCCCGCATGGTGCCCACGAACACGTGGTGCTCCTGGGTGACCAGCGCCACGTGGCCACGCAGGTCGTCGAGCGGCAGCTCGGTCAGGCCCACGCCACCCACGGTGACGCTGCCCGCGCGCGGCGGGTGGATGCCGGCCAGCAGCCGGCCCAGGGTCGACTTGCCGGCCCCGCTGGGGCCGACCATCGCGATCCGCTCGCCGACGCCGACCGACAGGTCGATCCCGTGCAGCACGTCGCGTCCCGGCACGTAGGAGAACCGGACGTCCTCGGCGTCCAGCTTCTCGCCCAGCGGCTGGGCCCCGGTGACCTCACGGTCGTCGGGCACCTGGGCCACACCCAGCAGCCGGGCCAGGGAGGCCGCGCCGAGCTGGAGCTCGTCGAGGATCGACACCACCCGGTCGACCGGGTCGATCAGCATCTGCACGTAGAGGGTCGCCGCGGTGACGTCGCCGAGGGACACCTCGCCGCGGGTGTAGAGCCAGCCCCCGAACAGCAGCGTCGCCACCGTCGGCAGCAGGTAGGAGACCTCCATCGACGGGAAGAACACGGTGCGCAGGAACAGCGTGTAGCGCTCGGCTGCGTACGACTCCGCGCAGTCGGCGTCGACCGCGGCGATCCGCTCCTCCTCGAGGCCGAGGGCCTCGACCGTGCGGGCCCCCTCGACGGTCTCGGTCAGCGTCGCGTTGATCCTGGAGTACGTCGCGGTCTCGCGCAGGTAGCCGTCCTTGGCGCGGGCCAGGTACCACCGCAGGCCGACCACCAGCGGCGGCAGGCCGAGCAGGCAGGGCAGCAGCACCCACCAGCCGACCAGGACCGCCGCGACGAAGGTGAGCACCCCGGTCACCACGGCGATCACCCACTCGGGGAGCGCCCAGCGCACCGACCAGCCGAGCTGGTCGACGTCGCGGCTGGTGCGGGTCAGCAGGTCGCCGGAGCCGGCCGACTCCACCACCCCGACCGGGAGGGCCAGGGTGTTCTCGACGAAGTCCTCGCGCAGCTCGGCGAGCACCTGCTCCCCGAGCGACTGGGAGACGTAGCGGGCATAGCGGGTGAACACGGTCTGCAGCAGCAGGAAGACCGCCAGGGCGAAGATGATCCGGTCGACGTGCCCGGTCGTGGTGCCCTGCTCGACGGCGCCGACCAGCCCGCCGAGCAGCGCCGGGGCCGCCAGGCCGGACAGCGCGGCCAGCACGTGCAGGGACAGGGCGCCGGACAGCACCTTCGGGTGCCTCCGGGCCAGCCGGACGGCGTAGCGGCGGACCTCGGGGCCCGCGGCGACCGGCAGGGCGGTCCCGGCGCTCATCGCGCCTCCTCCAGCTCGGCCTCGCGGATGACCACCCGGCGGTAGCCGGAGTGGGTCTCCAGCAGCTCGCCGTGCGTGCCGGTGGCCGTGATCCGGCCGTCCTCGAGGAAGGCGACGATGTCGACGGCGTCGAGCATCAGCGGGCTCGAGCTGGTGACCACGGTGGTGCGCCCGGCCCGGTGGGCACGCAGCCGGGCCGCGATCCGGGCCTCGGTGTGCGCGTCCACGGCGCTGGTCGGCTCGACCAGCACCAGGATCTCCGGGTCGGCCGTGAGCGCGCGGGCCAGCACCAGCCGCTGCCGCTGGCCGCCGGAGAAGGTGCGACCACGTTCGGCGACCTCGGTGGCCAGGCCGTCGGGCAGCGCCTCGAGGATGTCGTCGGCGCTCGCCGTGGCCAGGGCGCGGGCCAGCGCGTCGCCGCCGCTGCCCCGGATGTCGATGCGGGAGCCCAGCGGGCCGGAGAACAACGCCGCGCCGGTGTCGGACACCACGATCCGGCTGCGCACCTCGGCGCGCGCCAGCGACGTGAGCGGTACGCCGCCCAGCTGCACCTCGTCGTCGGGCTCCGCCCCGTGCAGGCCGAGCCGGTCGGCCAGTGCCGCGGAGTCGTCGGGCCGCTCGGACACCACCGCCACCAGCCGCCCCGCGGGCACCCGGAGGCCGGTGCGGGCGTCGTACAGCTCGGCGCCGGCCGGCGGCGACGCCGCGACCGTGCTGGGGTCCACGATGTCGGGGCGCAGGGCCATCACCCGGCAGACGCGGCGCGCCGACACCCGGGCCCGGATGAACTTGTTGGCGTACTCGGTCGCGGTGCGCAGCGGGATCATCAGGAACGCGGCGTAGCCGTAGAAGGCGACCAGCTCGCCGGGGGTGATCGATCCGGCGACGGCGTAGCGGGCCCCGATCCAGACCACGATCACCACGAACAGCCCGGGCAGGAACACCTGGAGCGCGTCGAGCACCGACTGCAGCTTGGCGACCTCGACGCCGGAGCGCCGGGTGCGCTGGGACTCGCGCCGGTAGCGGTCGAGGAAGACCTGCTCGCCGCCGATGCCCCGCAGCACCCGCAGCCCGCCGACGATGTCGCTGGCGGTGTTGGACAGCGAGCTCATCAGCTCGCGCTGGGTGTGGCTGCGCGTCTGCAGCGGACGCAGCAGGGGGCCGATGAGCAGCATCAGCAGCGGGACGCCGACCAGCACGATCAGGCCCAGGGTCACCGAGGTCTGCAGGAGGATCACCGCGACCAGCACGAAGGACACCACGGCGCCGGCGAACCGGGCGGTGACGTCCATGACCTGGCCGAGGTTGGACAGGTCGGAGGTGCCGATCGCGACCACCTCGCCGGTGGAGACCTTGCGCGGGAGAGCCCCGCCCAGGTACGTCGCCTGCCGGCCGACGAGCTGCACCGTGCGGTAGGCGGCGGTGAGCCAGTTGGTCACCGCGAACCGGTGCCGGATGATCCCGCTGACCGCCTGCACCAGCCCGATGCCGAGCATCACCCCGGCCCAGCGCAGCAGCTGGTCGAAGTCGCGGGCGGCGACGCCACGGTCGATGGCCACCCCGATCACGGCGGGCATGACCGCCTGGGTGCCCATCCAGACGACCCCGAAGAACATGCCGGCGGCCAAGGTCCGCCACTGGCCGAGCGCCAGCCACCACAGGAACCGCCCCGGAGACCGGTGATCGGGCGTCCCGGGATCGTCGAGGGGGAGTCTGCGCACCCGCCCCACGGTACGGAGCGAGCGACTGGATCCGCCAATCGTTTTCGGTCCGATCGGCGCCCGCCGTGACGGTGTCGTCAGGAGGCCAGGTCGACGACCACCTCGGCGCCTGGCAGGTCGGCGAGCAGGCTGCCGGGGAGGAACAGCTTCGAGCGTCGTACGCCGCTCCCGACGCAGGCCCGCTCGATCTCCAGCACGCGGGCGTCGAGAAGCAG
>JBBQRV010000074.1:0-14436 GCA_038214475.1 Propionibacteriales bacterium | reverse complement strand
GTCGGTGGTCGCCTCGTTGAAGGCGCCGAGGATGCGCGGCGAGTCGAGGTCACCGGAGTTGCGCTTGAGCAGCTGCTCGGCCTCCTCGCGACCCTCGCGGCCGAAGTAGGCGTGCAGCAGGTAGACCATCGCCCACAGGTGCCGCCCCTCCTCCACGTTGACCTGGAACAGGTTGCGCATGTCGTAGATGCTGGGTGCGGTGTTGCCGAGCACCCGCTGCTGCTCGACCGAGGCGGGCTCGGTGTCGCCCTGGACCACGATCAGCCGCAGCAGGTCGGCGCGATGCTCACCCGGCACCTCCTGCCACACCGGCTCCCCGCGGTGCTTGCCGAAGCTGATGGTGCGGTCTGGATCCTGCTCGGCCAGGAAGATGCCCCAGCGGTACTCCTCCATCGGGACGTGGTCGAAGTGCGCCCACCCGTCGCGGCCGACCGCGATCGCGGTGCGCAGGTAGACGTCCTCGGTGGGGATCGACGGCCCGAGCGTGCGCCACCATTCCAGGAACTTGGGCTGCCAGCCCTCCAGGGCGCGCTGCAGGCGACGATCGCCGGCGAGGTTGACGTTGTTGGGGATCCGCTCGGAGTAGTCGATGGTGCTGAGCGGGCCCGAGGGGTTCGGCGCCTCGCCGGTCCGGGAGTCGAGGGTCATCGCGGCGCTCCTGCTCGGTCGGTGGTGTCCGTCCTTCAAGTTCTACACTCTTGTTGCGATGTTGCCAAGGTTCTGTCGCATTTGAACGGTGGTCCAGAATGTCCGGCGTGGACACCACAGACTTCACCGACGTCAGCGGCCCGTTCGTCGAGCACCTCGGCCTGGAGATGAGCGAGGCCGACGGTGATCACGTCGTCGGCACCTGGGAGGCGCTGCCCAAGCTGCACCAGCCGTACGGCATCGTGCACGGCGGCGTGCACTGCTCCGTCGTCGAGACGCTGGCCAGCGTGGGCGCAGCCCTGTGGTTCGGCGCACGCGGCAAGGTCGTCGGGGTCAGCAACTCCACCGACTTCTTCCGGGCCGTCACCGAGGGCACCCTGACCTCCACGGCCACGCCGCTGCACCGGGGCCGCTCCCAGCAGGTCTGGATCGTCGAGACCCGCGACAGCGACGACCGGCTGGTCTCGCGCGGCCAGGTGCGCCTGCAGAACCTCGCCACCGACTGAGTCGACACGTCCCCCCTTCGTGGGGGAACGGTCAACTGGGCGTACGGCGCAGCACCCGCCGGTGCGCGAGCACCCGGTCGATCTGGCGATGGGTCCCGCGGGCAGGCACCGGCCGCTGCGCCTTCAGCTTGCTGCGCACGGCGTGCGTCGGGGCGACGCGCAGCACGATCTGGGCACCCAGTCCGAGCCTGGCCAGGAACCGGTTGGCATCGCGCGAGGAGCTGATCGACCCCGAGGCGACGTGGGCGATTCCGAGCTCCTCGGCGAAGGCGACCGCCGACTCCATCAGCGCCCGGCCCACACCGTGGCGACGGAACTCCGGGAACACCATGGGCGCCACGGCCTGCACCGCCGGTTCGAGGTTGAGCGGGGTCACCGTGCTGGTGCGAAGCAGGATCGCGCCGGCCACCTGACCGTCGTACTCGGCCACGACGAGGCGCTCCTCGGGGGTGGCCAGCGCACGCTTGATGATGCGGCGCAGGTCGTCGGCCTGGTCGAGGGGATCGGCACGCCGGAGGACGTCGCTCCACAGGAGGACGAGGCGCTCCGCGTCGGCGTCACACGCCGGACGCAGCTGCACCGGGGATCTGCTCATCTGACCCATCCTGTCGCCGAGGAATCCTGACCCCCGTCAGTCGCATGCCCGCGAAGGCACACGCACTTCCCGGACGGAGCCTAGACCCAATCCTCCGCTCGTGTCTCGCGAGCGATGGATTCGGCCCGGCGGCCGACGGGTCGGCCCGCGGCGACACGACAACGAACAGGACACGGTGCTCGCGCATCCGCCCCGGGAGGATCTAGGGTGAGCCGATCGGGGGCCCAGGCGGACTCGGCGTGCGGACAATGTCACACCGGTGACATCGGGCATGGCTATAGTCCTCCGACGTCAGAGCACGTCCAGAGGTGACAGGAGTCTCATGCCAGCCCGACCCAGAAGCCTCACAGCGCAGCTCGCGGCTCTCGCCGCCACGCTGTTCGTGCTGCTCGCCGGCCTCCTCATCGTGGCGGCGCCCGCCGGTGCCACCACCGCTCCCGCAGCGGCCGCGGCCCCCGCGGCGACGCAGACCTGCGTGAAGCCGCCGCCGCGCAAGGACGACACCATCCACATCCAGGGTTGCCTGGTCGACCGGCGCGAGACACCGCCGGTGCCCGTTCCGGGCGTGAGCATCACCGTCACCGACGAGGCCGGCACCGACGTGGGCGAGGGCACCAGCGACGAGACCGGCATCTTCGACATCGCCCTGCCGGGCTCTGCGATCGACAACCTCGGCAAGACCTTCACGGTCAACATCGACACCGACACCCTGCCGGAAGGCGCCGCGCTGCGGAACCCCGACCAGGTGTCGCTCGACGTCAACCTGAAGCTCGACACCGACGTGTTCGTCACCTTCCCGATCGGCGACGCTGCCGTCGGCACCAGCAAGGCCGTGCAGGGGCTGCAGCTCGCCGTGGGCGGCCTCGTCTTCGCGCTCCTGCTGGCGATGGCCTCGCTCGGCCTGTCGATGATCTTCGGCACGACCGGCCTGACCAACTTCGCGCACGGTGAGCTGATCACCTTCGGCGCGATCGTGGCCTACGGAGTCGACTCGTTGCCGGGCACCATCCATATCGGGGGCGCCAACATCACCGTGCTGGTCGCGATCGTGGTGGCCACCGTGATGTCGGGCCTGTTCGGCTGGGCCCAGGACAAGGGGCTGTGGGGACCGTTGCGGCACCGGGGCACCGGCCTGGTGGCGATGATGGTGGTCAGCATCGGCCTGTCGATCTTCCTGCGCAACGTGTTCCAGTACTTCGCTGGTGGCGACACCCACCAGTACTCGCAGTACGCCAGCCCGCAGCCGTACAAGATCGGCGCGGTCCTGATCACGCCGAAGGACATCGGCATCGTGATCTTCGCGACCACGGTGCTGGTGCTGGTGACGCTGGCCCTCCAGCGCACCCGGATCGGCAAGGCGACCCGCGCGGTCGCCGACAACACCGCCCTGTCGGCGGCGTCCGGCATCAACGTCGACCGGGTCATCTCGGTCGTCTGGATCGTGGGGGCTGGGCTCGCCGGCCTGTCCGGTGTGCTGCTCGGCATGACCCAGGGCTTCGACTACCAGGTCGGCTTCAAGATCCTGCTCCTGGTGTTCGCCGCCGTCGTGCTCGGTGGCCTCGGCACCGCCTGGGGCGCCATCGTCGGCGCGCTGGTGATCGGCATGTTCATCGAGGTCTCGACACTGTTCATCCCCGCCGAGCTCAAGTTCGTCGGGGCGCTCGTCGTCCTCATCATCGTCCTGCTGGTCAGACCCCAGGGTCTGCTCGGCAAGGCCCAGCGGGTCGGTTAGGAGAGGTCATGGACTGGCACAGCATCTTCAGCCAAGCGCTCCAGCAGGGGCTCGGCCCCGTGGCAGCGGTCTACTGTCTGGCCGCCATCGGCCTCAACGTGCACTTCGGGTACACCGGGCTGCTCAACTTCGGACAGGCCGGCTTCATGGCCGTGTCCGGCTACGCCATGGCGTCCTTCGTCGCGACGTGGGGCCTGTCCTTCTGGCTCGGCATCGTGGTCGGGCTGCTGGCCACTGTCGTCCTCGCCCTGCTGCTCGGTGTCCCCACCCTGCGGTTGCGCGCCGACTACCTGGCCATCGTCACGATCGCCGCGGCCGAGATCATCCGGCAGAGCATCGGCTCGGTGAGCCTGCTGGAGTACTTCGGCGGCCAGGACGGCCTGCAGTCGTTCAACCGCAGCTTCGCCGACCTCAACCCGTTCACCGGGTCGGTGGGGATCCCGGGAGTGGTCACCTGGCGTCCGTACGACGCCTGGGTGGGCGTGGTCGGCTGGGTGCTGATCGCGATCTCCTGCCTGATCGTGTGGCTGCTGATGCGCAGCCCCTGGGGCCGGGTCCTCAAGTCCATCCGTGAGGACGAGGACGCGGTGCGTAGCCTCGGCAAGAACGTCTACGCCTACAAGATGCAGTCGCTGGTGATCGGTGGCCTCTTCGGTGCGCTGGCCGGATTCCTCACCGCCCTCCAGCACGCGGCGATCAACCCGTCGTTCTTCGCGACCGACACCACGTTCTTCGCCTACACCGTGCTGCTGGTCGGCGGCGCCGCCCGGGTGCTCGGCCCGGTGGCCGGCACGCTGATCTTCTGGTTCCTGCTGAGCTTCCTCGACCTGTTCTTCGGACAGGCGACGGCTGGCGCCAACCCACTGATCCCGGCCGCGATCATGGACAACAACCAGGCCAGCCTGATGCGCTTCATCTTCATGGGCCTCTCGCTGATGCTGCTGATGATCTACCGACCCCAGGGAATGTTCGGAGACCGAAGGGAGCTGGCCATCGATGCCCGCTGACAGCACTGCACCCGAGATGGACACTCCCCGCTCCGACGGCGGCAAGGTCACCGGACCGGCCGGCCTGGTCGGAGTTCCGCACCGGCCGGGTGCCCCGAAGCCCGACCCGATCATGGTCGCCGACGGCATCCTGCGTCAGTTCGGCGGCCTGACCGCCGTCAACGTCGAGCACATCGAGATCCAGCGCGGCGCGATCACCGCGCTGATCGGTCCCAACGGGGCCGGCAAGACCACGTTCTTCAACCTGCTGACCGGGTTCGACCAGCCGCAGAAGGGTGCGTGGTCGTTCAACGGCAGGGCACTCTCCGGGGTGTCGGCGTACAAGGTCGCCCGGATGGGCATGATCCGCACGTTCCAGCTGACCAAGGTGCTCTCCAAGCTCACGGTCATCGAGAACATGCGGGTGGGCGCCACCGGCCAGTCGGGCGAGACCCTGCTCCGGGCGATGTTCGCGCCACTGTGGCGGCGCCAGGAGACGTCGGTCACCGAGCGGGCCGACGCGCTGCTGGAGCGGTTCCTGCTGTTCAAGAAGCGCGAGGACTTCGCGGGCTCCCTGTCGGGGGGCCAGCGCAAGCTGCTCGAGATGGCCCGCGCCCTGATGGCCGACCCCGAGCTGGTGATGCTCGACGAGCCGATGGCCGGCGTCAACCCGGCCCTCAAGCAGTCGCTGCTCGGCCACGTGAAGTCGATGCGCGAGGAGGGCCGCACCGTGCTCTTCGTCGAGCACGACATGGACATGGTGCGTGACATCTCCGACTGGGTGATCGTGATGGCCCAGGGTGAAGTGGTGGCCGAGGGGCCGCCCGACTCGGTGATGGCCGACCAGCGCGTGATCGACGCCTACCTCGGCTCGCACCACGACCAGGACATCACCGAGGAGCGCGAAGCGGAGATGCTCGCCGAGGCCAACTACGAGATCGAGCACCCGGGCGGCGCCGCGCCGGACCAGCCGAGCAAGGGGGGAAAGCACGCATGAGCGACTCCACGGACACACCAGAGGCCGACCCGACCGACGTCGAGGCGGCTGGCTCTCCGGCCGACGTCATCGACCGGTCCGAGCACCTGCGGGCTGCCGAGGGGGCGGTGCTCCGGGCCGACAACCTGATCGCCGGCTACCTGCCCGGAGTCAACATCCTCAACGGGTGCGACCTCTACTGCCAGGAGAACGAGCTGGTCGGCATCATCGGCCCGAACGGCGCCGGGAAGTCGACGCTGCTCAAGGCGCTCTTCGGCCTCGTGAAGATCCGGGAGGGCCAGGTCACCCTCAAGGGCAACGAGATCACCAACGAGCGCGCCGACTCCCTGGTGACCAAGGGCATCGGGTTCGTCCCGCAGAGCAACAACGTGTTCCCCTCGCTGACCATCCAGGAGAACCTCGAGATGGGCGTCTACCAGCGCCCCAAGTCGTTCAAGAAGCGCTTCGAGTTCGTCGGGGAGCTCTTCCCTGCCCTGCTCGACCGCCGTGCGCAGCGCGCCGGGTCGCTCTCGGGTGGCGAGCGGCAGATGGTGGCCATTGGCCGAGCCCTGATGATGGAGCCCTCGGTGCTGCTGCTCGACGAGCCGTCGGCCGGCCTCTCCCCCGTCCTCCAGGACGAGGTCTTCGTGCAGACCCGCCGGATCAACCGGGCCGGGGTCTCGGTGATCATGGTCGAGCAGAACGCGCGTCGCTGCCTGCAGATCTGTGACCGGGGCTACGTCCTCGACCAGGGCCGCAACGCCTACACCGCCAGCGGCAAGGACCTGATCAACGACCCCAAGGTCATCCAGCTCTACCTGGGCACGCTCGCCAAGGCCTGAGCCGCACCGCAGACCTCACGAAGGGCCCCCGCCACCAGGCGGGGGCCCTTCGTCATGCGTGCGGTCAACGGCGGTCGACCGGCTGTGGTGTCCCCGCCGAACGCTCACGACAGCCTGGAGACGACAGCAGGGGCCCGGCCTCACGGCCGGACCCCTGCTGCTGTGGAGCGGTGGATCAGATGACGCCGGTCACGTACTTGAGGTTCTTGTACGTGTTGTTGGCGGCGTACTCGAAGATGCCGATGGTGGCCTTGGTCGGGCTACCGCTGTCGCCCATGTCGACCGGGCCGGAGACACCGTTGTAGTCGATGTCCTCGCCGTTGGCCAGCATGTCGGCACAGTCCTTGAAGGTCGTGCACACGGTGCCGTCCTTCGAGACCTCGATGATCTTCGGAGCGAAGACCGTCGCGTCGTTGCTGTTCGCCGCGATCGCGGCCAGTGCGGTCAGCACCGTGGCGTCGTACGACTCCGGACCGTAGGTGAACGACGTCAGCTTCGAGTCGGTCTCCACCATCCGCTTCTTGAAGTCACCGGTGAGCTCGGCGCCCGGGTAGGTCGCCTTGACGCCGGTCAGGGTGCCCTTCTTGAACTCCTTCGAGTAGTCGGCAGTGTTGCCGTCGACGAAGTAGACCTGCTGGGTCTTCGGACCGACACCCTTGGCGATCATCGTGGGGATGATCTTCGTGGTCTCGTTGAACGCGATCAGCACGATGGCATCGGGCTTGCTGGCGGCGACCTGGTTCACCTCGGCGGTGAAGTTGGTGGCGTCGGCCGAGTACAGGATCTTGGCCGCGACGCTGGCGCCACCGGCCTTGAGGCCCTTCTCGACCTGGCTGGCGAGCAGCTCACCGTAGGAGTCCTGGCGAGCCAGGATCGCGACGTTGGTCTTGCCGTCCTCGATGATCGTGTTCGCCAGCACCGCGCCCTGGAGCACGTCGGACGGTGCGGTGCGGAAGTACAGGTTCTTCGGGTCGACCGTCGGGTCGTCCAGGGCCGGCGAGGTGTTGGCCGGCGAGAACTGCACGACACCGGCGCCGGTGATCTTGTCGATGACGCTCAGCGACACCGACGACGAGGCGGCACCCAGGATCGCGTTGACATCGGCGTTGAGCAGCTTGTCGACCTGCGCACCTGCAATGTCCGGCGTGCCGTCGCCTGAGTCCGCCTTGACCAGCTTGACGTCGGAGCCCAGGGCACCGCCCGCAGCGTTGATGTCGTTGATCGCCAGCTGGACGCCCGCCTCTTCCGGCGGGCCGAGGAAGGCGAGGTCACCGGTCTGAGGGAGCAGGGTGCCCACGATCAGGGGGCCACCGCTCGCGGCAGGCGCACTGGTCGAAGCGGTGGGCGTGTCCGAGGCAGCGGGCGTGTTGCCGTTGTCGCTGCTGCCACAGGCGGTGAGTGCCAGCGACGCGGTCGCGAGTACGGCCGCGGTGCGCCAAGCGGTGGTGGGGCGAATCATGGAGCCTCCGTCATAGGAATAGCGGGGCCGCTTCCCTGGTCCGAGCAGGACGGACGACCGCGCGTTGACTGAACCTGGCAAGTATCGCCCCTGCGCCGTGCGGAACGCGGGAGCGTGCACGATTAGTGTCGGGTCGTTGTCAACTTGTGACCTCGCCACGAAATCAGTCCGAACCGCACATTCGGACGCGCGGATCAGTCGTCCGACGGCGCTCCGGCCACCGAAGCGCCGTGCTCGAGGACGCCCTCCGCGACCTGGCGCATCGAGAGCCTGAGGTCCATCGCGGTCTTCTGGATCCAGCGGAACGACTCGGTCTCGGTGAGGCCCAGCTCCTTCTGGAGCTGCCCCTTGGCGCGGTCGACCACCTTGCGGGTGGCCAGGCTGTCGGCGAGGTCGGCCACCTCCTTCTCCAGAGTGGCGATCTCGCCGAACCGGCTCACCGCCATCTCGATGGCCGGGACCAGGTCGTCCTTGGTGAACGGCTTGACCAGGTAGGCCATCGCTCCGGCGTCGCGAGCGCGCTCCACCAGGTCGCGCTGGCTGAAGGCGGTCAGGATCACCACGGGGGCGATCCGCTGGGCGGCGATCCGTTCGGCGGCGGCGATCCCGTCGAGCCGCGGCATCTTCACGTCCAGGATGACAAGGTCGGGCCGCAGCGACTCCGCCAGCTCGATGGCCTTCTCGCCATCACCGGCCTGGCCGACCACGTCGAAGCCCTCCTCGACCAGCATCTCGGCGAGGTCCATCCGGATCAGCGCCTCGTCCTCGGCGATGACGACGGTGCGGCTACGGGAGTCGGTCACAGCGCCAAGGTTAGTGCCCCGGCCACCCCGCCGAGGGGGCGGTCCATCCGGTACCTTGGTCGCTGCTCTGGCCCCGGTAGTCCAACGGCAGAGACAGTGGTCTCAAACACCATCCAGTGTGGGTTCGAATCCCATCCGGGGCACCCTGGTCCGCCCGCCTACGATGCGTCCATGCGGGCCGTCCAGTTCACCGAGTACGGCGCCCTTCCGGCCCTGGTCAGCCTGCCCGACCCACCGTGCCCACCCGGCGGCGCCGTGATCCGGGTCCGGGCGACGGGGGTGTGCCGGTCGGACTGGCACGCCTGGCTCGGCCACGACCCCGTCGTCCTGCCCCACGTGCCCGGCCACGAGCTCGCCGGCGTCGTCGCCGTACTCGGGGAGGGGACCACGCGCCACCGCGTGGGCGAGCGGGTGACCGTGCCGTTCGTCTGCGGCTGCGGGCACTGCGAGTTCTGCGTGGCCGGCGACGCCCAGGTCTGCCCGCAGCAGACCCAGCCCGGGTTCACCGGCGCCGGGTCGTTCGCCGACCTGGTGGTGATCGAGGGCGCCGACCTCAACCTGGTGCCGCTGCCCGACTCGGTCGGCTTCGTCACCGCGGCGTCGCTGGGCTGCCGGTTCGCCACCGCCTTCCGCGCGCTCACCGTGCACGGCCGCGTGCGGCCGGGCGACTGGGTGGCCGTGCACGGCTGCGGCGGCGTCGGGCTCTCGGCGGTGATGATCGCGACCGCCCTGGGTGCCCGGGTGGTCGCGGTCGACGTGTCTCCCGTGGCGCGGCAACGAGCCGCCGAGCTCGGTGCCGAGGTCGTCGTGGAGGGCACCGACGCAGCCGAGGCCGTCGTGGCGGCGACGGGTGGGGGCGCGCACGTGTCCCTGGACGCCGTCGGCTCCACGTCGACCGCGATCGCGTCCATCGACTCGTTGCGTCCGCGCGGGCGACACGTCCAGGTGGGGCTGCTCCTGGGCGAGCACGCTGTCCCGGCCCTGCCGATGGGACGGGTGCTGGCGCAGGAGCTGGAGATCCACGGCTCGCACGGCATGGCCGCCCGCGACTACCCGCCGATGCTGGAGATGGTGCGCTCGGGCGCGCTGAGACCCGACCTGCTGGTCGGCCGGGTGATCGGCCTCGGGGAGGCCGGAGCGGCGCTGGCCGCGATGAGCGACCCTGCGACGACAGCGGGGATCACCGTGGTGGAGGTCGGTGCGAGCGAGGCGACCGCGAACTGAAGGTCGACGGGTCCGGTGGGGGCGGTCAGCGGGGGCGGCGGTAGGCCGGAGCCGCGCCGTTGATCGCGTCGCCCATCCGGTGGATGCGCAGCGCGTTGGTGGAGCCGGGAATCCCCGGGGGGCTCCCGGCGATGATCACGACGAGGTCGCCCTCCTTGACCCGCCCGATCTCGAGGAGCTGCTCGTCGACCTGGCGCACCATCTCGTCGGTGTGCTCGACGGGCTCGGTCTTGAACGTCTCGACGCCCCACGACACCGACAGCTGCGACCGGGTGGTGGCGAGGGGGGTGAACGCGAGCACCGGGATCGGGCCCCGGTACCGGGCCAACCGGCGCGCGGAGTCGCCGCTCTGGGTGAACGCGACCAGGTACTTCGCGCCGATCCGCTCGGCGACCTCGGCCGCGGCCTTGGCGATGACGCCGCCACGGGTGCGTGGCTCCCAGGTGACCGCGGCCATGTGGCTCAGGCCGTGGTTCTCGGTCGAAGCCACGATCCGGGCCATCGTCTGGACGGTGACGAGCGGGTACTCCCCCACGCTGGTCTCGCCGGAGAGCATCACGGCGTCTGCTCCGTCGAGTACGGCGTTCGCGACGTCGGATGCCTCCGCCCGGGTCGGGGCGGGCGCCGTGATCATGGACTCGAGCATCTGGGTGGCCACGATCACCGGCTTGGCGTTGCGCCGGGCCGCGTCGATCATCAGCTTCTGCAGCACCGGGACGTCCTCGAGCGGGCACTCCACGCCGAGGTCGCCGCGGGCGACCATGATCCCGTCGAACGAGTCGACGATGCTGTCGAGGTTGGCGATGGCCTGTGGCTTCTCGATCTTCGCGATCACGGGCAGGCGGATGCCTTCCTCGTCCATCACGGCACGGACGTCTGCGGCGTCCTCGCCCGAACGCACGAACGAGAGCGCGATGAAGTCCACGCCGATCCGCAGCGCCCAGCGCAGGTCGTCGATGTCCTACTCCGACAGGGCCGGCACGGAGACGGCGACGCCAGGCAGGTTGATCCCCTTGTGGTCGCTGACCTTGCCGCCCACGACCACCTCGGTGAGCACGTCGGTCTCGGTGACCTCGAGCGCCCGCAGCCGCACCTTGCCGTCGTCGATGAGCAGCGGGTCGCCCGGCTGCACGTCGCCCGCCAGACCGGAGTACGTCGTCCCGCAGATGTCCGCGTCTCCGGGCACGTCGCGGGTGGTGATGGTGAACCGGGCACCGGTCTTCAGCTTCACCGGCCCGTGGGCGAAGGTCTCCAGCCGGATCTTCGGGCCCTGGAGGTCGGCGAAGATGCCGACGCCGCGACCCGTGTCGTCGGCCGCCTGGCGCACCATCCAGTACATCTTCTCGTGCACGTCGTGGCTGCCGTGGCTCATGTTCAGCCGGGCGACGTCCATGCCGGCGTCCACGAGCTGAGCGATCAGCTCGGGCGTGCCGACGGCGGGGCCAAGGGTGCAGACGATCTTTGCTCTACGCACGAGACGACCCTACTGGGCTACCGGCGGGTTCGGGACACCGGTATGGAACGATCCAATGAATTTCTGAGGCGCCGGTGGTGTGCCCGTCACGTCCCGGGACGCGTTGACGATTGAATTCCGTCCGATAGCTGCCAGCAGCGAGCGACTGCCGTTCGGCCTCGGGCTACGCAAGGGGACTTGATGGCCAGGTACATGTTCACCGCAAGCTATTCCACCGAAGGCTCGAAGGGACTGCTCGCGGACGGCGGCACCGCTCGCACCGAGGCCGTCGACGCCCTGCTGCGCAGTGTCGGCGGTTCCCTCGAGGCCGCCTACTTCAGCCCCGGCGCTGCCCAGGACGTGGTCCTCATCGTCACCGTGCCCGACAACGACAGCGAGGGCCTGGCCGCCTGCTTGATGACGGTCGGCGCGAGCGGTGGCGTGACCTCGCTCGCCTCGGCCCAGCTGCTCACGCCCGCGGAGATCGACGCCGCGACCAAGAGGTCCCCGACGTACCGGGCGCCCGGAGCCTGACCGGCCTGGCTCCCGACGGCCGGGCGGCTGCTCCTCAGTGGGGCGCCGACCCGGCACGTGCGACCGGCCCTCACGGTCCGGCTCCTCAGACCGTGAGCGGCCGCGCCGTCGGCGGGATCGGCGAGGGCAGCGTGGTCGAGCCGGTGAGGTACTCGTCGACCGCCGCGGCGGCAGCGCGCCCCTCGGCGATCGCCCAGACGATCAGCGACTGGCCGCGCCCGGCATCACCGGCGACGAACACGCCGTCGACCGACGAGGCGTAGCGCCCGTCCCTGCGCACGTTGCCACGCTCGTCCAGCTCCACCTCGAGCTGGTCGATCAGCCCGCCCTGCTCGGGGCCGGTGAAGCCCATCGCGAAGAGCACCAGCTCGGCAGGGATCTCGTGCTCGGAGCCCTCCACCTCCTGGAACCGACCGTCCTCGAAGACCACCTCGACCAGTCGCAGGCCGCGGACCTGGCCGAGCTCGTCGCCCAGGAACTCCTTGGTCGAGACCGAGTAGACCCGTTCGCCACCCTCTTCGTGCGCGGACGAGACCCGGAACGTCATGGGGTACGTCGGCCACGGCTGGTTGGCAGGCCGCTCGGTCGAAGGGTGCGGCATGATCTCCAGCTGCGTGATCGACGCGGCGCCCTGACGGGTGGACGTGCCGAGGCAGTCGGCGCCGGTGTCGCCGCCGCCGATGATCACCACGTTCTTGCCGGCGGCGGTGATCTGGTCCGCCACCTCCTCGCCCAGCGATGCCCGGTTGGACTGGGGCAGGAACTCCATGGCCTGGTGGATGCCGCCCAGGTCGCGACCGGGCACCGGGAGGTCGCGCGCAGCGGTGGCGCCGACGGCGATCACCACGGCGTCGTAGCGGGTGCGCAGGGAGACCCCGGTGATGTCGGAGCCGCAGTCGACACCGGCCCGGAAGACCGTGCCCTCCTTGCGCATCTGGTGCAGCCGCCGGTCGAGATGGGACTTCTCCATCTTGAACTCGGGGATGCCGTAGCGCAGCAGGCCACCGATCTTGTCGGCCCGCTCGTAGACCGCGACGGTGTGGCCGGCTCGGGTCAGCTGCTGGGCTGCGGCCAGGCCGGCCGGGCCGGAGCCGATCACGGCCACGGTGCGACCCGAGAGCCACTCCGGGGGCTGGGGACGGACCAGGTTGGTCTCCCAGGCCCTGTCGATGATGGCGACCTCGACGTTCTTGATCGTGACCGGGTCCTGGTTGATGCCCAGCACGCAGGAGGTCTCGCACGGCGCCGGACACAGCCGCCCGGTGAACTCCGGGAAGTTGTTGGTGGCGTGCAGGCGCTCGATGGCACCCTCCCAGTCGTCACGCCAGACCAGGTCGTTCCACTCGGGGATCAGGTTGCCCAGCGGACACCCCTGGTGGCAGAACGGGATGCCACAGTCCATGCACCGGCCGGCCTGCTTGCCGATGATCGGCAGCAGCGCCCGCCCGGCACTGCCCGGGTAGACCTCGTTCCAGTCGTGGATCCGCTCCTCCACCGGACGCCGGGCCGCGACCTCGCGGCCGTCCTTGAGGAATCCCTTGGGGTCAGCCACGGCGTTCGCCTTCCAGGTCGGTGGCACGGGTGTGGTCAGCCATGGAGCACCTCCATGATCCGGGCGTTCGCCTGGTCCTCGTCGAGACCCTGCTCCAGTGCCTCGGAGCGCGCCTCGAGGACGCGCCGGTAGTCGCGTGGCATGACCTCGGTGAAGCGGGCCAGCGCGGCCGGCCAGTCGGCCAGCAGCTCGCCGGCCACGACCGAGCCGGTCTCCTCGGCGTGCCGGCGCACCAGCTCCTCGACGTCCTCGGCGCCCTGCCCGGTGACCGGGGCGAGGTCGACGAGCTCCTTGTTGACCCGGAACTCCTTGAGGTCCAGCACGTAGGCCACGCCTCCGGACATGCCCGCGGCGAAGTTGCGTCCGGTCTTGCCCAGCACCACGACGATGCCTCCGGTCATGTACTCGCACCCGTGGTCGCCGACGCCCTCGACCACGGCCGTCGCACCCGAGTTGCGCACGCAGAACCGCTCCCCCACGCCGCCGCCGAGGAAGATCTCCCCGGACGTCGCGCCGTAGGCGATGGTGTTGCCGGCGATGATCTGCTCGTCGGACCGGAACCGGGCCGCACGGTCGGTGCGCACCACGAGCCGTCCTCCCGAGAGGCCCTTGCCGACGTAGTCGTTGGCGTCGCCCTCGAGCCGCAGGGTGATCCCCCGCGGCAGGAACGCACCGAACGACTGGCCGGCCGACCCGGTGAGGGTGAGGTCGATGGTGCCGTCGGGCAGCCCCTCACCGCGGTAGCGCTTGGTCACCTCGTGGCCGAGCATGGTGCCGACCGTCCGGTTGACGTTGCGCACGGCGACCTGCGCGCGCACCGGCTCGCCCCGCTCCAGCGCCGGCTCGGCCAGCGCGATCAGCTCGTTGTCGAGGGCCCTGTCGAGACCGTGGTCCTGGGTGGTGGTGTTGCGCAGCGAAGCACCCTCCGCCACCGACGGGCGGTGCAGGATCGGCGCCAGGTCTAGCCCGCTGGCCTTCCAGTGCTCGATGGCAGGGGCGACGTCGAGGGCCTCCACGTGCCCGATGGCCTCCTCGAGCGTGCGGAAGCCCAGCTCGGCGAGCAGCTCGCGCACCTCCTCGGCGATGTACTCGAAGAACGTGACGACGAACTCGGGCTTGCCGGAGA
>JBBQRV010000073.1:0-14600 GCA_038214475.1 Propionibacteriales bacterium | reverse complement strand
CAGGTCGAGAGCCTGCAGCGAGGACTCGTCGGCCCACTGCAGGTCGTCGACCAGCAGCAGCACGGGCTGGTCCGCGGTGAGCTCCTCCAGCACCCAGCGCACGCCGTACGCGAGGTCGCCGATGCTGCCGCTGCGGCCGTCGGCGAGGTCGGCGAGCGCCTTGCCGGGCCCGTCGAACGGGTGCACGCCGACGCCGGTGCGGTGCGCGAGCATCCCGAACCAGTCCCGGAGCACGCAGAAGTCGATCGACGCACTCGCCGGCGTGCAACGGGCGTCGAGCACCCGCCACGCGGCGCTGCTCGCCTGGTTGCGCACATGACCGATCAGTCGGGTCTTCCCGATCCCCGCCGGTCCTTCAATAGCCACCAGGCCGCCCCTCCCGCTTGCGGCACGCGCAAGCAGCTTGGACAGCTCAGTGATCTCAACGTCTCGTTCTAGCACTTTGGCCCCCACCATGTTTCAAACCTAGGTTTCCCTAGGTAAAAATGCACTATCGGGTAGCCGAATTGACAGGGGTGGACTAGAGGCAATAGTCAAAGTGGGTGGCAATAACCCCTGCTGGGGTTGGTGCCGTTGTGGTTGTCAGGCAACCCTTCCGAGGAACCCCAGCAGCCGTACCGCGGCGGCGTCCCCGGGTGACGCAGTCACCTCCGCCGCGAAGCGCTGGGGTCGGTCCCCAGTGACCACCAGGATGCCCGCCACCGGCAACAGGTCCCGGGCCAGGTCCTCGGGCACGTCGAGCCGGTGCCCCGTGGCCCGGCCGACGTCCCACCCGTGCACCGTGATCTCCACCGCGCCGGCCAGCACCAGAAGGCTGCGCGACAAGGGGGCCCCACCCACCCGCACGGGGGTGTCGTCCCGGGGCGCCCCGGCGATAGCCGCCCAGGTGCCCAGCAGGTGGCAGGCCCTGGCCCTGATCCGGTCGAGGACCGGCTCCCCGGGAATGGGCCGGAGCCCCACGGCGCCACCCCCGGCCTCGGTGAACGCGTCCAGCGCGTCGTCCATGTGGGCGAGCAGCCGACGCAGGTCCCACTCCCGGCAGGGCGTCGGGCGGCCGAGCGCGTCCGGGGTCACGGTGGCCAGGGTGCCGCGCGCGTAGCCGATGGCCCGCTCGAGCAGGCTGACGGCCAGGGTCAGCTCGTCGCGGGTCGGGTCGCCGGTCGGTGGGGAGCGCATAGCGGTGGGGTGATCGGGGGGGCACAGGGTCCGAGGTGGTCAGCGCGCGGGCAGTACGTCGGGCAGCCCGAACGTCGCGAACAGCCGCGGGTCGAAGAAGGCGCCCACGTGGCTCACCCGGTCGCCGTCCAGGGTCAGCACCTGGAGCTGGAACGGCACGAACGTGCCGTCGCCGGCGCGCATGTAGAGGCCGAACGCGGGCTGGCCGTTGGCCGACGTCCGGAGCATCGGCATGTCGTGGACCCCACCCGGGCAATGGGTCCCGATCAGCTCGCCGATGGTCGTCGCGCCCCGGTACCACGCGGTGAACGGCGGCATCTCCCAGATCGCGTCGGCGGTGAGCAGCTGCACGATGGTGTCGACGTCCTTGGCCCAGAAGGCCTCGACGTAACGCTCCAGGAGTCGCTCCTGGGTGGCCGAGAGATCGGGGACCACGGTGTCCTCGGTGAGCGCCTTGTCGGCGAGCTGGGCGTGGGCGCGCTGGAGCGCCGAGTTGACGGCCGCCGTACTGGTGTCGAGCGCCTCGGCCACCTCGGAGGCCCGCCAGCGGAGCACGTCGCGCAGGATCAGCACGGCCCGCTGCCGGGCCGGCAGGTGCTGGAGCGCGGCGACGAAGGCCAGCCGGATCGAGTCCCGCTCGGCCACCACGACGGCGGCGTCGGGCACCGGTTCCAGCCACGGCACCTCGGCGTCCCGGACCAGCTCGTCACCGGGGCGGGCGTCGGCGGTGCCCAGCCCGGTGGGCAGGGGGCGGCGATCCCGGCCCTCGAGGTTGGTGAGGCACACGTTGGTAGCGATCCGGTAGAGCCAGGTGCGCACCGAGGAGCGGCCCTCGAAGCCGTCGAAGGACCGCCAGGCCCGGAGGTAGGTCTCCTGCACCAGGTCCTCGGCCTCGTAGACCGAGCCGGTCATCCGGTAGCAGTGCGCCAAGAGCTCGCGGCGATAGCGCTGGGCCACCTCGGGGAACTCCTCCGTGGTGGGCACGACGTGCTGGTCGGTCGTCATCTCCGGTCTCCTCCGCCTGGCGTTCCAGTCTGCCTCCGTGGCAGACCGGCGTCGACCCCGGAACTCATCGAGGGACGGTGGCTGGGCGTCGTTGCGCGCCGATTGGTCGACTTCGACATCGATTTCGGCCCGATCAGTGGTCGTCGGCGTCCAATTGGTGGGTTGCGACAGCAACCACCCGACGCTCAGCCCCCGGTGGCGGACCGGGCCGCCAGCTCGAGCGCGCGTACGGCGGCGGGCTCGGCCGCCGTACGGTCGTCGGGCACCAGCCCGATCCGGGTCCGCCGGTCGAGCAGGTCGTCGACGTCGACGGCACCCTCGTGGGTCACCCCGAACACCAGCTCGGCCAGGGTGACCTCGCTGTCCGCGGCGACACCGGCGATCAGCTCGGCGTCGGTCAGACCGGTCGTACGCCGCGCGCTCTCCAGCACCAGTCCCGCCTCGGTGCCGAACCTGCGCACCAGCCGCGGTGTCCCGGTCAGTCGGGCCAGCACCGGTCGGGGCGCGGCGCCCAGCAATGGGGTCCGCCGGGTCACGCAGCGCCCGGTGGCCACTCGGTCGGCCCGATCGCTGGCCCGATCGCTGGCCCGATCGCTGGCCGGTCCGCTGGCCAATCCGGTGGCGTCGACCGCATCCTCGGCCATCTGCCGGTAGGTGGTCAGCTTCCCGCCCACGACGCTCAGCACCCCGGTCGAGGACCGGAGCACCTCGTGGCGCCGCGACAGGTCGGCGGTGTCGCCGTCCTGGTCGAGCAGCGGTCGCAGGCCGGCGAAGGCACCGATCACGTCGCCGGCCGTGACCGGCACGGCGAAGGCGTCGGCGACCGCGCCGAGCAGGAAGTCGATCTCGGCCGGGGTGGGCTCCGGCACGTCAGGTGGCTCACCCTCGACGGGCTCGTCAGTGAGTCCGACGTAGAGCCGTCCGTCGGGCTGGGGGAGCACCATCACGAACCGGTTCGAGTGGCCCGCGACCGGGAGGGTGACCGCGGCCCGGAGCCCGGGGAGGGTGTCACCGCGCAGCACCAGGTGGGTGCCCCGGCTCGGGCGCAGCCGGACCTCCGGCACCAGGTCGCCCGCCCACACCCCGGTGGCGCTGATCACGGCCCGGGCCCGGACCTCGGTGACCTCGCCGGTGAGCTCGTCGCGCAACGACACCCGGTCGCCGGTCGCCGTGGTCACCCGGGCCCGGGTGCGCACCACGGCGCCGTACGCCGCGGCGGTGCGGGCCAGGCAGGTGACCAGCCGGGCGTCGTCCTCGAGCTGGCCGTCCCAGTACAGCAGCGCGCCACGCAGGTGGTCGCCGGCCAGCCCGGGGGCCAGCACCAGCGCCTCCTGGCGCGGGATCCGGCGGGGCCGGGGGAGCAGGTCGCCGCTGGTCCGGGCGGTACGCCGGAGCACGTCGCCGGCCATCAGGCCGCTGCGGGTCAGCGCGGCGGAGGAGCGCGACACCGAGCCGTCGAGGGGGATCAGGAACGGCAGCGCATGGGTGAGGTGCGGCGCCGTGACCTGCATCAGCACGCCCCGCTCGACCGCGCTCTCGTGGGCGATGCCCACCTGGCCGTGGGCGAGGTAGCGCAGGCCGCCGTGCACCAGCTTCGACGACCACCGCGACGTGCCGAAGGCCAGGTCGTGCGCGTCGACCGCGAGCACGGAGAGACCGCGGGTGGCGGCATCGAGGGCGACTCCGGTGCCGGTGATGCCCAGCCCGATCACCGCCACGTCGACCTGCTCGGGGAGGCCGGAGGTGCCGTGCCCGATCCGGGCCCGGTCTCCGGGCAGGGGTTCCCCGGTCAGGTGCTCGCCGGGCCTCACGGAGCGAGTCCGGCCGAGAGCAGGTCGGCGTGCGTCGCCTCGAGGTCCGCCGCGACGACTCCGTCGTCGGTCATCGTGGCCAGCGAGAGGGTCAGTCCGTGGGCGCCGAGCAGCACGGTGCGGGCGAGCACGGCGGGATCCCCCGGTCGCACCTCCCCGGCGGCCTGCCCGGCCTCGATCCGTTCGACCAGCCAGCCGAGGGCGCCGTCCTGGGTGCGCCCGCGTCGGTCGAGGAGGTAGGGCAGCAACAGGTCGGGATCGACGTCCAGGATCCGGTGGAAGAGCTCGTTCTCGCGCAGCGCCCGGGCCAGGGACACCACACCGGTCGCGATCTGCTGGTGCGCCGTTGCGGAGCTCGGGCGTACGGGGTCCGCCGGCGCGGCGTCGGCGGCGCTCGCGAGCTCGGTCCACTCCTGGGTCATCAGGTCGGCCAGCAACGCCGGCATGTCGGGCCAGGTCCGGTAGATCGTCATCCGCGACACGCCGGCCCGGCGGGCCACGTCGGTCAGCGTCGTACGCCGCCAGCCGACGTCGAGCAGGCACTCGCGTGCCGCCGCGAGGTAGCGAATGTGACGGGTTGACGACATATGTCACAATGTAACACATGACTCCCGAGATGCACCCGACGCGATGGGGCGACCCGGCCGACGCCGCACCCCTTCCCGCCGCCACCCACGGCCTGGTCGAGCTGGCGCTCGGGGTGCGCGACACCCCCGCGGTCACGGAGGCCACCCCGCCGCCCAGTGCGCTGCCCGACACCGCCCTCGCAGAGCTGCGCAGGGTGCTCGGGGCTCAGCACGTGCACCTCGACGACGCGCTGCGCCGGCTGCGCACCCGCGGCAAGTCGACGCCCGACCTGCTGAAGGCCCGCGCCGGTGACCTGGGCGACGCGCCCGACGCGGTGCTCTCCCCGGCGACCCACGACCAGGTGCTCGGAGTGCTCGAGGTCGCGGTGCGCCACCACCTGGCCGTGGTGCCGTTCGGCGGCGGCACGTCCGTGGTCGGGGGCCTGGTGGCGCGGCGGGAGGGGTACGCCGGGGTGCTCAGCCTCGACCTGGGCCGGATGCGCGGCGTGCGCGACGTCGACATGGTGTCGATGACGGCGGTGCTGGAGCCGGGCCTGCGCGGCCCCGAGGTGGAGGCGCGGCTCGGAGAGCACGGACTCACCCTGGGGCACTTCCCCCAGTCCTTCGAGTACGCCAGCGTCGGCGGCTTCGCGGCGACCCGCTCGAGCGGCCAGTCCAGCGCCGGCTACGGACGCTTCGATGCCATGGTGGTCGGCCTCACCGTGGCCACCCCGAGCGGCACGCTGAAGCTGGGCAGTGCGCCGGCGAACGCCGCCGGCCCCGACCTGCGCCAGCTGGTGCTCGGCTCCGAGGGGGCCTTCGGAGTGATCACGGACGTCACCGTGCGGGTCCGGCGCCGTCCGGCGGTGACCGCGCACGAGGCCTGGCAGTTCGACTCCTTCGCGGCCGGCGCCGACGCCGTCCGCGAGCTCGCGCAGCGTGGGCCGATGCCGACCGTGCTGCGACTCTCCGACGAGACCGAGACCGCGCTCAACCTGGCCAGTCAGGACGACGTCGGCGGATCGGGTGTGACCGGCTGCCTGCTCGTGGTCGGCCACGAGGGTCGCGACGCCGCCGAGCTGGCGGCCCGGCGTGCCGGAGTCGCAGAGGTGCTGGCCGAAGCAGGAGGCACCGCGCTGGGCGACGAGCGTGGCGCCGCCTGGGCGTCCGGGCGGTTCCACGCCCCCTACCTGCGCGACTCGATGCTGGACGTCGGCGTGCTGGTCGAGACCGTGGAGACCGCCACCTTCTGGTCGCGCCGCCAGGAGGTCTACGACGCGGTCCGGGCCGCCCTGGTCGGCAGCCTCGGCGAGAAGGCCCTGGTGCTCTGCCACGTGAGCCACGTCTACGAGACCGGCTGCTCGCTCTACTTCACGATCGCCGCGCCCGAGGACGACGACCCGCTGGCCCAGTGGACGGCTGCCAAGGCCGCCGCCTGCGACGCGATCGTCGCGGCCGGCGCCACCATCACCCACCACCACGGCGTCGGCTCCGACCACCTGCCGTGGCTGGCGGCCGAGATCGGACCGCTGGGCGCCGCCGTGCTGCGCGCGGTCAAGGCAGAGCTCGACCCGACCGGCGTGCTCAATCCCGGCGTGCTGGTGCCCTGAGCCGCCTCAGCGCTCCGAGAACGTCCAGACGAGGAGCTCGGCCTCTCCGCCCACGGCCGACACCCGGTGGGCGGCCCGGCCGCTGATCCGAGCCGCGTCGCCGTCACCCAGCGCCTGGCCGTCGAGGAGCACCGCGCCGCCACACACGAACACGTGCGCCTGCGCGGCCTCGGGCAGCTGCAGCTCCCTGGTGAGCCGGGCGGCGTACAGGGTGGCCCCGGCGTCGACGGGCACGGCTGCGTCGCCGCGTTCCCCCGACGCGATCGGCACCAGGGTGTCGCGGGCGTCGAGGTCGACCGCGGCCGCGGCGTACGACGGCCGTCCACCGGGGCTGCGCGGACGCACCCAGGTCTGCACGAAGCGGGTCGGAGCGGCCCCCGGGTCGACCCGCTCGGAGTGCACGATCCCCGTGCCGGCCGACACCGCCTGCACGGTGCCGGGCACCACGACCCCGGTGTGCCCGTCGGTGTCGCGGTGGGTCAGCGCTCCCGACAGCACCCAGGTGACGATCTCCAGGTCGCGGTGCGGGTGGTCGTCGTACCCCGCGCCGGGCTGGACCCGGTCGTCGTTGTGGGCGACGAGGCTCGCGAACCCCACGTTGGTGGGGTCGTAGTGCCTGCCGAACGAGAACGAGTGCCGCGTCGATCGCCCGGTGGCGTCGGTGCGGAAGCGGTCGTCGGCCGGCCGGATCTCCAGTGGGGTCTGGGGTGGCATGACCCCATCCTCCCCGCAGTAGGCTGCGGCGATGTCCAGCATGCTCAACCAGTTCCTGGGGACCGTCTCCGACGCCGTCCTCGTACTGGTAGACCACACGATCCCCGAGTTCGCGGACTCGCTCGAGCTCGACGACGGTGTGGAGGTCGTGCATCTCGGGCCGGGCTCACCCGACGTCGAGGGCAACTACCGGGCGATGGTGCTCGCGGTGCCTGACCGGGCAGCACTGCGTCGGGTCGCGGCACTGCTGCCGCGGGCGGGCAACGCCCGCACGGTCGCCTGCTACGTGCAGTCCGCACGCGAGCCGGTGATGCTGGTGCCGCGCCCTGAGTGGCCGCCGTTCCGCAACTTCTCGGCCAAGATGAGCCCCGAGGGCGAGGCCCTGACCGTGCTCCGGCTGGTGCGCCAGATCTCGGCGCTGGCGGTGCTCTCGGAGTTCGCCCGCAACGCCGCGTGGGAGCGCAACCGGGGCGCGGGCCAGCTGGTGCTCGGCCTGGCCGGGGTGCCGTCCGACCAGCTGCCCGTGCTCGACCTCTCCGCGCTCGCCGGGACCACGCCCGAGGCGGTGTCCGGCGTCGCGCTCGAGGTGCCCCCCGACGTGGTCCTCACCTCGGCCGCGCCGACCCCGCTGCCGGTGCACCCGGTCACCGGGCGCGCTCCGGTGGTCCTCGACGTCCGCGGCGACGTGCCCCCGGTCGACGAGCTGGTGATCAACCCGATCGGCTTCGACCGTGACGCGCAGCAGCCGGTGACCCCCTTGGAGCCGGTCCACGGCACCCCGAGCTTCCGGATCGGCGACGTGGTGGTCGACGGGCGGGCCGGGCTCTCCGACAAGCTGGTCGGCGAGCTGCGGCCCCTGCTGGGCGTGCAGCTGATCTGGCCTGCCGACGGGCCGACCGAAGGTGGCGCTCACGCCGACGACCTGGGCCTCACCCGGGTGGTCGCCGGCCTGGCCATGGCCGGGGTACCGATGGTCGGCGAGGCGCCGCCCGCCTGGGCCGGTGACCGGCTGGGTGGCCGGCTGGCCGGCCTGGTGACCGGGAGCCCCGACCTGAGCGTGCGCCTGGCCCGTGAGGAGCTCAGCATCCGGCTGCGCCGGGCGGCGCTGGCCACGCACTCCAGCCTCGCCTGGCGGGCTCGGCTCGCCACGGTCGCCCGGGTGCCGTTCGCGCCGTACCCCGAGGTCAGCGTGCTGCTCGCGACCAAGCGGCCGCAGATGCTGGAGTTCGCGCTCGCGCAGGTGCGCAAGCAGCGCGGTGTCCGGGTCGAGCTGGTGCTGGCCGCCCACGGGTTCGAACCGGACGCCGACCGGGTCCGGGAGCTGCTCGGGGACGTGCCCGTCGTGGTCCAGTCACACCCCGCGCCGACCCCCTTCGGCGACGTGCTCACCGCGGCCGCGGTCGCAGCCGGAGGCGACGTGCTGCTCAAGATGGACGACGACGACTGGTACGGCCCCGACGCGGTGAGCGACCTGCTGTACGCGCGCCAGTACTCGGGTGCGGAGGTGGTCGGCATGCCCGCCGAGTTCACCTACCTCGAGCCCTACGCCACCACCATCCGGCGCAACGACGACTCCGAGTTCTACGCCCGCTTCGTGGCCGGGGGAACGATCAGGATCGACCGCGGGCTGCTGCGCTCGGTGGGCTGGTTCCGCAGCGTGCGCAAGTACGTCGACCTGCAGCTACTGACCGCGGTCGGCTCCGCGGGTGGGTCCATCTACCGCACCCACGGGCTGGGCTACATGATGCGGCGCACCTCCGGTGGGCACACCTGGGACCCCGGGCTCGACTACTTCCTCGACGAGGAGCGGGTCGGGCGCCGGTGGGACGGGTTCGTGCCCAGCGCCCTGCTCGAGTACGACGACGCCGAGCGGCCCGCGCCCCCGGTCTGACGCCCCCTCCGGAGTGCCCGGGCGTGAGGTCAGCGGCGGCCGAAGCCGCGGAACTCCCAGCCGGCCGCGCGCCACTGTGCCGGATCGAGGGCGTTGCGGCCGTCGAGGATGCGCCGGTGGGCCACCAGCCCGCCGAGCTCCTCGGGGTCGAGCCGCCGGTACTCCGGCCACTCGGTGAGGTGCAGCACGATGTCGGCGTCCCGGCAGGCGTCGTCGGGGCTGTCGACGTAGTCGAGGGTCGGGAAGATCCGTCGCGAGTTGGCCATCGCCTCGGGGTCGTGGACCGAGACCACGGCTCCGCGCAGGTGCAGCTGGCCGGCGATCCACAGCGCCGGTGAGTCGCGCACGTCGTCGCTGTCGGGCTTGAACGCCGCCCCCAGCACGCCGACCCGAGCGTGCTCCAGCGGGCCGACCATCGACTCGACGGCCTGCACGGCACGCACCCGCAGCCGCTGGTTGATGCCGTCGACCTCGCGCAGGAAGCCCATGGCGTCCTCGACACCGAGCTCGCCTGCCCGGTGCAGGAACCCGCGGATGTCCTTGGGCAGGCACCCGCCACCGAAGCCGATGCCGGCGTTGAGGAACCGGCGCCCGATCCGGGCGTCGTGCCCGATCGCGTCGGCCAGGTCGACCACGTCGGCGCCGGCGGCGTCGCAGACCTCCGCGACGGCGTTGATGAAGGAGATCTTGGTGGCCAGGAAGGCGTTGGCGCTCACCTTGACCAGCTCGGCCGTGGCGTAGTCGGTGACCACCAGGGGGGTGCCGGTGGCCAGGACGTCGGCGTAGAAGTCGCGCAGCGACTGCTCGCCCGCGGCGCTCGCGACGCCCAGCACGATCCGGTCGGGCCGCAAGGTGTCCTGCACGGCGTGCCCCTCGCGGAGGAACTCGGGGTTCCACACCAGCTCGGCGGGTCCGGGCGCGAGTGCGGCCACCCGCTCGGCGAGCCGGGCGGCGGTGCCCACCGGCACCGTGGACTTGCCGATCAGCACGGCGCCGGGGCGCAGGTGCGGGGCGAGGGACTCGAACGCACCGAAGACCTGGCTCAGGTCGGCCCCGAGGCCCTGGGCGCTCTGCGGGGTGCCGACGCACACGAAGTGCAGGTCGCCGAACGCGCCGGCCTCCTCGAGGGAGTCGGTGAAGCGCAGCCGCCCGGAGTCCACGTGGGTGCGCAGCAGCTCGGGCAGGCCGGGCTCGTGGAAGTGGACCTCGCCGGCCACCAGTCGGGTCCGCTTGGTCTCGTCGATCTCCACGCCGAGCACCTCGTGCCCCAGCTCGGCCATGCTGGCCGCGTGGGTCGCCCCGAGGTATCCGCATCCGATCACCGTGATCCGCACGGCGCCGAGTCTAGGCACCGGCTCGACCGGGAGGGGCCCGGGGAGTGCTGGGCAGATGACCAGTGGGTGAAGGGGGAGGGCGAGGGCCGCGCGGGGCTCAGCCCCGGCGGAGGATCCCGGCGCCCTTCTGGAAGGGCACCCGCTCCAGCGTGAACTCCGGCGCCAGGGCCAGCCAGCGCTCGGCCGCCTGCTTCTCGGCCGGACGCCTGAAGTCGTCCATGATCACCGTGCAGCGCTGCGCCAGCCGGTCGCGCAGCAGCGGGAAGGCGGGGTAGCGGGCGCCGTCGCCCAGCGACTCCGGCGGGCCGTCGACGAACAGCAGCCCGATCTCCTCGAGACCGTCGAGCGCGGAGACGTCGTACCAGGGGGTGGGCTGCTCGGCGAGCCCGGTCGCGGTCAGCTCGGCGGTGCGCACCTCGGCCAGGTCGGCGACGCCGTGGCGGGCCAGCAGGGCCCGGGTCTGCGCGGCGTACGCCGGGTCGTGCTCGAGGGCGACGATCCGCACCGGGAGGTCGTGCTGGCGGGCGGTGAGGGCGAGGAACAGGGTCGAGGAGCCGCTGCCGCACTCCACCACGCAGGCGGGCCGCTCGTCGAGGAGGGTCTGCACCAGGTGCAGCATCACGTCGGGCGAGGCCGCCCAGCCACCCAGCGGCGGTACCTCGGCGCGGAAGTCGAGCATGCCGAAGAGATTGACGGTGGCCTGCACCTGGCGGGCGGTGTCGAGGCCGGTGCGGTCGTTGTCGCGCTTGATCAGCGCCTTCAGGTCGGCGCGCGGCATCGTCGCCCGGCGCAGGCCCTCGAGCAGCCGGCGGTCCTGCTGGCCGCCCTCGCTTCGGGCAGCCTCGCCTGCGGTGTCGCGGGGCGCAGAGGCCGCGGCGCGGAGCCTGCCCAGGTCGGCGCGGGTGAGCAGCAGCAGTGCCACCAGGGCGGTCTGCAGCGCCAGCACCACGCCGACGGCCAACCCCACCAGCCAGGCCACGGAGTGCCCGTCGGCGACGGCCTGGAAGGCGAAGGGCAGACCGACGACGGACATCACGGCCACCGCTGCCAGCACGCCCAGCCGGGCGGTGCCGATGCCGGCGATCGTGCGCAGGGACCCTCGCATGAGTCGCTCTCCCTCGTCCGGAACGTGAGCTCGCAGCATAGTGACGGGCCCGTCGCGGCCCGTACCGCGGCAACCATCCAACCATGTCGTCAGGCGGTGCCGCGGTCATGCCCGCGGGCAGCGGTTGTCGTAGGCTGTCCGCCATGTCGACCACCCCTCCCGACGCGTCCTCGCCCGCCCTGGAGGTCACCGCTCCCGAGTCCGACGGCAAGCGGCGCGCGATCTTCGTGGTGGGCTCCGGGCGCAGCGGCACCAGCACCATGTCCGGCACCCTGCAGACGCTGGGCGTGCACGTGCCCCAGCCCGAGGTCGACGCCGACGCCACCAACCCCAAGGGTTTCGGTGAGCCGCTGTGGGTGGTGGAGTTCCACGAGCACCTGCTGCGTCGCAGCAACGTCCAGGTCTCCGACGCCCGACCGCAGGCCTGGTTCGAGGCCGGCAAGCTGGCCACCAACGAGAGGGTTCGCGAGCAGCTGTTCGCGTGGCTGGAGTCGCAGTTCCAGGAGGGCGGCGACGAGATCGTCGTCAAGGACCCCCGGCTGGCCTGGTTCGTGGGGCTGTGGCGCTCGGCTGCCCTGCGCTGCGCCGCGGAGCCGTCGTACATCACCATGCTGCGACCGGTGACCGAGGTGGTCGGCAGCAAGCAGCGCTACTACTCGCAGCGCTTCGGTGAGGTGAACCGCACCGCGGCCTGGGTCAACATCATGCTGCACACCGAGCGCGCCACCCGCGGCTCGCAGCGGGCCTTCGTGCGCTACCACGACCTGCTCACCGACTGGACCGTGCCGCTGTTCGAGATCGGCGAGCAGTTCGACCTCGACTCGATCAAGACGGCCACCGCCAACGACATCCGGCTGGTGCACAACTTCATCGACCCGTCGCTGCGCCGGGTCCAGCTCACCTGGGACGACCTGTCGGTGCCGGTGCGGCTGCGTGAGATCGCCGAGGAGAGCTGGCTGCACCTCGACAAGCTCGCCGACGCCGGCAACGACACCCCCGAGCTGCACGGGGCGCTCGACCAGCTGCGCACGGCGTACGCCGACTACTACGAGGAGGCCGAGGCGCTCACCCAGTCGACCGCCATCGCCGCCCGTCGCGACGGTGCCGGCGAGCGTCGCCAGGCCCCGCCGCTGCCGTCCGCGACCTCGGCCGCCGACAGGATCGCCGCGCGGGTGCCGCACGGGTTGCGGGCCGCGGTCCCGCCCAAGGCCCGGCGGGCGTTCCGCAGGGCCCTGGGTCGCTGACCCCGTGGCTGGTCTCCCCGCGCCCCTGCCCGGCCTGCCCAATCTCGAGGGCGAGGCCGACTTCGCCGTCGAGTGGGCGTGGGACGAGGGTCCCCTCGAACCGGGCATGACCGTGGTGCTCCGGGTCAAGAACGAGGCCCGGTCACTGCCCTGGGTGCTTCCCGGCCTGCTGCGCTCGACCCAGGCGGTGGTGCTCGTCGACAACGAGTCCGACGACGGGACCCCCGACGTCGCGCGGGCGGTGGCCGCCGAGCTCGGCCTCACCGACCGGCTGCAGGTGCACAGCTACCCCTTCGCGGTGAGCCGGTGCGGGCCCGAGCACCTGCACACGGCGGCGCACTCGGTGCACTCGCTGGCGTACTTCTACAACTGGTCCTTCAGCCACGTGCGCACGTCGTACTCGATGAAGTGGGACGGCGACATGGTGCTCACCGAGGACGCCGAGAAGCTGCTCGGTGACCTCTCCTGGATGCTGTCGGGGCGCGAGGTCATCCTGTTCGTGCCGCGGCACTCGCTCTACGTCGCCGACGAGACGCTGGCCTATCTCGACCTCGGGCTCGCCAACGCCGAGCCGTTCGGCTACCCGATGGCCGAGGAGTACACCCACGTGAAGGCCTTCGAGTGGGAGACCCGGCTCTACCCCGACTCGGCCCGGATGCTGCGGCTGCCGCCCGGCTCGTCGGTCGAGCTCAAGTGGCTCGACTCCGACGAGTTCGCGCACTGGACCGACACCGACGCCTTCGCGACCAGCACCCGTACGGCTCGCAAGCGTCGCGAGTACGAGCTGTTCACCGACCTGCAGCACGACAGGTGGGAGGGCCACGAGGGCCTGCACCGGATCGTGGCGCCGCCGGGCGTGCACGTGGTCGACCATGTCACCCACACCTGGTTGCCTCGGGCGCCCCGGCCGCTGGTGAAGCGGCCCGCGCCCGTCGTCGCGGCGGAGGTGCCGGGCGCATGAAGCCGGCGATCGTCAACGTCGAGGGCCTGGGGGAGTACGACGTCACGTGGGCCTGGCAGTCCGGCCCGCTCGAACCCGGGCTGACCGCGGTGCTCCGGGTGCGCAACGAGGCACGGAACCTGCCCTGGGTGCTGCCCCCGATGTTCGCGGCCGTCCAGCAGGTGGTCGTCGTCGACAACCAGTCCGACGACGGCACCGCCGACGTGGCCGCGGAGGTCGCCCGCCGGGTCGGGGCCGAGGAGCGGCTCACGCTCGCGTCGTACCCGTTCGACGTGTCGCGCTGTGGCGTCGAGCACCTGCGCACGGCGCGGGACTCGGTGCACAGCCTCACCCACTTCTACAACTGGTCGTTCTCGCACGTGCGGACCGCGTTGTCGATGAAGTGGGACGGCGACATGGTGCTCACCCGTGAGGGCGTCGCCAGCCTCGCCGACATGTCGTGGCAGCTCGAGGGGGCGCGGGCGGTGGTGCTGATCCCGCGGCACCCGCTGACCGTGGAGAGCGAGCAGGTCGCCTACCTCGACCTGGGCATGAAGTACCGCGAGCCGTGGATCTACCCGATGGGGCCGGAGTTCACGTTCGTGAAGGCCTTCGAGTGGGAGGTGCGCGAGTTCCCGGCCGACTGCTACCGGCTGTTCCTGCCCGAGGGCCTGTGCGTCGAGCTCAAGTGGCTCGACGCCGACGAGTTCGGGCACTGGTCGGCCGACTCGGTGTTCGACAACGCCCGCACCCCCCGCAAGCAGCGGGAGTGGCTGGTGGACAAGAAGATCCGCGACGGCAGCTGGGCCGAGCTCGGGGGCCTGCACCGGATCGAGTCGCCGCCCGGTGTGCACGTGGTCGACTTCGTCACCGACACCTGGTTGCCCCGGGCGCCCCGGCCGCTGCGGTAGCGGCGGGGTGCCACAACCCGCCAATTGGTCGGTTGTGACAGGTGGATCGGGCCCCGGACGTGCTGTAGCCGTCCAGTTGGTGCGATGTGACCGGCCCGTGGACCCGGCGGGTGCTCCAACCCGCCAATTGGTCGGTTGTGACAGCCCGAACCGTCGGCGGAATCTAGTGGTCGAAGCAACGCCAACCTGACAGGTGGTGTTGTTGATGGGAATGCGCAGGATCGAGTACGAGGTTCGTGAGGAGTTCTTCGAGTTGATCTGCTCGGGGATGCCCTTGATCACCTCGGCGCAGT
>JBBQRV010000072.1:0-14684 GCA_038214475.1 Propionibacteriales bacterium | reverse complement strand
GTGCCGCGCCAGCTCCGCGACGTACGACTCGTAGGCGAACAGCCGGCCGGCGTTCGTCAGTCCCGTGCGCCGCACGTAGGTGTCGTTCGCGAGCACCGGGTCCCCCGCTTCGAGCGCCAGCGAGGCGAGGTGCATCCGGGTGGCGTCGCGCTGCAGCTGCTGGTGCGGGAACACGTACTGGTCGAACACGTCCAGCGCCACGAGCCCGGTGAGCAGATCTCGTTCGACGGCCAGCATCGCCCTGCCCGTCTGCTCGGCACGGTGCGGACGGCCGCCCGTGAGACGGGCGTCGAGATGCTCAGCCGCCGACCGGAACGCCGCGACGGCGGATTGCAGCCGGACCACCGCTCGCTCGTCGACGCCCGGCAGGTCACCGAGGGAGACGCCCGGCTCGGCCTGGTAGGCGATCCTGCTCTCCGCCTCGGCGGCCCTCGCGACGAAGTCGAGCAGCGGGAGCGTCGAGCGGTCGTGATCGACCCAGATGTCGTTGATGACCTCGATGTTCTGCGCCAGGTAGTCGAAGTTCACGTTGCCGACCACGTCGTGGTTGGTGTGGTAGTTGCGGGTGAGGTACTGGGTGCCGACGGTGTTGAAGTACAGGCCAGGTATCCCGGCCGCGGTCAGCGTGAAGTGATCGGCATTCGCCCACACCACGTTCTGCGACAGGGTCCCGAACGGCGTCCGCGACGGGTCGCTCTCGAGCTTCGCCACCGCATGGGCCAACAGCTCTGCGTGGGTCCGGACCAGCAACCGCTCCCCCGGGTCCCCGGTGCCGAGGAGCTCGAAGTCCAGGCTCAGCACCGCCTTGCGCCCCCAGTCGGGACGCTGCTCGGTGACGGCGTACCAGCAGCCGACCAGCCACTCGTAGTAGGCGTCGGTGTAGCCGTACTCCTCGTTGGTGCTGGCCAGGAACAGCAGGGTGCGCCGCGGGCGGAACCGGGTCTCGCGCACTGCCTTCGCGATCCCCAGCATCGCGGCCACCGCGGTGGCGTCGTCGGCCGCGCCGCGGAACCAGGCATCGTGGTGGCCGGTGAAGATGATGAACTCGTCGGAGCGGTCGGTGCCCCGGATCGAGCCCAGCACGTTGTAGCCGATCCCACCGTCCTCGGCACGGGTCAGCTCGACGTGAGAGGTGAGGGTCAGCACGGTCGTGCCGGCCGCGATCCGGGCCCGCAGCTCGTTGGCCGCGATCCTGGTGACGAACACGAAGGGCACCCAGTCGTCGTCGTAGGTGCCGTCGAAGCTCAGCAGCCCGTCGTCGCGGCTGTTGTAGAAGGCGCCCGCAGCCGTGGTCCCGGTGTAGAAGATCACCGCGAGCGCACCCTCGAGGGTGGCCTGGTGCCCGTGCCGGTTGACCCAGTAGTCGCCGTAGGCCCAGTTGACCAGCACGATCTTCCCGGTGGCGTCCATGCCCTCGTAGTCGGCCGCCTGACCCGCGCCGAGGTCCAGCACCTCGGCGGTGATCCCCGCGGCGGGTGTGCCGGGCACACCGCCCCAGGAGCTGGCGTCGTACGTCGCGCCGCCGGCCACCGCGACCGAGGCGCCATGGAAGACCCACCGGTCGATCGGCACCGGCAGCTTCGCGACCTGGGTCATGCCCACCGCGCGCATCTCCCGCGCGATCCAGTCGACGGCCTCGAGGTTGGCCGGGGACCCGCCCGGACGCCAGCCGTCGGCGTTGTCGCCGAACCCGGTCAGCTTCTCGGTCACCCGGCGCAGGTAGTCGACGTCGACGCCCGCGCTGAGCGAGGCGGCGGTGCCGCGCCCTGACCCGTGCCCGTGCCCGCGACTGCCCGTGGCCGTGGCTCCGGCCGGTGCCGGCAGCTGGCCCAGGGCTCCCACCGTCACGCCTGCAGCCCCCGAGCCCAACAGCTGCCGGCGGGAGAGACGCCCGGCCACGTGCCGGCGCATCGCCGACGTGACCCCAGGCGGCTCGCCCAGATCGGCCGGGTCCGGCGCGTCGGCGCCATGACCGAGCACCAGGCTCAGATCTGGCACCTGGGCCAGCGGCCAAGGCGGGTCGGTGCGGTCCTGCGCGCCGGTCTCGCCGGCCTGGCCGGTCTCGTCAGTCCAGGGTTCACGCTCGCGCATCGGTGCCTCCGTCGTGCCGCCCCGAGGCAACGCTCGTGTCGAGTCGGGTGGCGTCGGGCGAGCGCACCACCCCTCTGGGCACACTGGCACAGGTCCACGCACCGCGTCCATGGTCCTGGCCCGGGTTTGCACACCGACGGTCTCGGTTCCCCTAGCGTGGGCCCATGATCCGACGGATCGCAGGCCCGACCTGGCTGCGCGACTACCAGGGCGAGTGGCTGCGGGGCGACCTGCTGGCCGGGGTCACGGTGACGGCGTACCTGATCCCCCAGGTGATGGCCTATGCCGAGGTGGCCGGGATGCCGGCGGTGACCGGGCTCTGGGCGGCCGTGGGTGCGCTGCTCGGCTACGCCCTGCTCGGCAGCTCGACCCAGCTGTCGGTGGGCCCGGAGTCGACGACGGCCCTGATGACGGCGGCGGCGCTCGGTTCGCTCGCGACCGCGTCGACCACGCGCTACGCCGACCTGGCCTCGGCGATGTGCCTGGTGGTGGCGGTGCTCTGCGTGATCGGCTGGTTGGGCGGGCTCGCGTTCCTGGCCGACCTGCTCTCCCGGCCCGTGCTCGTCGGCTACATGGCGGGCGTGGCCGGGCTCATGGTGGTCTCGCAGGTGGGCAAGCTGCTCGGCTTCACGATCACTGCCGACGGGTTCCTGGCCGAGCTGGGGTACGCCGCCCGCCACCTCGACGCCGTGCACGCCCCCACGCTGGTGCTGGGCCTGGTGACACTCACCCTCATGCTCGCCGGCAGCGCGTGGCGCCCGCACGCGCCGATCGCGCTGCTCGGGATGCTCGGCGCCACCGCCGCAGTGGCGGTGCTGGACCTGCGCGACCGGGGCGTCCAGGTGATCGGCGAGATCCCGGCCGGCCTGCCCACGCCGGGACTTCCGCACGTCTCCGCCCACGGCGTGGTCTCGCTGCTGCCGGCAGCCCTGGGGCTGGCCTTCGTCGGCTACACCGACAACATCCTCACCGGGCGCGCGTTCGGCGAGCGCCGGGGCGAGCGCATCGACGCCAAGCTCGAGCTGCTCGCCCTCGGTGCCGCCAACGTGGGCTCCGGACTGATGCACGGTTTCCCCGTGAGCAGCAGCGGCAGCCGCACCGCCATCGGCGACGCGGTCGGCGGCCGCAGCCAGCTCACCGGCGTGGTCACCGTCTCCGCGACCGTGCTGGCCGTGCTCACCCTGCGGCCACTGCTGGCGGCGTTCCCGACCGCGGCGCTGGGCGCGGTGGTCGTCTACGCCGCGGTCCGACTGGTCGACGTCGCGGAGTTCCGACGGCTGGCGCGCTTCCGGCGCAGCGAGCTGGTGATCGCCGTGGCCACCACGGCCGCCGTGCTGGTCGTGGGAGTGCTCGAGGGCGTGCTGGTGGCGATCGGGATCGCCGTGCTCGACCTGCTGCGCAGGGTGGTGCGGCCGCACGCCGCCGTGGAGGGGTTCGTGCCGGAGCTGTCGGGCATGCACGACGTCGACGACTACCCGCACGTCAGCGTCGTCCCGGGGCTGATGGTCTACCGCTACGACTCGCCGTTGTTCTTCGCCAACGCGGAGAACTTCCGGAGCCGGGCCAGTGCCGCCGTGGCCGGCTCGCCGATCCCGGTGGTGTGGTTCGTGCTCAACACCGAGGCGGTCGTCGAGGTCGACATCACTGCGGTCGACGCCCTGGAGTCGCTGCGCCGCGAGCTCGCCGGGCGCGGCATCGTCTTCGCCCTGGCTCGGATGAAGCAGGAGCTGCGTGAGTCGCTCGCCCCGACCGGCTTCCTGGACCGGGTCGGTGAGGAGCGGATCTTCCCCACCCTGCCCACTGCCGTGGCGGCGTACCGCACCTGGCGGGTCGAGCACCCGTGAGCAGGTAACCGTTACGTAAGGAGAATGGACTTGTCGGTCCATTGGTAGGCGCCACAGAATGGACCATACGGTCCACTCGGGGCCGTCGACCCGGAGGATCCTCGATGACCCTGCTGCAGAACGGCACCACCTTCCCCGCACTGGCCCTCCCGAAGGTCGGTGGCGGCACCCTCGACCTGCCTACCGACCTGGCCGGCTCCTACGGCGTGGTGCTGGTCTACCGGGGCTCGTGGTGTCCCTACTGCAACGCCCAGCTCGGCGCCTTCGCCCGGGCCCACCACGACCTGCACGCCGCGGGCATCGAGGTCGCCGCACTGTCGGTGGACGACGAGACAGCGGCCACCGCGTTCGCCGAGAAGCGCGGGCTGCCCTTCGCCGTCGGGCACAGTGCCGACGCCGACGACGTGGCCACGGCCCTGGGCGGCTACGTCAACGACGATCCGAGATTCCTCCAGTCGACCGGGTTCGTGCTGTCGCCCGACAGCCGGGTCCTCACCGCCGTCTACAGCTCGGGAGCCATCGGCAGGCTGCTGCCCGACGACGTCCTCGGACTCGTCCGGTACCTGCAGAGCCACGGCTGACGAACCGCACCACCCGCACACCCCACCCCCACCCGACGAGGCCAGTCCTCGCCGTACCCGAAGGAGCTCGACGATGAGCCGTACCCGAATCGCCCTCAGCGCAGCCGCCGCCGTCACCAGCGTGGCGACCCTGGCGATCGCCGCCACCGCACCCACCGCGCTCGCGCACGCCACCGACCCGCCGGCCGACCACCCCGGACCCACCGCAGGCGCCGTCTACGTGCTGGGCAACCAGCCGTCCGGCAACGCCGTCATCGCCTACGACCGGGACGCCGACGGCACCCTGACCCCGGCCGGCCAGTACCCCACCGGCGGTCTCGGCACCGGCGCCGGGCTCGGCTCGCAGAACGCGGTCATCCTCGACGACGCCGGCCGCCACCTGTACGCCGTCAACGCCGGCTCCGACACGCTCTCGTCGTTCGCGGTGACCAGGGGCGGCCTGCGCCTGCTCTCCACCGTCGACTCCGGCGGCGACGTGCCGATCAGCGTGACCGTGCACGGCGACCGCCTCTACGCCCTCAACACCGGCTCCGGCGGCAGCATCTCGGGCTTCCGGGTGGACGACGGGCGACTCAGCCCGCTGCGCGGCTCGACCCGGGGGCTCAGTGGGACGGCGGCCGACGCCGCCCAGGTGCAGTTCAGCCCCGACGGGCGCGAGCTGGTCGTGACGGAGAAGGGCACCTCGCTGATCGACGTCTACCGCGTCGGCGGCAACGGAGTCCCGGCCGGGCGCACCTCGGTGCCGTCGGAAGGCTCCACGCCGTTCGGCTTCGACTTCACCCCGTCGGGCGACCTGGCGGTCTCCGAGGCCGGCCCGAGCGCCGCGTCGACGTACGACGTGCGACCGACCGGCTTGCGCACCCTGAGCGCCTCCGTCGGCAACACCCAGGCGGCCGCCTGCTGGCTGGTGGTCACCGATGACGGTCGGTTCGCCTACACCGGCAACGGCGGCGGCTCGCTCTCGATCAGCAGCTACCGGGTGGGCCGGCATGCCGCCCTGTCGCTGCTCGACGGCAGGTCCGCCCCGACCACCGGCGGGGTCACCGACATCGCGCTGAGCACCGGCAGCGACTACCTCTACGCCCGGCTCGGCGACGGCACCGTCGGCGCGTTCGACGTGCAGCGCGACGGCTCGCTCGTCGCCCTGCTGTCCGGCACCGGCCTGCCCGCCGGCACTGCCGGGATCGCGGCCCGCTGAGCACGACCGCAGCAGCGCACGGGCCGTGGGCGGAGGGCGTCCGCCACCCGCGGCCCGTGCGGGTCGCTCACGCGGCACGGACCATCGCCTCGACCGCCGCGAGGGCGTGGTCGAGCGCGACCTCGAGAGGCCGGATCCGCTGGGCGCTCTGGCTGAGCAGCAGTCCGCCCTGCACTGCCGCCAGCAGCCCGAGCGCCAGCGCTTCGGGATCGGCGTCGGCCGGCAGCTCCCCCGTGACCCGCATCCGCCGCAGCCCCTCGGCCAGCTGCTCACCCCAGGCACCGAACGCCCGGGCCGCCACCTGTCGGGCCGCCTCGTCGGTGTCGCCGGTCTCGCTCGCCAGGCCGCCGAGGGGGCACCCCCCGAAGGTGAGCGCGGCCCCGTTCATCATCACCACCCGGTCGCGCCAGGCACGCAGGTCGGCAAGGCTGGCGAAGCTGCCCAGGTAGGGCTGCTGACCTGCCAGCACCGCCTCCTGCTGGTGCGCGATGACCGCGCACACCAGCGCCGACTTGTCGGCGAAGTAGTGGTAGAGCTGCGACTTGCTGGTGCCGGTGGCCTCCCGCACGTCGTCCATCGACGTGCGGGCCACCCCATGCTCGTACATCAGCAGCGCGGCAGCGGCGACGATCCGGTCGCGGGTCGCCCGACCGCGCGCAGTGGGTGGGATCGAGTCGGCCATCTCACCAGCGTACGAGGTACTGGACCAATTGGTCCATCAGTCGGGTCAGTCGGGTCAGTCGAGGAGCGGGCCCGCCCAGCGCCAGTCGCCCCTGTCGCCGAGGTACTCCACCCGCTGGACGTCCGCGTCGTGCTCGTCCTCGTCGCGGGCCCACGCGAGCGCGGCGGCGTGCTCGGCGAAGTCGCCCTCGTCCACGACGTCGCCCATGCCGTCAAGGAACCGGTAGCGGGTCATCACCCCACCATAGGCGCCCCAGAGGAACACACCGAGACGTATGAAGAGCCGAGGGACCGAGGAAGGCCACGGAATGCTCTCGCGCACAGGGCGACCGGGTGACAGCATCGAAGGATGAATCCGGGCGCCAGGCTCCCCCTCTCCTCACGCTCACTCTTCGGCAGCGTCGTTCTCGTCGTCGTGTTCGCTGGCGGGATATCGATGGCCGCGGCTTGGTTCCTCGCGTGGCTCGTTCTCGGAACCGGCCTCGGCAACCTTCGAAGTCCCGGGTCTGCCAACTTTCTCGATGTTCTGAAGGTTTCGCTCGGGATCGCCGCGGCAATCGGAGCTGGGGTCGCCTTGGTGGTCAACTACCGGCGTCAGCGCTACCTTGAGCTCGACTTCGCGGGTGATCGAGAACGCGCACACTCGCTCGCCGATCGCTACGCCTCCGCGGCGCAACAACTCGGGGCGGAGCAGCCAGCCGTCCGACTTGCCGGCGTGTACGCGATGGCACATCTGGCTGATGACTGGCACGAACAGCGCCAGCAGTGTGCCGACGTCCTCTGCGCGTACCTGCGCATTCCACCCGAGGTGGCCAATCGGAGCTCCGCCGTCGCACTCGGGTCGGCCCACATACTGTCCCCGGCAGAACGCGAGGTCCGTGCGACTCTGATGAAAGTTGTCGCTGCGCACCTTGTTCCGGCAAGCCTCGTTGACTGGTCAAATCTCGACTTTGACTTCGACGGGGCGGTCCTACCACGCGTCGAGTGGGCCACGGTTGTGGTCGAGGGCAGGGCAACGTTCGACGGCGCCATCTTCACCGAGGACGTGGTTCTCCAGGACAGCCGATTCGGAGACGGGCTCAGGCTGGGAGGCGCGACATTCAGCGGCCCCACGTCGTTTCGGGGCATGGACGTACGCGGCCCATGTGATCTCACGGGGGCCGCCTTCAACAAGAGGGTTTCGTTCGGCGAGGCCGCGGTCGACTTTCTCGACTGCACTCGGGCGCGCTTCGCCGGTCCGGCGGGCTTCGATCACGTCACTTTTCGGGGGGAGGCACATTTCCACAACTCGCAGTTCGAAGAAGGCTCGTTCTTCAGCAACAGCAGGTTCGAAGCAGAGACATGGTTCAGAGACGCCTCCTTCGCGGGACCCGCTTGGTTCGATGGGATACACGTAGGCCACGACATCTGGTTCACGGAAGCCGAGTTCCAGAGCGAGGCATCGTTTGGCGGAGCAGTCTTCGCGGCGACTGCGGGCTTCCACGCCGCCACCTTCCTGGGGGACGCCAACTTCGAGAAGGCTGCCTTCGGCGCCACGGCACGATTCCCCGCCGCTACCTTCGCTCAGGAGGCGAACTTCAGAGCAGCCTCCGTGGGAGCAGACGTCCAGATCCAGGAGGCCTCGTTCGCACAGGGTCTACCCGACGCGCTACGGGCTCGAGCTTCATGAGACGTACATTTCACACGATCGACACCTTCCCGCGTTGACGCTCGTTTCGCGGGGTCAGTAGGTTCCAAGCACGTCTGTCGCCCCGCGCCCTCGGGTGGCCCGGGAGGCCATCTGCCCGAGGAGCCCCCGTTGAGCGTCTCGCTCGTACCGTCATGCGCCATCGCCTCGTCGTCAGCCTCTTCTGGCTGGCCATGTTCGCGAGTGGCATCGTTGCGGCAGGCCAGCTGGGCGATCGGCTGACCTTCGACTTCTCCCTGCCCGGGCAGCCAGGTGACACCGCCGAGACCCAGCTGATGGAGACCTACGGCATCAGCTCGTTCGACACCTTCGTCGCCGTCGTGACCGTGCCCGCCGGGCAGACGGTGCCCGGGAGCAGTGACGCGGTCGCCGGTGTCCTCGACGCGGCGGTGAAGGCCGCTCCCGGGGTGCAGATCACGGACTACGCGAGCACGGGGGACGAGGGCTTCCTCTCCGACGACCAGCGCACCACCTTCGCCCTGGTCCAGGGACCGCTGCCGGCAGGCTTCGGCCCCGGGGTCGAGTCGACCCTCGGCCCGGCCCTCACCCAGGCTGCCGACCAGGCCGGGTTCCAGAGCGGCCTCACGTCGTACGGACTGCTCTCGGCGGGAGGGGACACCGAAGGCCCGAGCGTGCTCGCCGAGACCCTCCTGGGCGCGGCCGGGGCGCTGCTGGTGCTGCTCTTCGTCTTCGCGTCGTTCCTGGCGTTCCTGCCCCTGCTGATCGCGGCGGTGTCGATCCTGACCACGTTCCTGCTGGTGCTGGGTCTCACCACCTTCAGCGACGTGAGCTTCGTCGTCCAGTTCCTGATCTCGCTGATCGGGCTCGGCGTCGCCATCGACTACTCGCTGCTGCTGGTGTCGCGATGGCGGGAGGAACGCGCACACGGTCGCGACAACGAGGAAGCCGTGGTGGTGGCCATGAAGACCGCCGGGCACGCGGTCCTCGCCTCCGGTGTGACGGTCGCGATCAGCCTGGTCGCGCTCCTGGTGGTCCCGGTGCCGTTCCTGCGCAGCATGGGCATCGGCGGCATGCTGATCCCGCTGGTGAGCGTGGCCGTGGTGCTGACCCTGCTGCCCGCCCTGCTCTCCAAGATCGGGCCCCGCATCGACTACCCGCGGATCCGCAAGGAAGGCGTGGCGTCGCGCGGGTGGACCGCCTGGGCGCGGGCGATCGTGCACCGTCGCTGGCTGGCCACCGGGGCGGCCCTGGCCATCCTGGCGCTGCTGATCTTCCCGGTGTTCGGACTCAAGATCGGGACGTCGGGCATCGACTCGCTGGCCCGCAGCGGCACCCCCTTCGAGACCCTCCAGAAGCTCGAGGCTTCAGGCATCGACAGCGGCGTGCTCACGCCCATCGTGGTGCTGGTGCCCAGCGCAGAGGGCCCGGCCGCGGCGGAGGCCGCGGCCTCGGTCGACGGGGTCAGGCTGGCCGCCGTCGGCCCCGACAGCGGCGCACTGGCCGTCGTGGAGGTGGTGCCGACCCGCGAGACCGTGGACAGCTCGGGCAACGCGGTGGTCGACGGAGTCCGGTCGTCGGTCGGGGGTGCCGTCGACGGCGACGTGCTGGTCACCGGAGCCGGCGCGACCGTGGAGGACTACTTCACGGCCGTCTACGACAAGTTCCCCTACGTCCTCGCCCTCATCGCGCTGATCACGTTCGTGCTGCTGGTGCGCACCTTCCGGTCGATCCTGCTTCCGGTCAAGGCAGTGCTGCTCAACCTGGTCTCGCTGGCCGCGGTGTTCGGGGCGGTCGTCTTCTTCTGGCAGGAGGGCCACGGCTCCGACCTGGTGTTCAGCACCTCGGGGACGGGCGCCATCACGTTCTGGCTGCCCGTGCTGATCTTCGCGTTCCTCTTCGGGCTCTCGATGGACTACGAGGTGTTCATCCTGGCCCGGATGCGCGAGGAGTACGACAACACCGGCGAGACCGCGACGGCGGTGATCACCGGGCTCGGTCGCACCGGGCGACTGGTGACCTCGGCGGCCCTGATCCTGTTCTTCGCCTTCGCTGCCCTGGCCTCGGCGCCGGGCACCGACATCAAGGTGCTCGGCACCGCGTTGGGTGTGGGGATCCTGATCGACGCGACCGTCGTACGAGCGCTGCTCGTGCCTGCCCTGGTCAGTCTCTTCGGCCGCTGGAACTGGTGGCTGCCCGCCTGGCTGGCCACCGTGCTGCGAGTCGAGCCGTCGCCGCTGGCGCCCCGCTAACCGGCTGCCCGCTCACCGGCCACCTCGCGCACCGCGTCGGCCAGCGCCTGTCGGCACGCCAGCACCGCCGGGTGGTCGACCGAGCCGCTGCGCACCGAGGTGAAGATCGTCCGCCGCGGAAGTCCCTCCAGGTCGCGCAGGTTGACCGACTTCTCCCGCCCCATCCACAACAGGTCGGGCGTGAGTGCCACCGCGTTGCCGGACTCCACGAGCCGGATGTGGGCCTGGAGGTCGGCGGTCTCGAAGCGCACGTCGGGCTCGAAGCCGGCCCGCCGGCACGCCTGCTCGGCCCAGTGTCGAGACGCCGCCCCGTGCGGTTCCATCACCCAGACCGCCTCGGCCGCGTCGGCGATGCCGGCCAGGTCGCTCCAGCGGTGCCCGTCGGGGGGCACGGCCAGCCGGATGGCGTCGGAGGTCAGCGCGACACCGTCGAGCTCGGGGTACCACGGCGCCGCGTGACCGGGGTACTGCTCGGCGATCACCAGGTCGAAGTCGCGGGCCCAGGTCTCGTGCAGGGCGGTCTCGGGCTCGCGCTGGGTCATCGTGACCCGGAGCCGGGGGTGGTCCCGCGAGAGCGCAGCCAGGGTGGCCGGCATCAACGCCAGCGCGGCCGACTGGAACACCGCGATCCGCACCGAGCCGGTGGCCACCGACAGGGACGCGGCCAGGTCGGACTCCGCCAGCTCGAGTCGCTCCAGCACGGCCGTGGTGTGGTCGACCAGGATCTCGGCCTGGGGGGTGAGCTGGACGCCGCGTCCGGCCTTGCGCAGCAGCTCGACGCCCACCTCCTTCTCCAGCTGCGAGAGCTGTTGGGACACCGAGGACGGGCTCTGGTGGAGGGCAGCGGCCACCTCGGCGAGGGTGCCGCGCAGCTGCAGCTCGCGCAGCAGCCGCAGGCGTCGTACGTCGAGCACGGCAGGGCCTCAATTCATCAGTTCAAGTGACTGATACTAATCACCAATCATCGCTTTACCTTACCTGAATCGCCTCGCACACTGGAGACGTACTCAGTCCCCTCACTCGAGCGAGGTTCGCCATGCCAGCCGTCGACGGCCCCACCACCACGTCTCGCGCTGAGCTCGCCGACGAGACCGTCGCCCTGGTGCGCCGTTGGCTCCACGAGGCGTCGGAGATCCCCGCCGACAAGGCCGCCACCCAGCTCGCCGGCGTGCTCAAGGACCCGCGCGGGCTGCCGTTCACGGTCGGCTTCATCGACGGCGTCATCCGCCCCGAGGACCCGAAGGTCGCGGCCCGCAACTTCGCCGAGCTCTCCCGTGAGGTGCCCGCCTTCCTGCCCTGGCACCTGCGCACCGCCGTCCGGGTGGGCGGCCGCGCGGGCCTGGTGGCGCCGCGCCTGGTCATCCCCCTGGTCCAACGTGCCCTGCGCGCGATGGTGGGCCACCTCATCGTCGATGCCACCGAGCGGCGCCTGGGACGCTCGATCGCGAAGATCCGCGAGCGTGGCGCCCGGCTCAACGTCAACCTGCTGGGCGAGGCGGTCCTCGGCGAGGCCGAGGCGGCCCGCCGGCTCGAGGGCACCCACGCCCTGCTGGCCCGCGACGACGTCGACTACGTCTCGATCAAGGTCTCCTCGACCGTCGCCCCACACTCGCACTGGGCGTACGACGAGGCGGTGGCGCACGTCGTCGACAGCCTGACCCCGCTCTTCGAGCGCGCCTCGGCCGCGCCGACCCCGAAGTTCATCAACCTCGACATGGAGGAGTACCGCGACCTCGACCTGACGATCTCGGTCTTCACCACGATCCTCGACAAGCCCGAGCTCCTCCACCTCGAGGCGGGCATCGTGCTGCAGGCCTACCTGCCCGACGCGCTCTCCGCCATGATCCGGCTCCAGGAGTGGTCCGCCGCCCGCCGGGCGCGGGGCGGCGCCGGCATCAAGGTCCGGGTGGTCAAGGGTGCCAACCTGCCGATGGAACGCGTCGAGGCTTCGCTGAACGACTGGCCGCTGGCCACGTGGGGCTCCAAGCAGGAGTCCGACACCAACTACAAGCGGGTCATCGACTACGCCCTGCACCCCGAGCGGATCGGCAACGTCCGCATCGGCGTCGCCGGGCACAACCTCTTCGACCTGGCCTACGCGTGGCTGCTGGCCGGCCGCCGCGGCGTACGCGACGGCATGGAGATCGAGATGCTGCTCGGCATGGCCCAGGGCCAGGCAGAGGTGATCCGCAAGGACGTCGGCGGCCTCCTGCTCTACACACCGGTGGTGCACCCTCGCGAGTTCGACGTGGCGATCGCCTACCTGATCCGTCGCCTGGAAGAGGGCGCCAGCCAGGACAACTTCATGTCCGCCGTCTTCGACCTGCACGACGACGAGGCGTTGTTCGAGCGCGAGAAGAACCGGTTCATCGCCTCGCTCGAGGCCCTCGACACCGAGGTGCCCGCGCCGAACCGCACCCAGAACCGCCTCGAGCCGGCCCCCGAGACCTCGCACGACGGCTTCCACAACGCCCCCGACACCGACTCCTCGCTGCCGGCCAACCGGGCCTGGGCGCGCGCCATCCTGGACCGCGTGTCCACGTCGAAGCTCGGCTTCGACACGGTCGCGGAGCACACCCTCACCGAGACCTCCCAGCTCGACGCCGTGCTCTCCTCCGCGGTCGAGCACGGCAAGGCCTGGGGCGCCCTCAGCGGCGTCGAGCGGGCCGACATCATCGAGCGCGCCGGCGACGTCCTCGAACGGCGCCGCGGCGAGCTCGCCGAGGTGATGGCGGCCGAGGCGGGCAAGACCCTCGACCAGTCCGACCCCGAGATCTCCGAGGCCATCGACTTCGCCCGCTACTACGCACACCTGGCCCGTGAGCTCGACGACGTCGACGGCGCCATCTTCGTGCCGGTCGCGCTCACCGTGGTCACTCCCCCGTGGAACTTCCCGGTCGCCATCCCCGCCGGCTCCACGCTGGCGGCGCTCGCCGCCGGCTCGGCCGTGGTGATCAAGCCCGCAGGTCCCACCGCCCGGTGCGGCTCGGTCATGGTCGAGGCGCTCTGGGAGGCCGGCATCCCCCGCGACGTGCTGCACCTGGTGCACCTCGACGAGGGCCAGCTGGGCCGTCAGCTGATCTCGGACCCGCGCGTCGACCGGCTGATCCTGACCGGAGGCTACGAGACCGCCGAGCTGTTCCTGTCCTTCCGCCCCGACCTGGCGCTGCTGGCCGAGACCAGCGGCAAGAACGCCATCGTGGTCACCCCCAGCGCCGACCTCGACCTGGCTGCCAAGGACGTCGCGCAGTCCGCCTTCGGCCACGCCGGCCAGAAGTGCTCGGCCGCCTCACTGGTGATCCTGGTCGGGTCGGTCGCGACGTCGCGACGCTTCCGCACCCAGCTCGTCGACGCGGTCACCTCGCTGACCGTCGGCTACCCGCAGGACGCAACCACGCAGATGGGTCCGCTGATCGAGCCGGCCCAGGGCAAGCTCCTCGACGCCCTGACCACGCTCGGCCCCGGCGAGAGCTGGCTGGTCGAGCCGAAGCGCCTCGACGAGGCCGGCCAGCTGTGGTCGCCCGGGGTCCGCGAGGGCGTGGCGCCCGGCTCGCACGCGCACCTGACGGAGTTCTTCGGTCCGGTGCTCGGGATCATGACCGTCGCGGACATCGACGAGGCGCTCACGGTGCAGAACCAGGTCGACTACGGCCTGACCGCGGGACTGCACTCGCTCGACCCCGACGAGATCGCGACCTGGCTCGACGGTGTGCAGGCGGGCAACCTCTACGTCAACCGCGGCATCACCGGCGCCATCGTGCAGCGCCAGCCCTTCGGCGGCTGGAAGAAGTCGTCGGTCGGTGCCGGCACCAAGGCCGGCGGCCCGCACTACCTGGTCGGGCTGGGGTCGTGGGTCTCGGCCGAGTCCACCAGCGACGTACCGGTGTCGGCGGAGCCGGCCCGGCTGCTCGAGGCCGCCCGCACCAGCGGACTGTCCGCGGCGGACGTGGCCCGGATCGAGCGCTCGCTGCGCAGCGACGCCGACGCGTGGGAGCGGCAGTTCTCGGTCCCGAAGGACCCGAGCGGCCTCAGCGCCGAGCGCAACCTGCTGCGCCACTGTCCCGCGGCCGCGACCATCCGGCTCACCGAGCAGGGCAGCGTCAGCGACCTGGTGCGAGTGGCCGGTGCGGCCGTGCTGGCCGGTGCCGACGTCTCGGTCTCGACCGCCGTGGAGCTGCCCGAGCCGGTCGGCAGCACGCTCGGCAGCCTCGGCCTCACCGTGTCCGTCGAGACCGAGGACGCCTGGCTGGAGCGGGCGGCCTCGCTGCCCCCGACCCGGGTCCGGCTGCTGGGCGGCGACCGGGGCGCGTTCACCGCGGCCACCGGCGGTCGACCGGACCTCGCCGTCTACGCCCACCCGGTCACCGAGGCCGGCCACGTCGAGCTGCTCCC
>JBBQRV010000071.1:0-14833 GCA_038214475.1 Propionibacteriales bacterium | reverse complement strand
CTCTCCGCAGGTCAGGACCAAGGTCCCGAGGAGGCCCTCTGGACGTACTGGGGGCGCCACCGGTGCCGTCGCCGTCGTAGGGTGGCTGATCGTGAATGAACGCCTTGTGTGGATCGACTGTGAAATGACCGGCCTCGACCTCGTGAACGACGCGCTGATCGAGGTGGCGGCGCTGTTCACAGACTTCGATCTCAACGTGCTCGGTGAGGGCATCGACCTGGTGGTCAAGCCGCCGGCCGAGGCCCTGGAGCAGATGGGCGACTTCGTCCGCTCGATGCACGTCGACTCGGGCCTGCTCGACCACCTCGACGAGGGCCTGACCCTCGCCGACGCCGAGCAGCAGGTGCTCGACTACATCAAGCAGCACTGCCCTGACGGCTCGCGACCGCCACTGGCGGGCAACACGGTGGCGACCGACCGCTCGTTCCTGATCCGCGACATGCCCGACCTCGAGTCGTTCCTGCACTACCGGATCGTCGACGTCTCCTCGATCAAGGAGCTGGCGCGGCGCTGGTTCCCCCGGGCTTACTTCCAGGCACCGGCCAAGCGCGGCAACCACCGAGCGCTGGCCGACATCCAGGAGAGCATCGAGGAGCTGCGCTACTACCGCGAGGCTGTCTTCGTCCCGAGCCCCGGACCCGACACCGACACCGTGCGCCGGCTGGCGAACAGGCACGGCGGGTCCCTGACCGGGCTGGGCGCCCCCGATGGTGAGAAGCGGCGCTGACCCCGCTACACTTCTCATCGGCCACGGGGGCGTCGAAACGTCGTTGCGACACCGGTCCGGGCCCATGGTGGGTATAGCTCAGCTGGTAGAGCGCCGCGTTGTGGTCGCGGATGTCGCGGGTTCAAGTCCCGTTACTCACCCCATGCGTACGAGCCCCTGACCTGCGAAGACGCAGGCAGGGGCTCGTTGCGTCCCGCAGTCGGGAACTCTCCCCGGTGAGTGCCTCCGCCGGTCGCGCAGCATCCGGCGTCAGTGCCCGGCCTGCCGCTCGCGTCGGGCGCGGCGACGGCCGAGCCGGAGCTCGGCCCGGGTCGCCCGCCTGGCCGGCCGCATGGTCCACCGAGCCAGCGCAGCCAGCCCCAGGATCACGGCACCGGCGACGATCCAGGCCGTGTAGCCGGCGATCCCGGGTCCGACGCTGCGCAGGCCACCGATCGCGAGAGAGAGCTGGTGGTCGTCCACTGCAGGCGTCACTGCTTGCCGCCGCGCAGCACGGCTCGACGCGCCTCGTACTCCTCGCGGTCGAGCTCACTGCGCGCAAAGCGCTCGTCCAGGATGTCCATCGGGTCACGATCGGCGACGCGATCATGTGGGCCTGTCTCGGCCCGGCCTCGGCTGCTGCCGACACCGCCGCGGAAGATCAGGACTCCGGCGGCCACGACCAAGGCCCAGAAGACCACCATCATCGAGATCATTGCGATCCAGCCTCCGGCGCCCAAGCCGCCGTCGTGGTACCAACCCATCATCGTGCTCGCCTCCTGTGTTGTTGCTTGCTCCTTCAGCCTGCATCGGGCACCCGGCTCTGCCGGTCGAGGTCGTGTGAAGGTTCACTGAAGATGTGCCCGGGTGGCCGATGGGCCGATCGAGCCGGCCCTCCGGCTGGCACCATGGGTCGCATGCCCAGCACCGACCCCCCGCCCCCGTCGCCCACGGGAACGACCGGGGCACCGGCCGCTCCCACGGCGAAACCGCAGTCCGGGGTGCGGGCCCTGGTGGTCGAGGACGAGGCTGCGTTGGCCCGTCTGATCGGCAGCTACTTCGAGCGCGAGGGTTTCGAGACGACGATCACGGGAGACGGTGTGCGGGCCGTCGAGCTGGCCCGCGAGTTCGATCCCGACGTGATCGTGCTGGACCTCGGACTACCGGGCCTGGACGGGGTGGAGGCGTGTCGCCAGGTCCGCACCTTCTCGGACGCCTACGTGGTCATGGTGACCGCGCGCAGCGATGAGGTGGACACCCTGATCGGGCTGTCGGTGGGCGCCGACGACTACGTCACGAAGCCCTTCAGCCCCCGGGAGCTGATGGCCCGCGTGCAGGCGATGCTGCGTCGCCCTCGACCCCTGGGCCACGAGGCTCGGGCCGCTGACGCGACACGCTCGTTCGGCTCGCTCAGCATCGACCCGGAAGGGCGTGACGTCTGGCTCGACGGAGAGCCGGTCGCGCTGACGCGGACCGAGTTCGACCTGCTGGCTGCCCTGTCGGGGCGACCACAGCTCGCGTTCACGCGGCGCCAGCTCATCGAGAAGGTCTGGGGCCCGGCCTGGGTGGGTGACGAGCACCTGGTCGACGTCCACATCGGACATCTGCGTCGCAAGCTCGACGACGATGCCGCCGACAGCCGTTACGTGCGCACAGTGCGCGGAGTCGGGTACCGGATGGGCCCGGGGGGATGACGCCGCTCCGGCGCTCCGGATTCGGCATCCGGCTGCTGGGCGCCCAGGCACTGGTGCTCCTTGCCGGCGCGGTGACGACGTGGGTCGTGGCCTCCGTCATCGGACCCAGCATCTTCCGCGAGCACCTCCACCGGGCTGCGGTGAAGCACACCTCGACCGAAGCCGGGCACGTGGAGCAGGCGTTCACCGCCGCCCTGCTGATCTCGATCTCCATCGCCCTGGTTGCCGCGACTGCGACGGCGCTGACGGTGACCTGGTACTTCAGCCGGCGGATCCAGCGCTCGGTGGGACAGGTTGCCGAGGCGGCGTCCCAGGTGGCCGGGGGGCACTACGCCGGGCGGGTCGCCGATCCCGGACTCGGCCACGAGTTCGGGGTGCTGGCGGCCACCAGCAACGCGCTGGCGGACCGGCTGCAGGCGACCGAGACCACGCGACGGCGGATGCTGGGCGACCTCGCCCACGAGATGCGCACCCCACTGGCCACCATCGACGCCCACCTGGAAGCCATCGAGGACGGAGTCCGGACAGCCGATCAGGACACCCTCGACGTGATTCGGCTGAGCACGCAGCGGCTCCGACGTCTCGCCGAGGACGTCTCGTCGGTCTCCCGAGCCGAGGAAGGCGGCCTCGACATCTCCCGCCGCCCGATCGCTGCGTCCGACGTCGCGCGGGCGGCTCTCGAGACCGCGCGGGACCGGTTCACAGCCGCCGACGTCGCCCTGGAGACCCAGCTCCACACCGAGGCCCACGTCCTCGCCGACCCCGACCGGCTCGGGCAGGTGCTGGGCAACCTGCTGGACAACGCCTTGCGACACACTCCCGCCGGCGGGACGGTACGACTCGAGTGCAGCGCAGCCGGCGGTTGGGTCGAGTACGGCGTGACCGACACCGGGAGCGGCATCGCGCCCGAGCATCTCGGCCACGTCTTCGACCGGTTCTACCGCGCCGACACGGCCAGGGACCGCGGCCGCGGCGGCTCCGGGATCGGCCTCAGCATCGCCAAGGCGCTCGTCGAGGCCCATTCGGGCGTGATCACCGCGGCCAGTGCCGGCGCGGGCCGCGGGGCCACCTTCACGGTCCGGATCCCGGCCGCCGTGCCCTGACCCGACCGCGCTCGCCCTGGAGGAACGTTTCACCTCCCGGGCAAACCGGGACGCCAGTGACCAAGCGCTCCGGAATCCGGCACCCCGGGGGATTCAGTCGGTGAGTACGGGGACGAGTGGGCCGTTGGGCGACAGGATCTGCCCGGGTGAGGCGTTGCCGGTGGCCGGGAGTGCGTTCTTGTTGAAGAAGTACACCTGAAGGGTGGTGACCTTGTTGTTCTGCACGGTGAGTCCGTTGGTGGCCGTCGTGGTGGAGACGTTCGCCCCGTCGACGTACTTCTGGCTGCTATAGGTCGACGTGCTGGCCTCGGAGGTGATGAAGCAGGGCCTCACGTCCACGACCGAGTAGTGCAGGCTGCCTCCGTTGGAGGGGTCGATGCCGAGCACCGGGACGTAGCAGAACCGGGGCGAGTCGTAGATGGCCGGGTCGAGCACTGCTCCGCCACTGTAGGCGGCGCTGGCGATGGTGCTCAGTGCGGTGGTCGGGCTGGTCATGAAGCAGGACAGGGTGTCGTCGTTGAGGCTGTACCCGAGCATGCTGCGCTGGCTGTTGGAGTGGTTCACGCCGCACTGGCGTCCGGGCATGGAGGTGGAGGTCGGGCGGACGAGTCGTCCCGGGTAGCCGGAGCCGGTGCCGGTGACCAGCCCTTGGGTGGTGACCTGTGAGGTGAGCCCGGTGTCAGTGTCGACGCAGTTGGTGTTGGCGTAGCGGGTGGCTGCGCCGGTGGTGGCCGTGTAGACCACCGACAGGCCCCCAGGGGTGCAGGTGGGCATCGAGGCCGGGTTGGTCTGCACTGACAGGGACAGCGGTGACTGGAGGCCGACAGCCATGTTGTCGGGCGCCCAGGTGGAGGGCGGGCTGGAGCGCGCGAGCTTCAGAGTGCCGAAGTTCCCGGAGTTCGACAGGCTCCCGCACTGGATGGGGCCGTCGCCGATCCGGATCGGCAAGGACTCCGAGAGTGGCGACCAGCCCTTGTTCCCGGTGCTGGTGTAGGTCCGGATCCACCAGACGCCGGGGTAGTTGGTCACCGCGGTGGGCAACGGGACCGTGGAGATCGTGTTGTTGTTGGTGTTGCTGGTGATGGCCTCCTCGAACACGTTGGGTGTTTCACTGGGAGAGCGGTAGAAGCCGATCTTGGTCACCGACGACAGGTGACTGCCCTCGATCGTGGTGATGGTGCCGGAAACACCCTCGGTGAAGACATAGGGCGTCACGCTGGTGAGTGTGGCGTTGCTGGTCTGGCCGACGTTGGTGCTGGGGTTGGCCAGCGGCGGCACCACCGACTGGGTCTTGCCGTTGGCCGGGTCCGTGAGGGACTGGGCGCCGTAGTCGCAGCCGTTGCCGGTGACGGCGTAGAACGGCATCACGGCATTGGCTCCGGGCGTGCCCACCCCGACCGTGGCGCTGGCGGACACGTCGGCGCCGGACTTGCCCAGGGCACCCGCGAGGGCGAAGTCGACGCGGGCCGCCGGGGTGGTGACCCGCATGGAGTAGGTGCTGGGGAAGGTGACCTCGCCGTTGCCGGAGTTGCCGTCGGTCAGCCGTGCGGCCAGCGTGCTGTCGTTGAGCTGCGTCTGTCCGACCTTCAGGTTGGCGTTGAGGTAGCGGGCGACCTTCAGCACGGCGTTGGCGCGCGCCACGCTGAGCGTCGACGACGACGCCAGCGCGGGAGCGGCGGAAAGCGCGGCCAGATCGGCCTGGGACTGGGTCTCGGCCTTGCGCTGGTACATGCTGCCCAGATCCACGGCGAGCGCCCCGACGCCGAACAGGACCACCGACAGAAGGGCGAACATGACCGCGACCGCACCGCGCTCGGCCCCGGTGTGCCGCGACGCGCACGGCCCCGGCGCGCTTGCCGACGACCTGACCCGCGGTTCTTGCGTCGAGGCCGACCACCACACGGAGCATCACCGCCTCGGCCTGGTCACGCGGCAGGGTCCGGATCAGCCGTACCGCCTCCCGTGTGCCCAGGTCGGACAACACGGCCACCTCGACGTCGATCGTGCTGGCGACGTCCACCTCGGAGCCGAGCTCTGCCGACAACGCATTGCGGCGCACCTCCCTGCGCAGGTGGTCCAGGGCCCGGTGTCGGGCGATCGTCGTGATCCAGCCACGGAACCCGTCACCACCACCGCGGAACCGCGCCAGGTCGCGGAAGGCCTGGGCCCACGCCTCCGAGGCGACGTCCTCGGCGTCGTCGGTCCCCACCAACAACGTCAGGTAGCGCAGCATGCGGGGGTGGACGTCACGATAGACCTGCCGAAAGGCGACCTCGTCGCCGCGCAGCATCCGATGCACGGCCTCCTCGAACGCCTCGTCCACCACAGCATTGTGCCCCGGTCCAGGGATGAGCGAGGGAGAACCGCGACTCACGCCGTACCTGGTCCAGCCCGGCGAACCGCGGAGCGGGATGGTGCGAGCCCGGTGTCGCCTCCTGAGGCCGGCTGGCGAGCCGACGTGGTCCCACCATCTTCGTGGAATCTTCACCGGACCTGCGTCGGACGTCCGAAGATCCTGGTCAGGCTGGCGCTCGACACCCCCTGCTTCCCCGCGCCCTGAAAGCGAGACCATGCCCGAGATCTCACGCCGGAGCCTGCTCCGCGGTGGACTGGCCGTCACCGGCACCGGGGTCCTGGTTGCCTGCTCGACGGGGTCCAGCACTCCCACGCGGACGTTCGGGACCCCCGCTCGCCTGGCGGCCTCCCCCGGGCAACGCGTCGTGGAACGCACGCTCACTCCGCGGCCGGTCACTCTGGACCTGGGCGGACCCACCGTCGAGACCTGGGCGTACGGCGACAGCGCCCCGGGTCCGCTCATCAGGGCCACCGCCGGAGACCTGCTGCGGATCCGGGTGGACAACCAGCTCCCCGCCGACACCACGGTGCACTGGCACGGGATCGCGCTGCGCAACGTCGCCGACGGGGTCCCTGGCCTGACCCAGGACCCGATCCGCGCCGGTGCGTCGTACCTCTACGAGTTCACCGCTCCCGACCCGGGCACGTACTTCTACCACCCCCACGTCGGCGTCCAGCTCGACCGCGGGCTCTACGCGCCCCTGATCATCGACGACCCCGACGAGCCCGGCGACTACGACCAGGAGTGGGTGGTGGTCCTCGACGACTGGGTCGACGGCACCGGGCGCACCCCCGACGACGTCCTCGGCGAGCTCACCGGCGGCCGCACGGACGGCCCCGACGGATCCGACGGCTCCGACGGCTCGGGCAACATGGGCGGGATGGGCGCGATGGGCGGGATGGGTGGCAGGTCGATGGGCGAGCCCCCCTTCGGCGACGCCGGCGATGTCGCCTACCCGCACTACCTGATCAACGGTCGCGTGCCCACCTCCCCGGACGTGCTCCGCGGCAAGCCCGGGCAGCGGGTCCGGTTGCGGATCATCAACGCCGGCTCCGACACCCTCTTCACCGTGGCACTGGGTGGTCACCGCCTCACGATCACCCACACCGACGGCTTCGCCGTCGAGCCTCGCGCCGTTGACGCCTTCTACATCGGCATGGGTGAGCGGTACGACGCGATCGTGACCCTGGCCGACGGCGTGTTCCCCCTGGTGGCTGTCCCGTTCGGCAAGCAGGGCCAGGCCATGGCCCTGATCCGCAGCGGGGGTGGCGCCGCACCGGAGCCGGACGTCCACCCGGTCGAGCTCGACGGCGACGTCCTGCAGGGCGCGCAGCTCCAGCCGGCACAGGCGACCCTCCTGCCAGTCCGTTCGCCCGACGCGACCGAGATGGTCCACCTGAGCGGACAGATGGCGCCGTACCGGTGGGCGATCAACGGAGCCGCTTACGGCGAGAACGACCCCATCCTCGTCAACGAGGGCGAGCGTGTGCGCCTGGACCTGATGAACATGACGATGATGACCCACCCGATGCACCTCCATGGGCACACCTTCGCGCTGCCCAACGGCCTGCGGAAGGACACCGTCCTGGTCACGCCGATGTCGTCGGTCTCGGTAGAGCTCCAGGCCGAGAATCCAGGCTCCTGGATGACCCACTGCCACAACGTCTACCACGGCGAGGCCGGCATGATGATCGCGCTCAACTACCGGGCCTGACCGGCCGGCGATCTACTCCACGCGGATGCCCCCGGACCAACCGTCCCACCGCTCGTGGGGAGGTGCCGGCCTGCCCGAGGTCCTGCGCAGGTCCCGGGCCTGCGCCAGCAGCTGAGCCGCAGCCTCGGCGTCCCCGTCGATCGCGGAGAGCCGCGCGAGCCCCTCGAGCGCGGCGGCGGACAGACCGGGCTCCCCGACCGAACGCCCGACGGCGAGAACCTCGTCGTAGCGTTGCCGGGCCCGCTCGTGCCGCCCATCTGCCTCGTCAGCTCGGGCCAGCCCCACCACCGCGGCAGCCTCGGGTGCCGGTGTCCCCAGCCCCCGGAAGCCCGACACGGCCGCCGCGAACCGCTCGCGCACCTCGACCCAGTCGGACGTGCCGAGCGCCAGCAGCCCGTAGCCGTAGTCGGCGAGCACTTCACCCGCACCGTCGCCGACGTGCTCCGATGCGACCACCGCCCGGTCGAACGCGTCGCGCGCCGCTACCGCGTCACCCAGGCACAGGTGAGCAACGCCGAGGTCTGCCAGCGCCCACTGGACGGTGTTGTAGAGACCCGCGGCCCCGGCCACGTCGATCGCTTCCTCGAGCACGCGGGCACTCTCGTCGTACCGGCCGTACTGCCGCAGCCCCCCGCCGAGGTGGTAGAGCGTCGCCGAGAGACCCCACGGGTCGTCCAGCCGACGGAACGCCGCCGCCGTGGCTCTCCCCGTCGCCACGGCGACCGGCGGATCGCCATGCTTGAGCGCGGTCTCCATGCGCACGAAGCCGATCACCGCCTCGCCCCATTCGTCGCCCGCACGGGCGAACTCCTTCTCGGCCTCGCCCAGCAGCTCCTCGGCCCGCAGGGCGTCCGCGCCGGTCACACCCTCGACGGCCAGCAGGACCCGCGACAGGGCCGCCCGCGCAGCGTCGCCCACCTCGTCGAAGAGCTCCAGGCTCTCCCGGGCGGTCTGCGCGCACCGTGGGCTGGGATGCACCAGACAAGCGCGCGGCCGTTCCACCAGCGAGACCGCCTGCAGCGCCCGGGCCCGGGCGGACGGGCTTCCCGCTCCGGTGGTCAGGAGCCGCCCCAACACCTCGCGACCTTCGAGGTGTCTGCCCAGGTGCCAGAACAGGCCGAGCGAGCCGGCCATCGTCAAGGCTGCGTCGACGTCGTCCGCGGGGCCCGCGAGACGCGCCAGCGCGACGCGGAGGTTCGCCTGGTCGGCGCGGAGCCGTTGGAACGCCTCATGTTGGCCGGGCCCCCGCAGCGCCGACTCGGTCTCCTCGACCAGGGCCCGGAAGTACGACGCGTGCCGGTCGCCGAGGCTCTCCGCTTCTTCCGCGGCCTCGAGACGCTCGGCTGCGTAGTGCCGCACGGTCTCGAGCATCCGGTACCTCGTGGTCGCGCCCCGGTGCGCCACGAGCATCGAGCGGTCGACCAGTCGGCCGACCGTGTCGAGCACCTGAGCCGTGGAGACCTGCGCGTCGCTGACGACCGCTTCCGCCGCTGCCAGCGTGCAACCACCGTGGAAGACGGACAGGCGCCGGAAGACCCGCTGCTCCTGTTCCGTGAGCAGCGCGTGGCTCCAGTCGACGGTGGCCCGCAGGGTCTGCTGCCGCGCCTCGGCCGTCCGGGCACCGGAGGTCAGCAGGGCGAATCGCCGTTCGAGGCGGTCGGAGATCTCGCGGGGTGACATGACGGCCACCCGCGCCGCTGCCAGTTCGAGCGCCAGCGGAATCCCGTCCAGGGATCGCGCGATCCTGCCCACGTCGAGCAGCTCCTCGGGACCGAAGAGGGTCCCGGGCCTGACTGACCGGGCTCGCTCTGCGAAGAGCTGGGCAGCAGGGAAGTCAAGCACCTGACCTGCCCCAGTCCCCTCCGGCGCCACCTCGAGCGGGCCCACGGCGATCTGGATCTCGTCGGGCACGGCCAGCGCCTCACGGCTGGTGGCCAGGACCGTCACTCCGGCACACCGCCCGAGCACCTGGTCGACCAGGGCAGCCGCCGCGTCGACGACGTGCTCGCAGTTGTCCACCAGCAGCAGGATCCGCCTGCGCCCGAGGAACGCCAGCAGGCGTTGACGTATGTCGGTGTCGGCTGCGGCACCGTCCAGCGGGACCCCGAGCGCGTCCGCGAAGGCGAGGGGGACCTGCTCGGGCGCCGTCACCTGGCTGAGCCGGATCTCGAAGGCTCCGTCCGGAAAGGTGTCGGCCACCCGTACGGCGGCGGCCACGGCAAGCGACGTCTTCCCCGCTCCGCCGGGCCCGACGAGCGACAGCAACCGGGATCCGGCGAGCAGCTGGGTGATCGCGTCGAGCTCTGCATCCCGTCCGATCAGCGCGCGCACTGTCGTGGGCAGGTTCGTCGGGGTCGGCCGCCCCCGTCCCGGGACGACCCGCCGCAGGGGCACCGAGGTGGGCGGGGACGGGTCCGCCTGGCTGCCGAGCGAGGGATCCTGGCGCAGCACGCGCTCATGGAGCGAGCGCAGCGACGCCGAGGGCTCGAGGCCGAGCGACTCGTCGAGCGTCACTCGGGTCCGGGCGTACACGTCGAGGGCGTCCGCCTGACGTCCGCTGCGATAGAGCGCCACCATCAGCAGCGCGGCCAGCGACTCGTGGGTCGGGTCCGCTGCCACCATCGGCTCGAGATCGCCCACCACTTCGTGGTGCCGGTCCAGTGCGAGCGCGATCTGCGCACGCTCGGTGAGAGCAGCAAGGCGGAGCTCGGCGAGACGGATCGCCTCCGGCGTGGCCCACGGCTCGGTGTTGAAGTCGGACAGCGCCTCCCCGCGCCACAGTCCCAGGGCGTCGTCGTAGGCCTCCAGACGGTCGAGGTCCCCCTCACGGGTGGGGGCTGGAGCTCGCACGGCGCGGACCCGGCTCACGAAGTCGACGGCATCGACCCACTCCGGCTCGACCGTTGCGCGGTAGCCCACGCCGTCCCGTGCGACCAGGTCGGCGGCCCCGATGGCCGAGAGGCTGCGTCGGAGCTTGGAGACGCGCACCTGCAGGGCGTTCATCGGGTCGACGGGCAACGCAGACTCCGCCCAGAGCCGGTCGACCAGCGTCGTGGCGGGGATGGTGCGCCCCGGAGCCAGCAGGAGCTGGGCCAGCAGCGCGCGTTCGGCGGCGCCCGGGAGTCGCGCCGGCTGGCCGCCGACCTCGATCTCCATCGGTCCGAGCAGCCGGAATCGCACCTCGTCCACGGTTCTCCGTTCCCTCCCGGGCTCTCATCGTGCACGAGCCCGACGGGCCCGGCAAGCAGCATGCGCCGGGCTGCGCACCGGGCCGGTCGCGCCTTGCGCGAGCCGGCCCGCTGGGGTCAGGCAGCCGTCACCTCGTCCTGCCGGTCCAGATCCTGCGACACGGCCGGCCGGGTCGACCTGAGGGTGACTGCGGCAAGCAGCGCACCGGCGCCGGCAATCCCTGCGGCTCCCACGAGCCCGGCGGAGAACCCGTCGGTCAGGGCGACCAGGTCACCGGTCCGGTTGGCGCCGAACGCGGACGCCACCGCGGTCATCGCCGCCAGGCCGAGGGCCGAGCCGACCTGGTAGTTGGTGTTCACGATGCCCGACGCCAGGCCCCCTTCCTCGGGAGCTGCCGCGGACAGCGCCATTCCCAGCGACGGGATGAAAGCCATGGCCATCCCGGCAGCGGTCACCAGGGTGGCGGGCAGGACGTCGGTCAGGAAGGTCCCGTCAGGGCGGATCGTCGACAGCCACCCGAGCCCGACCGTCAACGTGGCCAGCCCGGCGACCGTCATCGCCTTCGGCCCGAAGGACGCGATGAGCCGAGGGGCGGCGACGATCATGCCGATCATGATCGTCACGGTCAGCGGCAGGAGGGCAGCCCCGCTGGCGAACGCACCGAGCCCGAGCACCTCCTGCAGGTAGAGGTTGAGGAAGAAGAACATCGGGATCCAGGCCGCTCCCAGCATGAACTGGGCCAGGTTCGCTGCTGCCAGGTTCGGCGCCCTGAAGATGCCCAGCCTCATCAGCGGCTGACTGAGCCGGGCCTGCAGCAGGACGAAGAGCGCCAGGAGGACGAGGCCACCGAGCCCGACGACCAGCGTGCCCGGTGAGGTCCACCCCGCGTCGGGTGCTCGTACGACCGCGAAGACGAGCGCAGCGAGCCCTACCGTCACCGTGATCGCACCGGCCACGTCGAGGGTGCCGCGCCGGGTGGCGCCGTGGGGCATGGCTGACGGGGCGAGCAGCAGGACGGCGCCGGCCAGTGGGAGGTTGATGAAGAACACCCAGGGCCAGCTGGCGTACTCGGTGAGCAGCCCGCCGAGGAAGACGCCCGCGGTGCCACCGGCCGGGGCGGCGGCCCCGTACAGCGCGAGGGCCCTGGTGAGCTCCTTCGGTGATCCCCCGAAGATGGTGAACAGGAGGGTGAGCGCCGCGGGAGCGATGAGTGCGGCACCCGCGCCTTGGACGGCTCGCCCGGTGAGCTCGGTGCCGACACCGCCGGCGAGACCCGCGACCACCGAGCCGAGGGCCAGGACTGCCCAGCCGGCCAGGAAGATTCGGCGAGCGCCGAACAGGTCCGACAGCCTGCCGCCGAGGAGCAGCAGACCGCCGAAGGCCACAACGTAGGCGTTGAAGACCCAGCTGAGGTCGTGGGCCGAGAAGCCGAGGCTGGTCTGCATCTCGGGCAGGGCGACCCCGATGATCGAGGTGTCCATGATGACCATGAACTGGGCCGCGGCGATGAGACCGAGCGCCAGCCAACGTCGACTGCTCAGACCGCCCGCGGGTGGTGGGGTGTTGGACATGGTGTGCCTCTCTGTGGTGGGTCTGCCGGTTCCGGCCGTGCTCTGCACTGTGGGCGGCGGGGCTTGCCTCTGCCTGTCCGAGTGCTGTCCGCCTCGGTGGTGTCGCGCGGCCCTGAGCTCATGGGGTCGACGGCCTCGCGTCGGGCACGACCTGCACCGCGTACTCGGTCCCCGCGAGAGCCGACGTCACGTCCGCGGCGGACATGGTCCCGCCGAGCCACACTCGCGAGGTGCGCGCGTTGGCGACCACGGTCCGTACGCCGACCACGTCGCGCAGCCGGGCGGTGACATCACGCACGCAGTGCCGGCAACCCATGCCTGTGACGATCAGTTCCACGTGTGGCACGGCGATCTCCTTCGACGACCAGCGCGGTGGGACGCCAGCGGGTCAGCGGGCGTCGACCTGGGCACGGAAACGCCGCAGCCGCAGGCTGTTGGTCACCACGAAGACGGACGAGAAGGCCATCGCGGCTCCGGCGAGCATCGGGTTGAGCAGTCCGGCGACCGCGAGCGGGATCGCGGCCACGTTGTAGGCGAAGGCCCAGAACAGGTTGCCCTTGATCGTCGCCAGCGTGCGGCGCGACAGCCAGATGGCGTCGGCGGCCGAGCGGAGGTCCCCGCGCACCAGGGTCAGGTCAGCGGCCTCGATGGCGGCATCCGTGCCGGTCCCCATCGACAGACCCAGATCAGCCTGGGCCAGGGCGGCGGCGTCGTTCACACCGTCTCCGACCATGGCCACGACCCGTCCCTGCTGCTGGAGTCGACGCACGACCTCGACCTTGCCCTCGGGCAGCACCTCGGCGATCACGGTGTCCTTCCCTGCCGGGATGCCGACCTCGGCGGCAACGGAGCGCGCGACCGCCTCGTTGTCGCCGGTCAGCAGCACCGGGGTGAGGCCGAGATCGACGAACCGGGTGATCGCCTCGGCGGAGGTCTCCTTCACGACGTCGCTGACGACGACGACCCCGCGGGCCCGGCCGTCCCAGCCGACCGCGACGGCGGTGCGGCCCTGCTGCTCGGCGGCTGTCATCGCTCGCCGCAGCTCCTCGGGCAGGCGCTGGGACCAGTCGGCGAGCAGCCGCTCGCGGCCCACCAGGACCGCATGACCATCGACGATCCCCTGCACGCCGAGCCCGGGCACGTTGGCGAAGTCCTCGACGTCCGGCAGGACGCCGACCCGCTCGCGGGCCCCGGCCGCGATGGCCTTGGCAATCGGGTGTTCCGAGGCGTGCTCCAGCGCTCCAGCGAACCGGGCGACGTCGTCGGCGCTCTGGCCCGCTGCCGCGACGACACCCACGAGGGTCATCCGTCCGGTGGTGATGGTGCCGGTCTTGTCGAGCACGATGGTGTCGACGCGTCGGGTGCTCTCCAGCACCTCAGGCCCCTTGATCAGGAAGCCGAGCTGGGCGCCGCGTCCGGTGCCGACCATGAGCGCCGTCGGTGTGGCCAGCCCCAACGCGCACGGGCACGCGATGATCAGCACCGCTACAGCGGCCGTGAACGCTGCGCCCGCGCCCGCGCCGGCGCCCAGCCAGAAGCCGAGGGTGACGACCGACAATGCGAGGACGACCGGCACGAAGATGCCCGAGAGGCGATCGGCGAGACGCTGCGCCTGCGCCTTGCCGTTCTGGGCGTCCTCCACGAGCCGCGCCATCTGCGCGAGCTGGGTCTCGGTCCCGACCCGGGTGGCGCGGACGACGATCCTTCCTCCTGCATTGACGGTCGCGCCCACCACCGGATCTCCGGGAGTCACCTCGACGGGCACCGACTCCCCGGTCAGCATCGAGGCATCGACCGCTGAGGAACCCTCGACGATGACGCCGTCGGTGGCCACCTTCTCGCCCGGACGGACCACGAACACGTCCTCCACGTGCAGGTGGTCGGTGGGAATGCGGGTCTCCACACCGTCTCGGACCACCGAGACCTCCTTGGCCCCGAGCTCGAGGAGCGCTCGCAGCGCCGCACCGGCCCGTCGCTTGGAACGGGCCTCGACGTACCGTCCGGCGAGGATGAACGTGGTGACGCCGGCAGCGGCCTCCAGGTAGATGTTCGCGAGCCCGTCGGTCCGCTCGACGGTCAGCGCGAACGGGTGGGTCATCCCGGGTTCCCCTGCCGTGCCGAAGAAGAGTGCGAACAGCGACCACCCCAAGGCGGCGAGGGTGCCGACCGAGACGAGGGTGTCCATCGTGGCGGCGCCGTGCCGCAGGTTGGTCCAGGCCGCCTTGTGGAAGGGCCAGGCGCCCCACACGACCACGGGTGCGGCCAGCGTGAGCGAGAGCCACTGCCAGGAGGTGAACTGCCAGGACGGAACCATGGCCATCGCGACCACCGGGACCGAGAGGACGGCGCTCACCAGCAGCCGCTGGCGTAGCGGTGCCACCGGGTCGGGTTCGACCGCGCCCGGGGCGTCGGCGCGGTCGCCGGCGGGCTGCGGGACGCGTGCCGTGTAGCCGGCGCTCTCGACAGCCGCGACCAGAGCCGCGGCGTCGACGGGTGTGGT
>JBBQRV010000070.1:0-15004 GCA_038214475.1 Propionibacteriales bacterium | reverse complement strand
CGGCAAGCTCGTCTGGAAGGTCGACTGGCCGATGCGGTGGGCCTTCGAGTCGGTGAACTTCGAGCCGGCCGGCCGCGACCACATGACGCCGGGTTCGTCCTACACCGTCGGCACCGAGATCGTGTCCTCGATCTTCGACTGGCGGGCGCCGGCGCGGGTGATCTACGCCTTCGTCGGCTTCGCCGGCGTGCAGAAGATGTCGTCGTCGAGCGGCGGGGTGCCGACCGCCACCGATGCGCTGAAGATCCTCGAGGCGCCGATGCTGCGCTGGCTCTACGTGCGCCGCCAGCCCAAGCAGGCCTTCAACATCGACTTCGGTCCGGAGGTCGTGCGGCTCTACGACGAGTGGGACGCGCTGACCAGGAAGGCGGCGGACCCCGACCGGCGCGACGCCCAGGTGCTGGCCTGGGAGCGGGCCTCGTCGACCGCCGCGGCCGGTCGGCTGCGCACGCCCGCGGTGGTCGTGCCGTTCCGGGTGCTGTCGTCGGTGGCGGACGTGACCGCCGGCTCCGCCGAGCAGATCAGCAGGATCGTGGAGCACGTCGGCCACCCGCATGACTCGGTCGCCGACCTCGAGCCCCGGCTGGCCCGGGCGATGACCTGGACGGGCGAGTTCGTCGACGTGGCCGACCGCACGGTGGTGCGCACCACGCCGGACACCGAGCGGCTCGCGGCCCTGACCGAGCGCGAGGCCGAGTGGCTGCGCCTGCTGCTGTCGCACCTGCCGGCCGGGGAGCTCGACCTCGACCCGGTGACGAGCCTGGTCTACGGGGTGCCCAAGCTGGCGCTCGGCCTCGACCTCGACGCCGGCCCGACCGACCAGGTCAAAGCCGACCAGAAGGAGTTCTTCGGGCTCCTCTACCAGCTGCTGGTCAGCAAGGACCGCGGTCCGCGGCTGCCGACGTTGTTCGTGGCGCTGGGTGCCGACACGGTGCGGCCCCTGCTGACGCCCCGCTGAGGGCCTGCCCGATTCCCGGCCCTCAGCCGAGCAGGGCGTCGTACGCCGCCGGGCTGGAGTCGCGCAGGAACTCCGAGCAGCGCTCCCACTCCGGCTGCTCACCGATGGCGCGTGCCGACAGCGCCAGCAGCGCCAGGCTGCGCAGGAAGCCACGGTTGGCCTCGTGCTCCCACGGGACCGGGCCGTGGCCCTTCCAGCCGTTGCGGCGCAGCATGTCGAGGCTGCGGTGGTAGCCGACGCGCGCATACGCGTAGACGGTCACGTCGTCGGCGCCCTCGTCACGGGCCTGTCCGGCGAACGCCGCCCAGGCGAACGGCGACTCGGGGTGGGACCGGACGACGGCTGCGGGCGAGGCGCCGCCAGCCAGCTCGGCTGCGGCGGGGTCCTCGGGGAGACGGGTGGGCGGGGGTCCTGCCATCAGGTCGGTGTGGCTCATGACCCCACCCTAGTCAGGACAGTGAGGTGCCCGCCGAGCGCAGGTTCTGGCAGGCCTCGACGACCCGGGCCGCCATGCCGGCCTCGCCCGCCTTGCCCCAGGCCCGCGGGTCGTAGGCCTTCTTGTTGCCGACCTCGCCGTCCACCTTCAGCACTCCGTCGTAGTGGGCGAACATGTGCCCGGCCACCGGGCGGGTGAACGCGTACTGGGTGTCGGTGTCGACGTTCATCTTGATCACGCCGTAGTCGACGGCGGCCGCGATCTCCTCGGGCAGGGAGCCGGACCCGCCGTGGAACACCAGGTCGAACGGCAGCGAGCCGGCGGGGAGACCGAGCTGGGCCACCACCGCCTCCTGGGCCTTCTGCAGGATCTCGGGGCGCAGCTTGACGTTGCCGGGCTTGTAGACGCCGTGCACGTTGCCGAAGGTCAGCGCGGTCAGGTAGCGACCGTTCTCGCCGGTGCCGAGCGCCGCGACCGTCGCGAGCGCGTCCTCGGCGGTGCTGTAGAGCTTGTCGCCCGAGCCGCCCTCGACGCCGTCCTCCTCACCGCCGACCACACCCACCTCGATCTCGAGCACGATGTGGGCCGCCTTCGCCAGGGCGAGCAGCTCCTCGGCGATCTGCAGGTTCTCGTCGAGCGGCACCGCCGAGCCGTCCCACATGTGGGACTGGAACAGCGGCAGCTCGCCGCGCTCGACGCGCTCCTTGGAGAGGGCCAGCAGCGGTCGCACGAACCCGTCGAGCTTGTCCTTGGGGCAGTGGTCGGTGTGCAGCGCCACGTGGGCGGGGTAGTTCTTGGCCACCTCGGCGGCGTACGCCGCGAACGCGACCGAACCGGTCACCATGTTCTTCACCGTCGGCCCGGAGAGGTAGTCGGCGCCACCCGTGGACACCTGGATGATGCCGTCGGAACCGGCCTCGGAGAAGCCCTGGAGTGCGGCGTTGAGGGTCTGCGAGGAGGAGACGTTGATGGCGGGGTAGGCGAACGAGCCGGCCTTGGCCGCGTCGAGCATCTGGCCGTAGACCTCGGGGGTGGCGATGGGCATCTGGTTCTCCTGAAGCGAGCGGGTCCGGTGACGCCCACCACACTAGTGGCTCCCGGTCGCGACCCCGGCGAACGTCCGCGAGCGTCCGCGGGCGTCCGCGCGACCTCAGCCGCGCCAGGTGTCGGCGGGGGTGAGGTCGGCATGGGCCCGGATCCAGGCGTGCATGGCGATGGCGGCCGCGGCGGACGCGTTGATGGACCGGGTGGAGCCGAACTGCGCGATGGAGAAGGTGGCGTCGCAGGCCTCCCGGGCTGCCTGGGAGAGGCCCGGGCCCTCCTGGCCGAAGAGGAAGCACACCCGGCGCGGGACGGTCATCGTCTCCAGGTGCGCCGACCCGGGGAGGTTGTCGATGCCGAGCAGCCCGACACCCTGCTCGCGCAGGTACGCCGCCAGGTCGGCGGCGCTCTCGTGGTGCCGCACGTGCTGGTAGCGGTCGGTGACCATCGCCCCCCGGCGATTCCACCGCCGGTTGCCCACGATGTGCACCTCGGCGGCGAGGAACGCGTTCGCCGAGCGCACGATGGTGCCGATGTTGAAATCGTGCTGCCAGTTCTCGATGGCCACGTGGAAGCCGTGGCGGCGGCTGTCGAGCTCGGCCACGATCGCGGCCATCGTCCAGTACCGGTAACGGTCCACCACGTTGCGTCGGTCGCCCTCGGCCAGCAGGGTCGGGTCGTAGCGTGGGTCGTCGGGCCAGGCGCCGACCCACGGGCCCACCCCCACCTCCACCGGCCCGTGCGGCATCGGGTCGTACGGCGCGCGGCCTTCGTCGTGCGGCTCGGTCATGGCACCGGACCCTAACCCTCCCCGGCTAGGCTGGGGCGTGTGACCGCACTCCTCACCGTCCACCCGATGCTGCTCGGGATGAAGTGGATGGACCCCTCGTGGCTGCTCGACCAGTTCGGTCAGGAGTTCTTCTGGATCAGCCTGGTGATCATCTTCATCGAGTGCGGGCTGTTCTTCCCCTTCCTGCCCGGTGACACCCTGCTGTTCGCGATGGGCCTGTTCATCTCCAGCAGCAAGATCGACATCGTGCCGGGACCGCACGGCCTCGACCTGCTCGCCGCGCTCGGACTCTTCGCGGTGGCCGGCTTCGCGGGCAACGTGGTCGGCTACGAGATCGGCAGCTGGATCGGGCCACCGCTCTACGAGCGCGACGGCCGGGTGCTGAAGCGCAAGTACTTCGACCAGGCCCAGCTGTTCTTCGACAAGCACGGCAGCAAGGCCCTGGTGATCGGCCGGTTCGTGCCGTTCGTGCGCACCTTCATCACCGTGGTGGCCGGGGTGACCCGGATGGACCGGCGCCGGTTCTTCGTGTGGAGCGCGATCGGTGCCGGGCTGTGGGTGCTGCTGGTGACCCTGCTCGGGTACTTCCTCGGCTCGGCCTTCCCGAGCCTCGGCAACAACATCGACAAGGCGATCGTGGTGATCCTGCTCTTCTCGGTGATCCCCGTGGCCTGGGAGTGGTGGCGGCACCGCTCTCCCGAGCACGCCGACGACTGAGCCCTACTTGGGGCTGGTCTTCTGCAGGTGGCCGAAGGCGATCATCCGGTTGTCGGTGTGGAACAGCTCCGAACAGGTGGTCAGCGTGAGCAGCTGCTGGCCCTTGCGCTGCGCCGGCTGCACGCCGCCGTCCTCGGGATTGCGCGGGAGCGCGGAGACCACCCAGGTGTCGGTGAACGGCACCACCAGGTCGGCGCCGGCGGTGTCGAGCACGTAGGTGTAGACCGCGGTGCGGGTCTCGACCAGCACCGTGTCGCCCACCCGCAGCTCGGGCATGCCGCGCAGCGGCTCGCCGTGGGTGACCCGGTGGGCGGCGAGCGCGTAGTTGCCGACCTCACCCACGCCCGCGGAGTCGTCGAAGTGGCCGAAGCCCGCCGCCAGCACGTCGTCACTGGTGCCCTCGAGCACGGGGACCTCGTAGTCCTTGCCGAAGCGGGGGATCCGGATCACCGCGCCGGCGGTGCTGCCCTCCGCGGTGGTGAAGTCCTCGCCGGCCTGCCAGCGCTGCTCCAGCGACGCCGTGACGGCGTGCTGCTTGCGGTGGGAGACGATGTTGGTGCCGTACATCTGCCAGCCGACGTACCCGATCAGCGAGAGCCCGGTCACCAGGAACACCAGGCCCAGCAGCGTGCGCCAGCCCGGCCGGGCGCGGCGGCTCCGGCGGTCGGTGGTGGTGGCCATGCCCCGATTGTCACCCACCGGGCCGGGCGGCGTCCGGCGGATCCGCGTGATGCGGCGCACTAGTGTCGGGGTCATGCGTACGTTGGCCCGCCGGGTGACCGGCATCCCTCCCACCATCTTCTCCGAGATGTCGGCGCTCGCGGTGAGCACCGGAGCCGTCAACCTCGGGCAGGGCTTCCCCGACGAGGACGGCCCGGCGACCGCGATCCAGCGGGCCGTGCTGGCCCTGGAGGCCGGCGAGAACCAGTACGCGCCGGGCCCCGGGCGCCCCGAGCTGCGGGCCGCGGTCGCCCGGCACCAGCAGCGGCACTACGGGATAGAGCTCGACCCGTCCCGCGAGGTGGTGGTGACCACGGGGGCCACCGAGGGCATCGCGGCCGCGATCCTGGGGCTGGTCGACCCCGGCGACGAGGTGATCCTCCTGGAGCCCTTCTACGACTCCTACGTGGCGATGCTCCAGATGGCCGGCGCCGTACGCCGTCCGGTGACGCTGCGCTGGCCGGACTTCCGGCTCGACGTGGACGCGCTACGGGCGGCGGTCAACGAGCGCACCCGCTTCGTGCTGCTCAACAGTCCGCACAACCCGACCAGCACGGTGCTGACCCGCGCCGAGCTGGAGGCGGTGGCAGCCGTCGCGATCGAGCACGACCTGGTGGTGATCACCGACGAGGTCTACGAGCACCTCACCTTCGGCGCCACGCACGTGCCGATCTCCACCCTGCCGGGCATGGCCGAGCGGACGCTGACCCTGTCGAGCGTGGGCAAGTCGTTCTCGTTCACCGGCTGGAAGGTGGGCTGGGCCTCCGGCCCGAGTGCCCTCGTCGACGCGCTGACCGCCGCCAAGCAGTGGTTGACCTTCACCTCGGCCGGGCCGTTGCAGACCGCGGTCGCCCACGCCCTCGACCAGGAGGCGGCCTGGCCGGCCGAGCTGGCCCTCGACCTGGCCGGCCGACGCGACCTGCTGTGCGACGGACTGACCTCGGTCGGCCTGCCGGTGCGGGTGCCGGAGGGCACCTACTTCGCGTGCACCGACGTACGCCACCTCGGCTGGGCCGACAGCCGGGAGTTCTGCCTGGCGCTGCCGGAGCGGGCCGGTGTGGTGGCGATCCCCCTGCAGGGCTTCCACGACGACCCGGAGGCCGGTCGGCACCTGGTGCGCTGGGCGTTCTGCAAGGACCGTGAGGTCATCGAGGAGGGCCTGCGCCGGCTGGCGGGGGCCGACCTAGCGGTGTGACGCCTCGCGGCACCAGCGGCTCGAGGCCTTGCCGAGCAGCAGCCGCATCGCGACGCCGCTCCCGATCAGCAGGGGCAGCGCGAAGAAGGTGGCGAGGCTGGCCAGCAGCGCCAGGCCGGCGGTGAGGCCGGCCGAGACGATGAGCACGATCCGGGCCCAGTCGCGACCGCGCCAGACGAACCACGCGAGCACCATCGACGCGATCGCCCACGCCGCGCAGACGGCGAGCACGAGGCTCACCCCGATCACGATGTCCTGCTCGGTGAGCCCGGCACTCTCCAGGTCGGGGTTCTGCCGACGGACCTCGTCGAGCAGCCCACTGGAGTCGGTGGCCAGGACGACGGCGCTGCCGATCATCACCAGGGTCGACAGCGAGGCGAGCACCCAGGTCAGCACGCACGCCCACAGCACCTGGTCGGGCCGGCGCCGGTCGGGCTGCGGTCCGGGCCGGACCGACCCGAAGCCGGGGTAGCCCGCCGGTGCGATCGGGGCGTCGATCCGGGCGCTCGGGGCGCTCGCACCGGACGGGTGCACGATCCGCGGCTCGGGACGGGTGATCCCGTCGAACCAGTCGCGCGCCGGTCGCGACCACAGCATCAGCGCCGAGACGGCCACCACCGAGGAGAAGAACGGCCCGGCCACCACGCCGGTGAGGAACAGGGGTACGGCGACCACGGTCAGCGCGATCCGCGCTCCGCGATGACGGTGCAGGACGTGCCAGCCGAGGATCGCGGCGGCGGCCGCACATCCGGCGGCCACCATCGAGGCCACCCGCAGCAGCCGCACGGCCGAGTCGACGGAGAGTCCGAGCCCGTCGGCGGGTGGCTCGGACAGGAACTTCTCGACCTGCTGACGCACCGCCAGGGTGTGCAGCGTCCCGATCTGGTCGAAGACGGTCAGCACGATCACCACCGATCCCGCGATCACCATCCACCCGGCCAGGGTGACCTGGCTGGGGCGCGCGGGCTTCGACGTACTCGTACTCACGAGGATCATTCCACCACTTCGCCCGCTCGCGCGGGCCAATACCCAGGAGGGTCGCCCCGCGCGGAGGGCTGGTACGGACGGGTGCAGAATGCTCGCGTGAGCGGCATCGGGCACTACCTGACGTTCGGGGCAGGACTGCTCGCGATGACCGGGCTGACGCTGTCGCTGGCGCGCTGGGCCCGGATCGGGCTCGGCTGGTTCCCGCTGTGGGCGCTGGTCAGGGCCGTGGTGCAGCTGAGCGTCGTGGCGCTCCTGCTGCGCGGCATCCTCGCGGTGCCGTGGACGGTGGCCGCGTTCGTGCTGCTGATGCTCAGCACGGCGTCGTGGACCGCCGCCGGCCGGCTCGAAGGACTGTGGCGGGGTCGCCGCACCGCGGTGGCGGGAGTGCTCGCCGGCGCGCTGCTCACGCTCGTGGTGATCTTCACGCTGCGGCTGGTGGACCTGCAGGTGCGCTACCTGGTGGCGATCGCCGGGATCATCGTGGGCAACTCGATGACCGCCGCCACGCTGGCCGGCCGCAACTTCCTGCGCGGTGCCCGCGCCCGCAGCAGCGAGGTGGAGGCGTGGCTCTCGCTGGGGGCGACCCCGGTGCGCGCGCACGAGGAGATCGGCCGCGAGGCGGTGCGGGAGTCGCTGCTGCCCACCCTCGACCAGACCAAGTCGACCGGGCTGGTCACGCTGCCCGGCGCCTTCGTGGGCGCGCTCTTCGGAGGTGCCAGCCCCCTCCAGGCGGCGCAGTTCCAGCTGGTGGTGCTGGCGGGCATCGCGCTCACCATGATGGTCACCGGGATCGTGGTCACCCGGCTGGCCGGGCGTTCGCCGTACGTCGTGGCCAGCTGAGCCCGTTGCTCAGTCGGACCCGGGCCGGGTGACCCGGAACCGGGCGGTGACCCGGCGGCCGATCCGGTAGTCGCGGATCTGGTCGGCGTCGGGGTTGTCGCGCAGCAGTCCGGACCAGTCCGAGAACGACTCGAGCTCCATCCCGTGGGCGCGACCGAGCAGCCGCAGCGCCGAGACGCTGGGCCGGCCGGTGAGCACCTCGTCGCCGTACGAGTAGTCGTCGGGTACGGCGTTCCCCTGCCTGGCCACCTCCTCGGCAGCGAGCTTCACCAGCGGGCGGGGCTCGTCGGCCAGCACCTCGGTGTCGATCACGACGTAGCGGGCGCCGGTCTCCCGGAACCGCGCCATCAGTTCCGCCCACCGGAAGGTGTGGTAGAGGAATCCGAGGCAGAGGACCACGTCGACCCGGACCTCGTCGCGGGCCAGCACCCGGAAGATGTCGCCGGCCCGGAACTCGAACCGGTCGTCGGTGACGCCGTAACGCAGCATGTTGGCCGCGGAGTGCTCGACCAGGTCGGGCCGTGCCTCGATGCCGAGCACGGAGGCCGCGCCCGCCGACAGTGCGGCGAAGGACCATCGGCCGTCGTGGCTGGCCACGTCGAGGACCCGGGCACCGGCCAGGATGTCTGCGTTCTCGGTGATCACGGCTTCGTGCCGCAGGTTGAGGCGCCAGGGGAAGGCGGAGGTCTCACTGGTCTCGAAGTAGGCCGGGTAGTCGTCGAAGAAGCCCTTGTCGAGCCGACGTGACCCGGGTGCCGAGGGACTCTCCGGCAGCGTCGACGAGGGCGCAGAGGGCTCCGGAGCGGGACTGGCGTGCCGGCCCCGCACGAGCGAGGAGAGCCGGGCGCGGGGAGACCGAGGGGAGTTCACCCCGCCACGTTAACGGTAGGCAGAGGTGCGGAGCCCGAGGGTGAGCCGTGCCAGCGAGCGGTCGAGCGGGTCGTCGGACCACAGGGCGTCGGCGAGGTCGGCCGGCAGCGGATGGGTGCCGGTGTGGTCGACAAGGCGGTGGTGGCCGTGCGGGGTGCGCCAGAGGTACTCCCCCGGCCCGGTTTGTCGGGCCCGGTGCCCGGCGTGGGTCTTGATCCGGTGGTGACGCCGGCTCAGCGGCCCGGAGTTGTGGGTGCCGGTCTGACCGGGTGGACCGGCGGGCCGGTACGGCGTCGGGTGGTCGAGGTCTGCCCGACGGCTGAGTCCCGGGGCGTGCGGGAAGTAGTCGCCCACCGTGGTGAGGAGCACCCGCTCCCTGAGCGCCTCGGGGTGCTCGTAGGCGTTCGCGCTGATCCGGTCGGCGAGGTCGACGACCGGCACGACCGTGACGTGGGCGGGACCGAGGACGTCGGCCAGCTGGCCGGCCAGCACCGGACCCGCGCCCTCGACGCGGGCAGATGGGAACAGACCCCGCTGAGGGCCGACTGGTGCAGGTGCACGTAGAGGGTCGCTGGAGGCCGCAGCCGCGAGGGCTCGATCCGGCGCAGCGCGTCGAGCAGGTCGGCCGGGAACGCGGTGGACCGCGACCACGCCAGCTCGTCAGGCTCACCTGCGGCCAGGAGCAGGGCCAGCAGCTCCGCTGGACGTGCCAGCCAGCCGAACGCCGCCGAGCGGAGCTCGTCACGGGTGGCGTCGGGCCGGCCCGGGGCGAGCAGGTCGGCGACCCGCTGCACCGTCGCGTCGATCCAGACCGCGTCGCCGGCGTGCACCCGGGCGATCACGTGGCGCAGCCCGAACTCGTCGGCGCGCGACAGCGACACGTAGCGGCGCCGCTGCTCGGCCTCCAGGCGGACGGCATGCGCCTCGGGGTCGGCCTCGACCACCTTGGCCTGGGTCAGGGCGAACACGCGCGACGGCGCCTGACCCACGACCGCCTCGGCCAGGCACGCCTCGATCGCACGCACCGCGGCCAGCGGCAGGTCCCGGGTCAGCACTGCGACCCGGCGGGCCACCCAGGCCTCGGCCTCCAGCGCCACCACCCGCAACCACACCGCCGGCAGCCGGTGCTGGAGATCCAGCACCTCGCCCATCACCCGGCGGCACGCCCCGGGGTGCACCCGGCGCACGATCGCGAGCTCCCCCAGGCACAGCTCCCTCACCCGCGGTGTGCCCTCACCTCCGACCTGCACCAGCCGATCACCGCCTGCGACCCGGCCGGACGGCAGGGCAGTCGGGTCGGCGCCGTGCAGCACCGCCCAGTGCGCCACGAGCTCGAGGTCCTCGACCTCCACCGCCCGCCGGCGCAGCAACACCCGCTCGGCGGCGGCCAGGGTGGCCACCGCGTCGAGTGAGTCGAGCCCCGGCGAGTGCATGCCTCATTCTATCGAACGCCTGTTCGACTGTGAAGCCTCTTTCCACAGGGTCAGGTCAGAGACGGCTGGTCGGTGCAGCCGGGCCGTGAGCGCCCTCCCGCACACCACGTCCACCCGGGTTCGTCCGGCGCAAGCACCCGGTCGAACTCGCCCCGAGCCACGATGGTCAGCCTGTTCGACCCATACGTGCGCGACGAAGCTGACGACAGACCTGGACCGCGGCGCGGACGTAGCCTGCCGCCATGCGCACCCTCCTCGCGGGTACGGCGGCCCTGCTCGTCCTCGTCGCACTCTGGCCGGTCACCTGCGTGTCCACCGGAGGCGGCCCCGAGACCGACTGCACGAGCCTGGTCCTGGTCCCGTTGCCGTGGCGCGACAACGCAGACACCTGGGGGATCGTGGTCGCGCTGGCCGCCGCCGCCCTGGCCTTCCTGCTGATCAGTCGGGTCAGGCGACCGCGAGGGTGAGCTCCTCGCCGCCCACGTCGACGGTGACCGCACCGCCGTCGACCACCGCACCGGAGATCAGCAGCTTGGCCAGCGGGTCGCCGATCGCGGTCTGGATCAGCCGACGCAGCGGCCGGGCGCCGTACGCCGGGTCGTAGCCGGTGTCGGCCAGCCAGGTCTGGGCGGGCTCGGTCACGGTGATCGTGATCCGGCGCACCGCCAACCGCTTCTCGAGCAGCGCGAGCTGCAGGTCGACGATGTGGGTGAGCTCCTCCTTGGTGAGCGCGTCGAAGAGGACGACCTCGTCGAGCCGGTTGAGGAACTCGGGCTTGAAGTGCTGGCGCACCACGCCCATCACCGACTCGCGCTTCACCTCCGCCGACAGCGACGGGTCGACCAGGTACGTCGAGCCCAGGTTGCTGGTGAGCACCAGCAGGGTGTTGCGGAAGTCGACCGTGCGGCCCTGCCCGTCGGTCAGCCGGCCGTCGTCGAGCACCTGGAGCAGGATGTCGAACACCTCGGGGTGCGCCTTCTCGACCTCGTCGAGCAGCACCACCGAGTAGGGCCGGCGGCGCACCGCCTCGGTGAGCTGGCCACCCTCGTCGTACCCGACGTAGCCCGGAGGGGCCCCGACCAGCCGCGAGACCGAGTGCTTCTCGCTGTACTCGCTCATGTCGATGCGCACGATCGCGCGCTCGTCGTCGAACAGGAAGTCCGCCAGTGCCCGGGCCAGCTCGGTCTTGCCGGTGCCGGTCGGGCCGAGGAACAGGAACGAGCCGGTGGGCCGGTTGGGGTCGGCAATCCCGGCCCGCGAGCGACGTACGGCGTCGGACACGGCGTTGACCGCCTGCCGCTGGCCGATCAGCCGGGTGCCGATGACCGACTCCATCTCCAGGAGCTTGGCGGTCTCGCCCTGCAGCATCCGTCCGGTCGGGATGCCCGTCCAGGCCTCGACGACGTCGGCGATCTGCTCGGCGCCCACCTCCTCACCGACCAGCGGCTCGAGGTCGGACTTCTCGGCGTCCTCCACGGCCGTCAGCTTCTTCTCCAGCGACGGGATCGACTCGTAGCGGATCTTGCTGGCCGCCTCCAGGTTTCCCTCGCGCAGGTAGCGCTCCTCCTCGACCCGCAGCTGGTCCAGCGACCGGCGCAGCTCCCCCTCGCCCTCGAGGTTGGCCTTCTCGCGCTCCCAGCGGGCCTCGAGACCGAGCAGCTCCTCCTCGCGGTCGGCCAGGTCGTCGCGCAGCTTGGCCAGCCGGTCGACGGAGGCGGGATCGGTCTCCTTGGCGAGTGCGAACTCCTCCATCTTCAGCCGCTCGACCGATCGGCGCAGCTGGTCGATCTCCTCGGGCGACGACTCGATCTCCATCCGCAGCCGCGACGACGCCTCGTCGATCAGGTCGATCGCCTTGTCGGGCAGCTGGCGACCGGGGATGTAGCGGTCGGAGAGGGTGGCGGCAGCCACCAGGGCGGCGTCGGTGATCCGGACGCCGTGGTGCGCCTCGTACTTCTCCTGGATGCCGCGCAGGATCTGGATGGTGTCCTCGACACTGGGCTCGCCGACGAACACCTGCTGGAACCGGCGCTCGAGGGCGGGGTCCTTCTCGATCCGCTCGCGGTACTCGTCGAGCGTGGTCGCGCCGATCATGTGCAGCTCGCCGCGGGCCAGCATCGGCTTGAGCATGTTGCCGGCATCCATCGCCGAGTCGCCGCCCGCACCCGCGCCGACGACCGTGTGCAGCTCGTCGATGAAGGTGATCACCTGGCCGCCGGCGTCCTTGATCTCCTCGAGGACGGCCTTGAGCCGCTCCTCGAACTCGCCGCGGTACTTCGCACCGGCCACCATCGCGGCCAGGTCGAGGCTCAGCACCCGGCGGCCCTTGAGCGAGTCGGGCACGTCACCGGCCACCACGCGCTGGGCCAGCCCCTCGACGACGGCGGTCTTGCCGACGCCGGGCTCGCCGATCAGCACCGGGTTGTTCTTGGTACGCCGCGACAGCACCTGCACCACGCGGCGGATCTCGGCGTCCCGGCCGATCACCGGGTCGAGCTTGCCGTCGCGGGCGGTCTGGGTGAGGTCGACGGAGTACTTCTCCAGGGCCTCGTACGTCGACTCGGCCTCCGGGCTGGTCACCCGCCGGTTGCCGCGCACCGCGGTCAGCCCCTCACGCAGGCCCTTCTCGGAGAGCCCCGCGTCGGTGAGCAGCTTCTGGGCCCCGCTCTCCACGCCGGCCAGCCCGATCAGCAGGTGCTCGGTGGCGACGTACTCGTCCTTCATCGAGGACGCGAGGTCGAGCGCCGCGGCCAGCACCCGGGTCAGGGCGGCGGAGGCACCCGGCTGCTGCACGGTGGTGCCCGTGGCGCGCGGGAGTGCCTCGCGCGCCGCCTCGGCCCGGACCGCGAGCGCGGCCGCGTCGGCGCCTGCGTTCGAGATCAGGCTGCGGCTGATGCCGTCGGTCTGCTGGAGCAGGGCGACCAGGAGGTGCACCGGCTCGGTCTGGGTGTTGCCGTCCTTGGTGGCCGAGAGCTGCGCGGCCTCGACGGCCTCGCGGCTGCGGGTGGTGAACTTTCCAGCGTCCATGCGTTCATCCTTCAACGTCGTGGTGTCGGCGTCGAGGGCCGTTCGCCCTCATCCTCTCAACAGCCACAGAGTTGAGTCCATTCCACTCAACTCTGCGCTCGCTCGCGGGACCGGAGTCGGCGACAGCCCGGCGACAGGCCCGCGACAGGCCCCGCATCGAGAGTGCCTCCAGGGGCCCGGCCCGGGGCCCCACCCACCTCTCTGCACTGGAGTCTCGATGAAGCGTCCGTACGTCGCCCCGCTCACCGCCCTGCTCACCGCCCTGGCCGCCTGTCTGGCCCTGACCTTCGGCGCCCTCGCCGCACCCTGGTCGTCGACCGCCGGGCCTGGCGAGGCCGCAGCTGCCGGGACCGGCGTCGCCACCCAGGTGTGGAGCAACCCGGTCGCGGTCGAGGGGCTCGCCACCTTCAGCCTGACCATGCGCAACGTGCAGCCCGGCCGCTACCTGGCCACCCTGGACGGGCTCCTCGTCGGTCCGGACAAGTCGACGCTCGCCTGCCGGGTGCGTCGAGCGGGTCGGCCCGGCATCGTGATGGGTGACCTGGCGACCGCCGACGGGCTCGGCACCTACAGCATCCGGTTCTCCCGCCAACTGACGGTCACCAAGGTCCGGAGCCTGGTCGTCGAGTGCTCGGGAGGACAGCCCGAGAGCTGGCGCAGCTACCCCGGCGTCCCCTTCCAGGTGACGCTCACCCGGATCGACCGGCTCACGCCACGCGCGTTCGTCACGACGCCCGCACCGAACGTTCCCCGGCCGCGGGTCGGCTGACGACTTCATGACCGGGAAAGGACGGTTCGGGGACATCTTCCCCGATCCCCTTGCGCCGGGCGGGGTGACAGGTCGGGCTGACGCCCATGAAGATCCAGAGCGCGCTCACTGCGACCGCCCTCGCCGCCCTGCTGGTGCTGGGCACCGACTACCTGAGCTTCGCCGCCACCGGTGGCAGCTTCCTGCTGGGCAAGTCGAACACCGCGGGTGCGACGACGACGCTCACCAACAACGGCGCCGGGCCGGTGCTCAGCCTGCGGACCTCGAAGCCGACCAGCCGCCCGCCCCTGGGGGTGAACTCCTCGGTCAAGGTGGCCAAGCTCAACGCGGACCTGGTCGACGGCAAGAGCGCCGGCGAGCTCGGGGTGCGCACCCGCCTCTACGAGACGTCCGTGGACGTGACCGCCGTGGGCGGATTCTCGGGGGTGCTGGCCGCCGTGCCCGCAGGCACCTACCTGGCCACCATGAACGCATGGATCTACGGCCCGCTCGACTCGCCGCTCGAGTGCTGGCTGAACGTGCCCGCGACCGGGCGCTACCTCGAGACCTACCTGCCGGGCAATTCCCAGGGCTTCCAGGTCATCGGCCAGAGCGGGGTGCTCAGGCTGCCCGCGACCGGGCCCGTGCAGTTCAGCTGCTCCGGGCCCGCCGGCGACTACACGACCTTCGGTGGCCAGCCGCTGCAGGTCAGCCTCACCCGGGTGGACGTGCTGAACACCAAGCCGCTCACCGTCGCCCGCCCGCTGCACTCCAGGACCGGCGCCGCTCGCTGAGCCACGCACAGCGCCCGCCGCGCCAGACCACCCTCGACTGCCCCGGTGGTGGTTGACGCACCGCGGGCAGCCGGTTGGGAGCCGGCTGCTTGGCCGACAGCACCCGGCGCAGGGCGTCGCGGGTGGCCTCCACCTCGGTCTGCAGCTCGGCGTTGCGCCCCTGCAGGGCCAGCAGCCGGTCCTCGAGCTCGAGGATCCGGCGGACCCCCTCGATCCCGATGCCCGACGAGGTGAGCCCGGCGATCTCGCGCAGCAGCTCCAGGTCGCGCACCGAGTAGCGCCGGCCACCACCGCGGGTGCGGCCCGGCTGGATCAGCCCGAGCCGCTCGTAGGACCGCAGGGTCTGCGGGTGCAGGCCGGTGAGCTCGGCCGCCACGCTGATCACGTAGACGGCGGCGTCGGGTGCCGGCCCGGTGGTCATGACCCCTCGAACAGGTTCGTCCGCAGT
>JBBQRV010000069.1:0-15021 GCA_038214475.1 Propionibacteriales bacterium | reverse complement strand
CGGGGACCGGCTCGGTGTGCCGGGCGTCGGCCAGCAGGCGGCGGACCGCCTCGGTGCGGACGGGGTCGAGCTCCTGCTCGTCGTCGGTCATGGGTGGTCACCTCCTCGGGGTGGTCGGGTCGGGCGGATGTGGAGTCAGCGGACGGGGGGTGGGCCGCGGGCAGGGTCCGTCGATGGGACGGCCGAGGGCGGCGGTGGGTTCCCGTGACCCGAGTCACCCGGGTCCTCGCCCGCGTGGCCGCGCAGCGCTGCCAGCAACGGGGCCAGCCGGGCCCGGCCGCGCGCGCACCTGCTCTTCACGGTCCCGACCGGGCAGTCGAGCATCAGAGCCACCTCGGCCACCGGGTAGCCCTCCATGTCGACGAGCACCAGCGCGGCGCGCTGGTCAACGGGCAGCTCGGCCAGCGCCGCCAGCACCGCCCGGCGTACGTCGGACCGCTGCGCCTCGTCGGCGGGGTCGGCCGGCCCGGCGGTGACCAGGGCACCGCGACCGGAGCGCTCCTCGAGGTCGTCGGGCAGCGGGTCGGCGGCCCGCACCTTCTGGGCGCGGAGCCGGTCGAGGCACGCGTTCACCACGACCCGGTGCAGCCACGTGGTGACCTGCGCCTCGCCGCGGAAGGAGGCGGCGCGGCGAAAGGCCGCGATCAGACCCTCCTGGAGCGCGTCCGCGGCGTCCTCGTGGTTGCCCATCGTGCGCACGGCCACCGCCCACAACCGGTCCCGGTGCCGAGCGAAGAGCTCGCCGAACGCGTCGGGGTCGCCGGCCACGTGGGCGGCCAGCAGCTCCGCATCGCTGCGCTCGTTCACGAAAGAACCGCGATCTCGCCGATCTCGCCGCGGAAGCCGCCGGGCTCGGGGAGCGACGTGAGCCACACCAGGACGTAGCGACCGGTGGTGTCGGTGGGCAGGGTCAGCGTGAGCTTCTGCCCGTCTGCGGTGCCCTTCGCCGTCGGCTCACCCCGAGGCGCGCCCGTGGGCTCCTGCGCAGAGACGAACAGCTCGACGTCGGTGGGGGCTCCGACCAGGTCGAGGTTCACCTCACCCACCGGCTGGTCGCTCCCGAGGTCGAGCAGCAGTCCGACGCCGTCCTTCAGCCCTCGCGGACCGAAGTCCTGCTTGTAGGTCATCGTGGTCCACGTGCTGCCGGGGTCCCCGTCGATCACGTTCGGCGCCTGGTCGGGGTTCTCCGTCTGCGGGTCGCCCTGGGGGTCGAAGTCGCGTACCGAGGCGACCGCGACCGCGGTCGGGCTGGCGGAGTCGCCGGGCGTGCCGTCTCCCGCCGCCGAGGGCGAGTCGCCCGAGGAGGGGGTGTCCTGCCCCAGGCGCGCGTTGAGGGCGAACGCCACGACGGTGACCAGCAGGGCCACGAACGCGATCACCGCCGCCAGCCTGAGCCAGGAGCGGCCCGGCACCGGGACCTCCTCCGGCTCGTCCTCACGGATCGGCGGGAGACCACCGGTGCCGGCCCCGGTGCCCGTGCCGGCCTCCCAGGGCCAGTACTCGTCGCTCCCGGTGCCCACGCCCCCGCCGGGTGTGGGCGGACCTGGCCGGGGCCTGCGCACCGGGTCGCTGGCGTAGAGGGGGCGTTCGGCGGGCTGCTCGAACGCCGGGGGCGGGGGCGGTCGGTCGGCTCGCGGCGCGAGCCAGTCGCCGGAGTCCGCGGGCGCCTCGGGTGCGTCGTGGAACGGTGCCGCGCCGGCGACGGTCTCCTGGCCAGCGGGTGCTAGGTCGGCCCGGGACAGCAGCTGGGTCTCCTCCGCCGAGGCGCCGGGTGGCTGAGGCGACTCGGTCTCCTGGGTGTCCACCTCGGACTTCTCCGGTCCGGGGTGCCCGGGCGCCCGGCCGGCCTCGGCAGCAGCGAGGGCACCGGGGTCGCCGACGAAGTCGACCAGCACGTCGCGGATGTCGGCCGCGGTCTCGCACCCCCGCGCGTGGTTGCCGGCCGCTGTCGCGGCGAAGGGGCTGAGCACCTCGTCACAGACGGTGTCGAGCGGCTTGGGGATCCCGGCGCGCACCTTGCGAGGGCGCAGCGGCTGGCCGGCGTACTGCGGCGCCAACGGGACCTTCGAGCGCGACACCCCGGCCCACTTGCCCACCAGCGCGGCGTAGAGCAGCCCGGCCAGGTCGGAGACGTCGGTGGACATCCGGCCCGCGGGCAGCCCGTGCAGTGCTGCGTCGACGCCGAACCCGATGATCTTGACCGCGCCGTTGTGGTCGAGCAGCACGTTCTCGGGCACCAGCCGGCCGTGCGCCTGTCCGCGCTGGTGGGCACGGGCGATGGTGTCGGCGACCTCGGACACCAGCCAGGCGGCGCGGCGCGGCGCCATCGGCCCGTCGCCGAGCAGGATGTCGAGGGAGCGGCCCGAGCCCCACTCGTTGACGACGTAGCAGAGCTCGCCGTGCCGGTCGGCGTCGAGCACGCGAAGGATCCGGGGATCGGTGACGGTGGCCGACTGCTTGGCCGCCTCGAGGAGCAGGGTCGCCCGCGGGTCGTCGCCGGCGATCACGTGGAAGGCGACGTGCCGGGCCAGCACCCGGTCGCGCGCGCGCCAGAACATCCCGCCCTCGGACTCGTCGAGCAGGTCGACCATGCGGTACCGGTCGGCGATCACGTCGCCCGGCCGAATCGTGTTCGGCACCCGCCCCCCTCCGACCGTCTGCTGGAAGGTCCATCGTAGGGCGCCCCGATCAGGTTCTCGCGGACCCCGGCAGGCGACGGGCCAGCAGTCTCAGCACCGTGGTGACCTCCCCGATGTGCAGCAGCCGGGCCAGGGCCACGAAGACCACGCCGTCGAGCGTGATCACGAGGACGGCGGTCGCCGCGGTGCCCAGCCGGCCCGGGTCGTCGAGCAGCGAGCGCAGTCCCAGCGCCGCGACGTACGCCACCAGGGTCGCCACGCCGGCCGCGAGCAGCATCCGCACCAGGAAGCGCAGCAGCGCCGGCGTCTCGAGGCCACCCAGGGCCCGGCGCAGCAGCAGGTACGACGTGAGCGCGCCGGCCAGGTAGGAGCCGGTGTAGGCGATCACCAGCGCGGGGGAGGTGTCGTGCGCCGAGGCCCCACGCACCAGGAGCACGGCCAGCACGATGTTGACCGACGCCACCACGCACTGCACCCAGAACGCGGTGCGGGTGCGCTCCAGGGCGTAGAAGCCGCGCAGCATCAGGTAGTGGACGGTGAAGAAGAGCAGTCCCGGAGCGAACAGGGCGAGCGACGGGGCGAAGTTCGTGTAGGAGTCGGACGCCGCGCCGTAGCCCCAGACCACCCGGCTCACCTCCCGGGCGACGACCGGCAGCACCAGCACGAAGGGCAGCAGCAGGGCCAGGGTGGTGCGCAGGGTGCCGGCCAGCTCGCGCGCCAGACCGGAGAGGTCCGCGTCCGCGGCGCGCGCCGAGAGTCGCGGCAGGATCGCGGTGGCCAACGAGACGGTGATGATCGCGTGCGGCACCATCACCAGCAGGAACGCCTGGGAGTAGACGGTGTAGCCGGTGGCCGCCGACCCGGTGGCGGCACAGGTGGCCCCGGCCGCTTCGGCCGTGCCGGACGACGCCAGCCGCACCACCACCGTGTAGGCGATCTGGTTGACGATGACGAACAGCACCGTCCAGGTGCCCAGGCGCAGGGTGTGCCCGAGTCCGGAACCGCGGAAGTCGAAGCGTGGCCGGTAGCGGAAACCGGCGGCCCGCACGAACGGCAGCAGGATCAGGAACTGCACCGCGATCCCGACCGTCGAGCCGAGTCCGAGCAACAGCTCCTGGCTGGTGGAGAACGGCCCGAGCACGGAGTCCTGGGGGGCCACCACGAGCCCGGAGTCCCGGCAGACGTCGCCGGCCGGGCCGAAGACCAGCAGGTAGACCAGCAGCACCGCCACCGAGATCACGTTGTTGGCGATCGGTGCCCACATCATCGGGCCGAACCGGCCGCGGGCGTTGAGGATCTGGCCGACCAGGACGAACATCCCGTAGAAGAAGACCTGGGGCAGGCAGAACCGGGCGAACGCGATCACCGACTCGCGCTGGGCGCTCAGGGAGGGATCGTCGAAGCTCGAGGAGAGGAACAGCCGCATCAGCAGCGGGGCAGCCGCCACCAGGAGCACCGTGACCACGAAGAGGAAGACGCCCGCCAGGGTGATGATCCGGTTGGTGTAGGCCTCGCCGCCGTCGGCGTCGAGCTTCATCGCACGGACCAGCTGGGGCACCAGGACGGCGTTGAAGATGCCGCCGGCGACCAGGATGTAGAGCATGTTCGGCACCGTGTTGGCGATGTTGAACACGTCGGCGTGCAGCATGCTGCCGAGCGCGGCCACCAGCAGCAGTCCGCGCAGGTAGCCGCTGAACCTCGAGACCACGGTGCCGGCGGCCATCACCGCCCCCGACGAGAGGATGCCTGCCTGCCCGGCGTCCGCCGGCTCGCCGCTGCCGCGCTCCCCGCTCACCCGGTCTTCCTCCCCGGCGTCCGGCCGGTGATCCGGCGGAACAACCGCAGCGCGATCGCCCCGAAGAGCAGGGCCAGGGCGGTGCCGATGATCACCCAGATCACCCGCCCGGTCTGGCTGGAACGGATCGGCAGGTCGGCGTGCGGGCCGAGCTCGTTGCCCTCGGTGTCGGTGAGCACCAGCCGGACCTGGTGCACGCCCAGCCGGGAGGACTGCACCCGGACGAAGAAGCTGGTGGCCGCCCCGCCGTCGAGCTGGATCCGGGCCGGTGCCCGCAGCTCGAGGTCCGGGTCGACGACGGCCTCCAGACGCACGGTGACCGGCTGGGGCAGCCCGTTCTCGAGGTCGACACGGAAGCGACCCGACGAGCTGGACAGGGTCACGTAGGTCTGGGTGGCCACGGTGACCTGCCGGAACAGCTGCCTGATCGCGAAGGCGGCCCGGTTGGCCTCCTGGGCGGCCTTCGCGGGGTCGGCCCGCTTCTCGTACGACGTGGTGGTCAGCGCCTGGGCGGTGACCGTCTGCGCGACGTCGGTGTCCTCGCTGAGCACCCGGCCCAGGATCCCGCCGGTCGCGACCAGGCGGTCGGCGGCCGCGAAGTTCGCGGCATCGAGCTCCTGGCTGTCCTGGCGGGCCGGGTAGACCAGGTCGTCGGCGGCCACCGCGGGCAGCTGGGCCTGGTCCGCCTCCTGCTGGGGGACCAGGGAGAGCCAGGGCAGCGCCAGCGCGGAGAAGAAGTCGGCCCGGGTCTCCCCGGGGTCCCAGTCGCTGGGCAGCGCCACGACCAGCGGTCGGGTGATGTCGTTGAGCGAGCGCACGGCGGCATCGGCGAGCAGCCGCTGGCGCACCGCCAGCGACGTGAGGGAGTCGCTGGGTCCCGGGCCACCCGTGGAGGCGCTCGCGTCGTAGAGGTCGAGCCGCTGGGCGCCGACCCGCACCGCCACCGGCAAGGGCCGGGTGGGGTCGTCGGCGGGGACCACGCCCGCGTCGCCGAGCACGGCCGACGAGGCGAGGACCGTGACCCCGGCCGGCAGGTCGGTGAGCGTGGTCGGGTCGACGAAGCCGGTCGGCGGCGCCACCGTGGGCACGGCGTCGATCCCCTCCCGCCGGAAGGTGGTGCGCGAGAACACGAGGGCCTGGGCGGCCAGCGCGGGGTCGAGGGTGTGTGCCGCGGCCATGTCCATGTCGCCGTAGGGCAACCCCAGCACGGTGCTGCCCCTGGTCTCGGTGTTGAGCCGGGCCAGCCACGCCGTGGCCCATTGCCGGGTGTCGGCCTGCACGGCCTCGGCGGCGGCGCTGAGGCGGGGCGCGGTCCCTCCGAGGGCGGCGGATCCGGCCCCCCCGGTCGAGCCGCTCGGGTCGACCCCGTTGCTGGCGCCGGTGCCGGGATCCGTGCTCGGGTCGGTGCTGGGATCGGTGCTCGGCTGGGGCTGACCGGTCTGGTCGCTCACCGGGCCCAGGTCACGGACCGGGTTGCCGTCGGCGAGGCGCCGTACGGCGTCGACCACCGCGGGGTCGACCAGCCAGGTCACGGCGCCCGGCGGCGCCAGCGAGGCGAAGTCGAGCAGGTTGCGCAGCCTCCCGCCCGGGCCCAGGTCGGCTCCCCAGCCGCGCACGTAGCGGACCGTCCCGCTGCGCGAGTAGCTCACCTCTCGGCGGATCGGCACCACCACCGAGGCGCGGGTCGGGGTGCTGCTGGCGGGCATCAGCGGCAGGTAGGAGTAGGCGCGGCCGTCGGCGGTGGGGATCTCCTCACGCCCGGCATCGGTCTCACCCAGGGCCTGCACGCCGACCCGGTAGACGCCGGGTGCCGCGGGGTTGTCGAGGTAGGTGACCAGCACCGAGCGCGGCACGGTGAGGGAGTACGAGGTGCTCTGGCCGGGGTCGAGGTCGCCGGCGTCCTCGAGGTTCTCCACGATCCGGTCCCCGAACACCTGCAACGGGTCGGCCTGGGCGTCCAGGCCGAGGCCGGCGGGCGTGGTGATGGGGGCGGCGGAGACCAGGGCGTACATCTTGATCTTCGACCAGGTCTCCTGCGAGACGTTGGTGACGGTGCCGGTCAGCTCGAGGGGGCCCTTGGCGGGCACCATGCCCGGAGTGATCGAGTCCAGGGTGACCTGGAGCGGGTCGGTGACCTCGTCGGCGCGGGCCTGGGCGCGCGCGGCACGCGACGCGGGACGGTCCCGATCGGCGGTCCCGGCCGCCCCCGGAGCGGTCGCGGAGGCGGCGTACGGCACGCCCGCGAGCAGGGTCAGGGCGAGCACCAGCGCACCCACTACCCGACCCATCACGGGGCGACCCTATCCGGGCAATCGGTGCCCGGGGGGCAGGCCCACTAGAGTTGCCTCCCGTGCCCGACGCCCTGCCTCCCCTCCTGATCTCCGACGTGGAGAAGCGCGTCAGCGCCGAGCTCGACCGGATCGGCCCGGTGATCGACGAGCTCGGCCGCAGGTTCGCCGGCGCCGGCCACGAGCTGGCGCTGGTGGGCGGGCCGGTGCGCGACGCGATGCTGGGCCGGATGCAGAGTGATCTCGACTTCGCCACGTCGGCGCGCCCGGACGAGACCGAGCGGCTGCTCAAGGGCTGGGCCGACGGGATCTGGGACATGGGCCGCTCGTTCGGCACCATCGGGTGCCGCAAGGGGGAGTGGCAGGTCGAGATCACGACGTACCGCTCCGAGGACTACGCGGCGGACTCGCGCAAGCCCGAGGTCGTGTTCGGTGACCGGATCGAGGTCGACCTGGGCCGGCGCGACTTCACGGTGAACGCGATGGCCGTGTCGATCCCCGGCCGCGAGTTCGTCGACCCGTACGGCGGGGTGGTCGACCTGGCCCAGCGGGTGCTCCGCACCCCGGGCACCCCCCAGGACTCGTTCTCCGACGACCCGCTGCGGATGATGCGGGCGGCGCGCTTCTCCGCCCAGCTCGGCTTCACCGTCGACCCGGCCGTGGTGGCGGCGATGACGGACATGGCCGAGCGGATCTCGATCATCTCCGCCGAACGGGTCCGCGACGAGCTGGTGAAGCTGATCTGCGCTCCGTTCCCGCGCCGCGGGCTGTCCCTGCTGGTGGAGACGGGCATCGCGGCGATCGTGCTGCCCGAGCTGCCGGCGCTGGCGCTCGAGCGCGACGAGCACCACCGCCACAAGGACGTCTACGAGCACACCCTCACCGTGCTGGAGCAGTCGATCGACCTGGAGTCGCGGCTCGGCACCGGCCCCGACTTCGTCTCCCGGTTCGCGGCCCTGATGCACGACGTGGGCAAGCCCCGCACCAGGCGCTTCGTGGGCGACGGCACGGTCACCTTCCACCACCACGACGTGGTGGGCGCGAAGCTGACCCGCAAGCGGATGCAGGCGCTGCGGTTCTCCAACGACCAGATCGACGCGGTGAGCACCCTGGTCGAGCTGCACCTGCGCTTCCACGGGTACGGCTCGGGTGAGTGGACCGACTCCGCCGTACGCCGCTACGTGCGCGACGCGGGCCCCCAGCTGGAGCGGCTGCACATCCTGACCCGGGCCGACTGCACGACGCGCAACCGGCGCAAGGCCGAGCGGTTGCGGCAGGCGTACGACGACCTCGAGGCGCGGATCGCGGTGCTGTCGGAGCAGGAGGAGCTGGCCTCGCTGCGCCCCGATCTCGACGGCGCCCAGATCATGGAGATCCTGGGGATCGCGCCCGGACCCGGGGTGGGCGAGGCCTACCGGTTCCTGCTCGAGCTGCGGATGGACCGTGGCCCGCTGGCCGAGGCCGACGCCCGCGAGGCTCTGCTCGCCTGGTGGTCCGCGCGCTGATCGGGCCGGGGTTCTCAGCCGTTTCCCGACGTTCTCAGGCGTTGCATCGGCGGAGAACGTCAGGAATCGCCGGTCAACCGGTGATTCCAGATGGTCGGCGGGGCCCGGGCCGCTCACCTCATGCCGGATGATCGTCCCCCGACCCGGACTCCCGCCGCCACGTGAGGTTAGCCACCGGCCCGGCGGAGCGGGTACCCCCGAAGGGGTGCATGGATACCCATCGGGGTGTCGCGAGCCGTAGGATCCCCGCCATGGCCAACGCCCCCGAGCCGCGCCCGCTGGTCGTGGCGCTCGCGAACGACCACGAGATCGTCGTCCTGGGTCTTTCGCAGATGTTGGCACCCTTCTCCGAGCGGGTGCGGGTCGCCGAGCTGGTGGCAGGCGTCGACGTGAAAGCTCCTGTCGACCTGACCCTCTACGACACCTTCTCCCAGCCGCAGGTCGACCGTGACGACATCGACCGGGTGATCGCGGGCGACGGGGTCGGCCGGGTGGTGGTCTACACCTGGAACGTGCAGTCGGAGCTGGTCACCCAGGCGCTGCGCAAGGGCGCCAGCGGCTACCTGTCCAAGACCCTGCGCGGCGAGGACCTGCTGCGCGCCCTGGAGCAGATCCACTCCGGCGAGGTGGTGATCAGCCGGGAGGAGGTCCCCGAGGGCGAGGAGCCCGGGTTGTGGCCCGGCCAGCTCGAGGGCCTGACGATGCGCGAGTCCGAGGTGATCGCGCTGATCACCCTCGGCCTGAGCAACCAGGACATCGCCGGCCAGGCCTACCTGAGCATCAACTCGGTCAAGTCCTACATCCGCTCGGCCTACCGCAAGATGGGGGTCACGACCCGTTCCCAGGCGGTGCTGTGGGGTGTCAACCACGGATTCCTGCCCGACACGGTACGGATCCGGGCCGGACAGCCCGAAGCCACGTCCTGACGCACCCTGCTGGGGCAGGATGGCCCCATGCGCAGCGATCTGTTCGAACAGGCAAACCTCGAGGTCACCAGCGGCGAGCGCTTCGTGCTCCAGAACAGCCAGATGCTCCGGGTCCGCCTCGGACCCGACGTGCTGGCCAGCAAGGGCACGATGGTGGCCTTCCAGGGTCAGGTGCAGTTCCACCACGAGAAGGCCGGCAGCCTCGGCAAGCTCGCGAAGAAGGTGCTGACCAGCGAGAACGTCAGCCTGATGCGGGTCAGTGGCCAGGGCGACGTCTACTTCGCAGACGAGGCGGGCTACGTCCACCTCCTGCACCTGGAGCATGAGGGCATCAGCATCAACAGCCGCAACATCCTGACCTTCGACGCCGCGCTCGACTGGGACATCAACCGCACCCGTGGCGCCGGGCTGGCCACCTCGGGGTTCTTCAACACCACGATCAACGGGACCGGGACGGTGGCGATCAACGTGGTCGGTCGGCCGGTGGTCCTCGACTGCTCGCAGCAGCCTGTGTACGTCGACCCGCAGTCGGCGGTCTGCTGGTCGGCCAATCTGGTGCCCGGCATGCACAACAGCATGAACATGAGCTCACTGCTGCGTGGTGGCTCCGGCGAGGCGGTCCAGTACGTCTTCCACGGCCCGGGCTTCGTGGTGGTGCAGGCCTACGAGTGGAAGCCCCTCACCCAAGGGAGCTGAGGCGGCGAGGAGGCCGAGGTGGCCAGGGGGCGGCGACCCCCCGGCCACCTCAGCGGGTGCGGGAGACCGCCGAGAGCCAGGTCAGGCGGGAGCCGCCGCCGTGCACCAGCGGTGTGAGTCGCCGGTTGAACTCCACCGAGTGCGGCGAGGCCAGGTGCGCCTCGAACGCCGCGCGGTCGCGGTAGGTCTCGAAGACCACGAACTCGTGCGGCTGCTCGGCACGCACCCAGGCGTCGAAGGCCACGTTGCCGGCCTCGGCGCGTACGTCGGCCACCAGCTCCTGGACCAGGTCGGCGACCTCGTCGACGTGCGGCGCGAGTGCGGTGAACTCGGCGTACAGGCTCAGCGACCCGGGCCTCTCGGGCGGCGCGGTCACGGGTCTCGTCGCGGCGGCTTGACGGCAAGCACCGGGCAGGCGGCGCTCAGCAGCACCTCCTGCGCCGTGGAGCCGAGGATGAGCTTGCCCAACGGGGAGCGACGACGTACGCCGATCACCACGAGCTCGGCGTCGAGCTCCTCGGCCACGGACAGCAGCTCGTCGGCCACCGAGCGCCCGGACGTCGGCTGGCGCACCTCGTGCGCCAGGCCGAGCTCCTCGAGCTGGGTGTCGAGCGTGTCGATCTCCTGGGCGCTGGCGAAGTGCGAGGTGCTGTAGTCGCCGGACTCACCGGTGTTCACGACCACCAGCTTGCGACCGCGCGAGGTCGCCTCGGCGATGGCGGCGTCGAGTGCTGCCAGCCCCTCGGGCGTCGGCAGGTAGCCGACCACGATCGTCACGTGGTCACCTCGCCCTTGTCGGTGAGGTGGACGCCGTGCTCGGACTCCTCGAGGGTCATCGCCCCGGTCATGATGGCCACGCCGTCGTTCATGGTGTGCGACTGAGGGGTGATCACGCCGGCGCGGCCGGCCAGCCGTTGGATGTGGATCCGGTCGGCCACCTGCCACACGTGCGGCATGTTGTGGCTGATCAGGATCACCGGCAGGCCCTTCTCGCGCAGTGACTCGATCAGTGCGAGCACCTGGTTGGACTCCTTGACGCCCAGGGCTGCGGTGGGCTCGTCGAGGATGACCACCTTGCTGCCGAAGGCCGCGGCGCGTGCCACGGCGACCGCCTGGCGCTGACCGCCGGACAGCGTCTCCACGGCCTGCTGCATGTTCTGCACGGTCTGGATGCCGAGGTCCTGCATGGCCGAGCCGGCGCGGTCACGCATGCCCTTCTTGTCCAGCATCCGCAGCACCGAGCCGAGCGGTCCGGTACGACGCTCCTCGCGGGCGAGGTAGAGGTTGCTGGCGATGTCGAGCGCCGGGATGACGGCCAGCGTCTGGTAGACGGTCTCGATGCCGGCGTCGCGGGCGTCCTGGGGACGCTTGAACGAGACCGCGCGTCCTTCGAGCTCGAGGGTGCCGGAGTCGGGCACCAGGGCGCCGGACAGGCACTTGATCAGCGTCGACTTGCCGGCGCCGTTGTCGCCGATGACGGCCAGCACCTCACCGGGGTAGAGGTCGAGGTCGACGCCGTCGAGCCCGACCACACGGCCGAATGTCTTGACCAGGCCCCGGGCGCGCAGCACCGGGGTGGTCGTGTCTGCGGGGTGCTTGCCGAGGTCTGCGGTGGTGGTCATGCCTTCACGCTCCTGATCCACTGGTCGACGGAGACGGCCACGATGACGAGCACGCCGACGGCGAGCAGGCGGTACTGCTGGTCGACTCCCGCGATCGAGAGGCCGATGGAGAACGACTGGACGATCAGGGCCCCGAGCAGGGTGCCGAGCACCCCGCCACGGCCACCGAAGAGGCTGGTGCCACCGATCACGACGGCGGTGATGCTCTCCAGGTTGGCGTTGGCGATCGCGTTGGGGGAGGCGGCACCGGAGCGGCCGATCAGGACCCAGGCGGCGATGCCGTAGATCAGGCCGGCGACGACGTACACGCTGAGGAGGACCCGCTTGGAGGCGATGCCGGACAGTCGGGCCGACTCCGGGTCGTCACCCACGGCGTAGACATGGCGTCCCCAGGCGGTCTGGCTCAGGGCGAAGCCCACGGCGAGGTAGACGGCGGCGACCACGAAGACGCCGGTGGTGATCCGGAAGGAGCCGATCGAGAACGAGTGCCCGGTCCAGTTGAGGAGGGCGGGCAGGTTGCCGCCCTGCACGCTCTGGCCCTTGGTGTAGAGCAGCGTGATCGCGGTGAAGATGCTGAGGGTTCCCAGGGTCACGATGAAGGGGGGCAGGTTGACCCGGGTGACCAGGAGTCCGTTGACCGCTCCAGCCGCCGTGCCGACCAGGAGGCCGATCAGGAGGGCGAGCAGTGCGGGGACCCCGTGGTTGGAGGCGAGTGAGGCGGAGAACATCATCGCCATGATCGCCACGGCGCCGACCGACAGGTCGATGCCGGCGGTGAGGATGATCAGCGTCTGGCCGACTGCCAGGCAGGCGACCACCACGGTCTGCTGCACCAGCGTCGACATCGACGGGGCGCTCATGAACCGCGGGTTGATCAGGCTGAACACGACGAGGGTGAGGATCAGAAGCACGGCCGGGCTGATGGCCGGGCGGGAGTGCAGCACGTTCTGCACCCGCTGGAGCGGGGTCTGTCTGCGGCGGGCCACGGGGGCTGCGGCGGGGGCGGTGGTCACGGTGTGCACCTCGATCTCTGGTGGGTGGTAACAGCGGGCCGGGGGCTCGGGGAGGCCCCCGACCCGCTGTGGATCAGACAGGGGCAGGTGCTACTTGGTGCCCCAGCAGAGCTCGCCGCCCTTGGTGGTGTCAATGCTCTCGACGCCGTCGGCGGGCTTGTCGGTCACCAGCGCGACGCCCGTGTTGAAGAAGTCGAGCCCGTCGCTGCTGGCCGGCTTGTCGCCGCCGCGGGCGATCTTGGCGATCGCCTCCATGCCGAGGGTGGCCATCTTCAGCGGGTACTGCTGCGACGTGGCGCCGATGACGCCGTCGGCGACCGACTGGACGCCGGCGCAACCGCCGTCGACCGAGACAATCAGCACGCCCGACTCCTTGCCCGCAGCCTTGAGGGCGTTGTAGGCGCCCACCGCGGAGGGCTCGTTGATCGTGTAGACGACGTTGATGTTGTCGTTCTTGGTCAGGCAGTTCTCCATGCCGGTCCGGCCGCCGTCCTCGGCGCCGTCGGTCGGCTCGTTGCAGACGATGGAGTAGTCGCCACCGTCGTAGGAGCCGCTCGGGGCCTCGTCACCGTTGACCTGCGGGTCGCCGGTGTCGATGCCCATGCCGGTGAGGAAGCCCTGGTCGCGGTTGTAGTCCACCGAGACGATCTTGTCGTTGAACAGGTCGAGCAGCGCGATCGTGGCGGGCTCGCCACCGAGCTGCGCCTTGGTCCACTCACCGATCAGCTGGCCGGCCAGGAAGTTGTCGGTCGCGAAGGTGATGTCGACCGTGTCCGGCGGGTCGGGCGGGGTGTCCAGGGCGATCACGTAGAGGCCGGCGTCGCGGGCCTGCTTGATCGCCGGGTTGACGCCCGGGCCGTTGGGGGTGATCAGGATGCCCTTGTCGCCACGGGCGACGGCGTCCTCGATGGCCTTGATCTGGCCGTCCTCGTCGCCGTCCTTGGCGCCGGCGGCGATGGTCAGGTCGACGTTGTTCTTGGACGCATCGGCCTTCGCACCTTCCTGCATCGCCACGAAGAACGGGTTGGTGGAGTCCTTGGTGATCAGCGCCACGCCGACGGAGTCGCTGCCGGTCGAGCCGCTGTCACTGCTGCCACACGCAGCCAGACCGACGGAGAGGACGACAGCGGTCGCCCCCAGTGCCGCGACGCGCTTGCGGGCGCTCGGGCTGGTGAAAGGGGAGTACATGGTGGTGGGCCTCCGGGGTTCCAGGTTGTCAGGAAGACAACGTTGTCTTTCCCAGTTATAGGGGTACTCTTAGCCGTGTGTCAAGCGTCACATCCAAATCGATAGGCAAGGACGGACAACGATGTCACCTGCTCCGACGGAGGTTGGCGGCCAACGGGCCCGGGCGACGATGCGCGAGGTGGCAGCGCTGGCGGGAGTCAGCCTGAAGACGGTCTCGCGGGTGGTGAACGCCGAGACGGGCGTCTCCCCGCAGGTGCGCGAGCGGGTGCTCAGGGCCGCCGACCAGCTGGACTACCGGCACAACCTGGCGGCCAGCAACCTGCGTCGCACCGGCAGCCGCACCGGTGTGATCGGCGCGCTGCTGCAGGACGTAAGCAACAGCTTCTCCGCCGGCCTGCTGCGCGCCATCGAGGACGCCGCCAACCTCCGGGGCACCGCCGTGCTGGCGGCCAGCCTCGATGAGCAGAGCGACCGGGAGCGGCAGCGGGTGACCGACCTGGTCGGGAGACGGGTCGACGGCCTGGTGCTGGTGCCGGCCTCGGACAACCAGGAGTACCTGCTCTCCGAGCGACGAGCCGGACTGCCGATCGTGTTCGTCGACCGGCTGCCCACCGGGATCGACGTCGACTCGGTCACCGTCGACAACCGGGCCGGTGCCCGCGAGGCGGTCGAGCACCTGGCCGCCGGTGGACACCGGCGGATCGCCCTGCTGGGCGACCTCGACACCATCCAGACCGCACAGCTGCGCCGCGCCGGCTACCTCGATGCCGTCCGAGCTCTCGGCCTGGACGAGGATCCACTGCTGGTGGTCACCAACCTGCGTACCCCGGAGGAGGCGTCCGCCGCGGTCGCCGCGCTGCTGGCGCTGCCGGACCCGCCGACGGCGCTGCTGGCCGGCCGCAACGTGCTGAGCGTCGGGGCGATCCGCCAGCTGCGGATCAGCGGGCTCAGCGACCACGTGGCCATCGTGGGCTTCGACGACTTCCCGATGGCCGACCTCTTCGATCCGCCGTTGACCGTGATCCGGCAGAACGTCCAGGTCATCGGCACCGAGGTGGCGCGGATCCTGTTCGCCCGGCTCGACGGTGACACCTCACCGCCGCAGCACGTGGTCGTCGAGCACGCCCTGGTCCAGCGCGGCTCCGGCGAGATCGCGGCGCCGGAGCGAGGTCGCTGAGCCAAGCGAGCCCGGTGCCGGGCTCCCCCCCGATGCCGAACGGCGGCAGTCCCGGTTTCCACCGGGGCTGCCGCCGTGGTTCAGCGGGTGCGGCTCACTCCTCGCCGCGGATGAAGGCTTCCACGCGGGCGCGGCCCTGGTCGTCGGGCAGCTGCACCGGCGGGGACTTCAT
>JBBQRV010000068.1:0-15174 GCA_038214475.1 Propionibacteriales bacterium | reverse complement strand
CGCGGGTGACCTGTGGCCGGAGGTCCTGGCTCGAGTAGCCGTCGATCTCCCCTGGGCCAGGCCAGGCGCTCCGACGTTCACGGCGGGACATCGACGGATGCTCGAGGCGGCGGCGCGCGCCCGGGTCACCGATCGTGGCTGCCGCGTGAACGGTCCAGGTGCCTGGACCGTTCACGCGGCAGACATTCGCGCCCGGGTGAGCGACGAAGCGCTGTTCAGGGCGGCCCGAGACGTCGTCGCTGAGGCACCCGCTGAGGTCTCCAGGAGCGACGAGACCCCCGAGTGAAGCCGTTCACCCGTGCCTGTTCGTCCTGAGCCCTCTACGGGGCTCTACGGGGACGGTCAGGATCCGCCGAGCCGTCAAGGATTGTTGACGGTTGCTTGAGGGTGCGGCACCCTCGTCGCATGGTGCGCAAGCGTGTCGAGCTGCTCGACCAAGGGACACCCCGCCCGTTCGTCGCGGCCCACGGTGACGGCCGGGCGCTGCTGGAGCCGTTGCGTGGTCTGACAGCCGACGCCGGCGAGGTCCGAAGCCTCCAGGCGCGGATCCGCTCGAGCGTTCAGCAGCTGCGCGCCGGCGGAGCTTCCTGGGCCGTGATCGGCAACGCACTGGGCCTGACCAAGCAGGCCGCCCAGCAGCAATACGGGCGCGACGTCCTGCTCTGAGGCAGCCGGCTACAGGTCGCCCTGGTGCCAGGTGATGACCAGGCGCTCGGTGCGGTAGGTGGGCCGCTCGCCCTTCGCGGTCACTCGGGCTGGGGCCGGCAGGATCGTCACGTGCTCGATGAGCTCGGACAAGACGGTGAGTCGCTCGCTGGGGCTCATGGCGTCGAATGCCTCCGCGACGCTCACCCCGTCCTGGGCGGGCACGGGTGTTGAGCGCCGGCGAGGCTGACGTGTGCGCCGCTCGGCGGCCAACGTCGCGTCCAGTTCACCCGTCAGGTCCGCCTTGAGCTTGGCGAACCGGCGCGGACCGTCACCGTCGTCGTAGTCGCCCATCACCCACGCCCGCTCCAGGCGCTCCAGCGCGGTCTGCAGCCGGCGGGCGGTCTCCTCGCGGTCCTGGCGCTCGGCCTCGGCGGCCGGGTTGGGTGCGGTGCGCAGCTCGGCCAGGCGCACCGGGTCCTCGAGCACCGCCAAGGCGGCCTCGATCACGAAGGCCTCGGTCTTGGCCGACACGATGGTGTTGCCCTCACACCCGCCGTGGGACTGCCGCCAGCACCGGTAGGTCGCGCGCGGACCGTTGCCGGCGCGCGACATGCCCGACCCGCAGCGACCGCAGCGCAGCAGCCCTCGCAGCGGGGCCTCCACAATGCTGCGCGGACGGGTGTTGCGTCCGGACGTCACCGCGGTGAGGTCGGCCCAGGTCGCGGCGTCCAGAACCGGCGTGTGGAAGATCACCGGGCGATCCTGGTCGTCGGTGACCACCTCGCCACGGTGGACGGAGTAGCCGGCCAGCAGCGGGTTGCGTAGCAGGTGGGAGATCCCCGAGGAGGTCCACTCGGCGCCGTTGGTCGTCGTGTACCCAGATCGGTTCCAGAACGTGGCCACCGACCGCAGGGACTCGCCGGACACCACTCGGCGTGCCGCGTCACGCATGAGGTCCGCTGGGCTGCGGTCGCCCAGGCTCTCCCGGGGCTTCTCGTCGGGGGCAAGGCGGTTCAGTGGTGCCTGGCGGTCCTCGATCGGTGACGGGACCGAGACCTTCACGGTGCCGAACGGGGCACAGGCCGGTGCTGCACCGTGCTGGGCCAGGAACTTGCGGGCGGCCGCGACGCGCGTGCTGATCTTGCGCAGCTCCTTCTCGGCCTGATCGGCGGCGAACTCGACCTTCGTGCGACCTGACCCGTAGAGCGTGAGGTCCTGCTCTTCGAAGGAGTACAGCTCGACGCCGTGCTGGCGCATCAGCCCGCACGCGATGTGGGTCTCTCGGACCGTGCGCATGAACCGGGCGAACTCCCAGACCACCACGCCGTCGTAGTCCTCGGCCAGCACCCGCTGGAGCAGCTCCTCAGCCGCCGGCCGGTACACGGTGCCCTTGGCGGACACGTCGTCGTCCTCAAAGTAGTCCGCCGCCGGGTCGTAGACCCCGCCCATCTCGGCCACGTAGGCCTCCAGCGTGGCGCGCTGCCGGGCGATGCTCACCGACGCGTCACTGGCCAGGCTCAGGCGCACGTAGACGGCCAAGCGCGGCCGCTGCCGCTGCGGCTCGCGCATGAACGCCGAACCGCCGGCCTTGGGCAGCAGCAACGAGGACGCCCGCTGCCGGCGCCGCTCGGAGGTCGTGAGCCTTGGCTTGGTCATGGGTGGTCAATGTGCGGCGTTCGGCGTTTTGCGCACGCAGCCACCACCCGGGTGCCAGCCGACGCCTCCAGCTGGCGCACCACCCGACGAACCGCGCGGTCACCGACCACGGCCCGCCCGACCACACCAGCAGCCCGCGCTGTGGCCAGGTCCCTCAGGCCCAGCACGGCGGACCGCTCGGCGGCATTCACCGGCCCAGCCCGTACCGCGCAGCAGCCGCCGGCAGCATCGCGACCGGATGGGTGCCCGACGCACCTGCCCGGGTCGCCACCTGCGGGCGACGTCGCTCCTCAGCCCCCAGGTAGGAACGCAGCTCGTCCTCGGCCTGGTGGATCGCGTCGAGCGTCGGTGCCAGGACGGCTCGGGTGCCCGCACCCCACTGCATCAGCTCCGAGCACGTGTGCAGCGTCCCGGTGAAGACCGCCCCCGAGCCGGCCACCCGCCAGGTGCCCGGGGCCGAGCCCAGCACGGTCGTCTCCAGGACACCGCGCCAGCCGCGTGCACGGTCAGAGGCAGGCGCGGCGGTGTACCTCAGCAGCGGCTCACCGTTCGGCGCCCTCAGGTCGCGCAGCACGTCCAACGGGCGCTCCCCCGGGCGAGTGGTGGTCCGCGCGTACAAGGCCTCCAGCGGCCGCGCGGCCGCCACGGCCCGTGCCAGCTCCTCCCGATCACGCCGGCGCCCGGCAGCCAGTGCCGATCGCGCCCGGGAGTGCTCGGCCTTGGCCGCCTGGCGGGCGTTCCGGTCCTGTTCGGCGTCCTCCTGCTTGGCCCGCTTGGCCGCGTCCCGATCGGTCGTGACCACAGCGAGCAGGCGCCCTGCGCGCTCCAGCGGGTCGGCCGCCTGCCTGGTCACCTCGGCCAGTCCGCTGGCAGTGGTCACCTGCGCCGCGGTGGTCGCGTGCCGGCGCAGCACCCGACGCAGACCAGCCGCCTCGGCCTTGCGCGCCGGGTCCACCTTGCGCCCGTCGATCGCCGCCACGGCCTGGCGGCACCGTTCCGCGAGGCGCTCACCGCGCTCGAGCACGTCCAGATCCTGACGGGCCTTGCGCGCCCGGCCGGCGGCCGCCTGATCCTGGGCCTGGCGGCGGCCCGCGCGGCCGCGCTCGAGCGCCGCGGCGATGCCCGCCGCGTCCGCACCGAGCGCGTCGTGCACCGCGGCCAGGTCCGGGATCCACCCTTCGGCCACCTGCCCCGGCACGCTCTCGCTGGCCTGGAGGTAGGCCACCCCGGTCGCGTACGCCGCGGCCGCCTGATCGGCGCCGTCACCGAGCAGGGCGCAGCGGCCAAGGGTTGCCAGCTCCAGCGCCCTCAGCCCGGGGAACTCCTCGGCGCCGTGGGGCGTCAGTGCGTGGCGCACGGTTCGCAGCACCTCCAGCGCGGAGGCGTCCAGCGCGGCCGGCGGTACCAGTGCGTCCAGGTGCAGTCGGTCGGTGGCTGCCGCGGTCGCGTAGAACCGGCCCAGCAGGTCCTCCAGCTCGTGGCTACGCCCAGCCATCGCCCCGGTGTCCAGGACCACCGAGCGCCGCCGGTACTCCTGGCGCAGGTGCGCGTAGCGGTCTCCCGACCTGGGCGGGTTCGCGGTCAGCAGCGGCGTGGGCAGCAGCTCGTGCACCTGGTCCTCCAGCTGCTGGTCCAGGCTCCCGTCCAGGAATAGCCATGCTCGGCGCTGCACCGGCTCCTCGGCCTTGTCGAACTCGTCCAGCATGACGAACGGCAGGCGCGTCACAGGCGCGGGAACGAACCGCCACCCGTCCGCGTCCTGGACGCGGCGCCCGAGCATGGACCCGGCGGTGTGCGCGGGCACGTGCATCTTGTGTAGCGGCCCCGGCAGGCCGAACAGGTGGCACACCAGCCCGCCCATCGCGCTCTTGCCGGTCCCGGTCTCCCCGATCGCGATGAAGCCCAGGTGAGCCTCCCTGCGCTGCGCACCCAGGTGGTGACGGGCGATGACCGCGCACACCAGCAGCTCGAGGAACGCCCGGTGCGTGTACGGCCAGCCGTCCAGCACACGGTCCAGCACCTCGCCGGCGCTGACCTGCTCGACGCCACCGAACCGCGCCCAGCCGGCATCGGTCAGCCGGACTTCCAGCCGGGTGCCCGTGACCATCCCGGCTGCGACCAGAGCGGCGAGCACCTCGGCCTGGCGCGCGTGGTTGACACCCAATGCGGCCCCGACATCGCGTCGCAGTGCGGACCCGCCGGCCTGCGCCAGCCACCGGCCGGCAGCCTCTACCCGCTCGACCGGCGTCACCGCACACCCCCGGATCGAGACTGTTCACCCTGGTAGGCGCCGGTAGCCGATGGGCCACGCGGGGTGTTTTCTGACGCGTCCTTGCCCCGGAAGGGCACTTCCGGCCTGTCGCTCACACTGCACGCAATCGAGCAACTCCCTGACCTGCGCAAACGCTCACGACATCGATCGGCTGGGCCCGTTCGCTCACGGTCCAGGCAGGTCTCGCTCACGGCCAGCCGGGCGTTGTTCACAGTCCTGCTCACGCCGCGTCACCGACCTTCTTGGGGTGGCACTTGGGGCAGTGCGTGACCGCCTGACCGTCGTCGATCATGCGCATCCGAGTGCGCGGGTCGCACTCCTCGTCCCCGCAGTGCTCAGGCCAGCCCGTAGGCCTCCGCGCCTCGGTATTGGAGGGCGCGGCCCGCTCGAGCACCCGTTCCAACCGGCCGAGCAGCGCACTGGGCGGATGGGCCACACCGATCCAGCTGCCGCTGTTCGCCTCGTGGGTGATCTGCCCCGCCAGCCACCCACGGGTCAGCAACTCGGCGATGGTGCCGAGCAGCGTGTGCCCGGTCTTGGGGTTGCGGTAGTCCCCACCGATCTTCGCGCCCTGCTCAGGTGGCATCCCGCCGACGACGGTGGCCAGCACCGCCGTTGCGTGGCTCTTGTCGAAGTTCGAAGACCCCCCACCCCCTTCGTCCTCGTGCACACGCGTGTACGCGCCTACACGTGTACGCGAGGGGGGGTTGTCTTTGGGTTGTTCTTGGTTCTCTACGACAGCAGCTGTCACCCCAGAATGCCCTTGGCTGTCACCCCTGGACTCCGCCGTTGTCACCCCTGAAGGCGTCTGGGGTGACAGAACTGTCACCCCAGGGAGCCTCTGGGGTGACAGTTCTGTCACCCCAGAGCGGGTGACGGACGGGAGCGCCAGATCCCACACGATCGGGCGTCGGTTCGCAGGCAGGTGGCGGGCGCGCCCCTGGTCTCCTCGCCGGATCAGTCCTGCATCCTCAAGTGCCCGTAGGTGACGGTGTACCGAGCGCGGGGTGGTCTCCAGATAGTTGGCGATCGTCATGGTGCTCGCGTAGGCGCCGGTCCCATCGTCACGAGCTACGTCGGCCAAGAGGCCGAGCACAGCACGCGGGCCACCGCTGGCTGAGGACAGCGGTAGCCGGACAGCCCAGATCAGCGCTTTGGTGCTCATCCCGTCACCGCCGCCGGCAGGTACTGGTCCAGAGCGGTGCGGGTCACGTGGGCGAGGGTCTTCCCCTCGCTCACCGACGTCGTACGCAGTCGGTCGTACAGGGGTATCGGCAGGTGCACGAAGACATCCACGCCGCCGCTTTCGCTCGGCGCAGCATCGCTCGGCTGGCTGCTCATGGTCTGTAGTCCTACCGGCTTCGGGCGCATATTGCGAACTTGGCCCACTCGCTCTAACCTGTTCCCGTGCTCGGTACAGCGGACCCGTCCGGCGTGTCGTCAGTCCTGGAGGTCGTCACTGCGACCCCTGGGCTGACGCGCGCCGCTTGCGCTCGTGCACTGCGCTGCCGCCGGGCCGTGGCCCTCGAGCTGATCACCCAGGCTCTCGAGGCAGACGTGATCCACGAGGACGACAGCGCAGTGGCCATTCGCGCCGGTGCGACCCGCACCGTGACGGGGCTCTACCCAGGGCCGGCCGCTCGGGCGCTGTTCGCCGAGCCGGCGCTCAGTGGGGAGCGTCTGCGACAGACCCGACTGCGTGCGGGGCTGGCGGTCGGGGTCCTGGCTGAGCACCTGGAGGTCAGCCCGGCCCAGCTGCGCCGGTGGGAGACCGGGCAGCAGGCGATCCCCGCACGCATCCGGGCTCGTGTCCCCGGTGCCGTGGAGGCCGCCCAGGCGGCACAGGCGGCGCAGTTGGCCCACTCCGCAACGCGGCCGCGCCGGCGTCGAGATGTTCGCCGCTACCAGGACCTGCTCCGACAGGTCACTGAGGATCCCGGACGCAGCCGATGGGCACTGGTGCGCACCCGCAGCGTGGACGCGCGCCTGCTCGAGCACGCCCTGGCCACTGGCCAGGCCCACGAGTCGCCAACGTGGAGCAGCGCGCGCAACCGTCAGGCCGTGGTCGGCGTCTTCCCTGGACCGGCTCCAGAGCAGCGGCCAGCCGTCCACGTTCTTGTCGTGGACCTGGCCGACGCCAGGGAGCGCGCCGGGTGGAGCCAGGACCGCATCGCCGAGCGGCTCGGCGTCGCTCGCACGACCTGGGCACGCTGGGAGCGCGAGCGGGAGGCGGTTCCGGGCTGGGCGGCCGCACAGGCCGACGTCGCACTCCAGGAGGCCCGCGACGCGGCCGCCACCAGGACCGACCGGCGGACTGCACTGGTGACCGCCGTGTCCGCATCCCCCGGGCTGAGCCGCAAGGCGCTGCTGGCGGCACTGGGCTACACCCGGTGGACCGGCCTGTTCGCCGACGCCCTGGCCGCCGCGGTAGCTGCCGGCGAGGTACACGAACGGCACGCCGGCCACCACGGCCAGCAGACCGGCCTGTACCCCGGGCCTGCGGCCACTGAGGTCCTCACCCCGGCTCGACTGCGCGAGCTGCGAACCCGAGCCGGGTTGCTCCAGGGCGACCTCGCGGCCGCTGTCGGTGTGTACAAGGTGAAGGTGTCCGAGTGGGAGACCGGACGCCGGCCCATCTCGCACGAGTGGCAGGTTCGGCTGCTGGAGCACCTTGGGAGCCTGCCCGACGCAAGCACACCGCTGCTCCAGGCCGTGCTCACCTCGCTGCCCGCAACGCGCCACCAACTCGAGCTGCTCACGCTCGGATCACGCTCCGCTGTCAACGCCGCGCTCGACGAGCTCGAAGCAACCGGGCGGGCCCACCAGGGCCGCATCGGCGACGGCAGGACCGAAGATCGGCCACCCAGCCGGCCGACACGCGGCCGCGTCGGCTACCTGCCTGGGCCCGCACTGCGCGTCTGAGCCTCATCACGGGCCCGCACACGCTACCGTGTGCGCACAGGTGCTACCACGGGGTAGCACCTGGTAGCGAACTCGAAGAGGGGACCGTGATGGCCTACACCCTCGCCGTGGCCAACCAGAAGGGCGGCGTGGCCAAGACGACCAGCGCCGCCAACCTCGCCGACGCCGCGGCCTCCCGCGGCCTGCGCGTGCTGCTGGTGGACCTGGACCCACAGGCCAACGCCACGACGTTGACCGACGCCGAGCCGCGGACCAGCACGGCCAACCCGTTCGGCAAGAGCCAGACGCTGACCATCGCGGACGCGCTCTACTACGCCCAGGAGAGGGCCGGCGCCCGTGAGCAGCCTGGCACGATCCTCAGCGTCGTGGTCGCAGCCGGCGAGCACTGGGCCGCGAGCCTGCACGTCGCTCCCGCCAACGAGGACCTGGCTGCGCGCGGTGATGAGGTGTTCAGCGGCAGCGATCGACGCCTGGCCACTGCGCTGCGCGGCGTCGAGGAGCACTACGACCTCGTGGTGGTGGACTGCCCGCCGAGCCTGGGCCCGCTGTTCGTCAACGCCCTGCACGCCGTGGACGGTGTGCTGCTGGTCACCGAGCCGGCGGACAACTCCCTGGAGGGCCTGCCGCGCGCGGCCGACACCCTGCACCGGATCCGCGCCCAGCGCGGGGAGCGCCCGGTGCTGCTCGGCGTGGTGGCCACCAACGCCCCGACGCGTGAGGCCCGCGCCGTCGAGCTGCTCGGCCAGGTCCGCGAGCAGTACGGGGACCTGCTGTGGGGCGTCGTGCCGCGGCGCTCCATCGTGCGCCAGGCCGAAGGGGCACACGCCCCGTTGCGGGCCTTCGGCGCACAGGGCCGTGAGGTCACCGAGGCCTACGCCCGCATCACGACCCGGCTGCTCGAGCACGCCGGCCTGACCCCGATGGAGGTGGCCTGATGGCCAAGCCGCAGCCCAAGACCGCCCGTACCGCGCTGCCTACCGGCCCGGAGCTCTCGCCGGCGCCGGACAACGGCGGGCACTACGTGGACCGCCCCACGGTCGAGGCGGCCGCCGAGACCCCGCCGCCGGCCGCGGCCAAGGTACCCGTGCGCAGCTACCCCCAGCTGGGCACCCGGGTGCCGCCGGGCCTGTACGAGCGCGTCCAGCGATGCTGCGCCGAGACTGGCATCTCCCAGGCTTTCCTGGTCCAGCGCGGCCTGGAGCGCGAGCTCGACGAGCGCGGGTACTGACCGGCACGAGCCCCGGGTGACATGTGGTAGCACGTGGTAGCCTGTGCTACCACCTACTACCAACGAACGGGGCCCGCCGTGACCACTCCCGCCACAGCCGCCGAGGTCGCTCACCAGCGCCCAGCACTTCACCTGGTCCGCGACGGTCACTCCCAGGAGCCCAGCCACCCCACGCCGGAGCGCGAGGGCTGGGCTGAGGCGGTCGAGCGCTACGGCACGTGGCTGCTCGCCGGTGGTCGCAGCCCGGGCACGATCCGTCTGCACCGGCACTACTTGGGCCTGCTGGCCCGTTCGGTCACCGACCCCTGGAGCGCGACCGACGAGGACCTGCTGTCGGTCCTGGCGTCGGCCTCGTGGAAGGCCGAGACCCGAAAGTCGTGCCGGTCGGTCTTCGCGACCTTCTACGGCTGGGCCCTGGCCGCCGGCCGGATCACCCGCAGCCCGGCGGTCGGGCTGCCCAAGATCACGGTGCCCTCCCGCACCGCGCGCCCGGCACCGCTCGAGGCGCTACGGATCGGCCTGGAGCACGCCGACGCCTGGCAGCGCCAGGCCCAGCGGGGCGAGCGGCCCAGGGTCCGGCTCATGCTGCTGCTGGCGGCCTACGCCGGCCTGCGCTGCGTCGAGGTCGCCGCGGTGCACCACGACGACTACAGCGACGGCCTGCTGTACGTGACCGGCAAGGGTGGCAAGCGGCGCGCGGTCCCGCTCGAGCACCCCGAGCTCGTGGCCGCCCTGGATGCCTGCGAGGGGTACCTGTTCCCGTGGCAGGACGGGCACGTGACCCCCGGACACGTCACGCGCCTGATGTCCAACATGCTCCCGGACCACTGGACCGGGCACACCCTGCGCCACCGCTTCGCCACCGAGGCCTACGCCGGCACCCGGGACCTGCTCGCCGTGGGCCAGCTGCTGGGCCACTCCCGGCCCGAGACCACCCAGCGCTACGTCCGGCTGCCCACCGATGCGCTGCTGGCCGGGGTCCGCTCGGCGGCAACCAACACCCCGATGCCGGACGGTGGTAGCACAAGCAACCACCCGCTACCGCCTGCGAGCACACACGGGCAGAAGCGGTGACGGCGACGGGCGACGTCGTGCGCTACGCCAGCGCCGAGGTCCTGCACCAGGCGGCCACCGGCAACCCGGCGGCCCAGTTCGCCCTGAGCGTCGAGCGGAACCGCTGGCGCCGCACGTGGGGCCGGCGGCGCATGCGCGACACGACCAGACCGCGCGCAGGACGCCCGCGCACCACCGCCCGGATCCGCACACGCCCGCTCAGCTTCCCGCCGTCCGTGTCACCGATAACAGCCAGAATGGGCGCACCTGAGCGTCCCGGAGAGGACCAGTCATGAGCGAGGACGACACACCCGTCACGGTGCGCCTGGCGGACACCGTCTACGAGTCGGTTCGGGGCATCAATCACGCCACGATCTCCCGCGAGGCCATTCCGGCCCCGGAGGTCTACCGCGTGCTCGGCTCCCTCAAGCTGCTGGGCGCGGGCCTGGACCAGGCGCTCTCGCAGCTCGGCGCGGGCCTGGGCCGCTCCCTGGACATGTACGACGTCTACGAGGACAACGGAGCGGACCCGCTCGTCTCGGTCGTCATGGCCGTGGACCTGCTCACCGAGGCGCGCACGCACGCCACGGAGCTCGGCCAGCTGCTCGCGCAAGCCCAGGTCGCGATCAACGGCCAGGGCTACCGCGACGCACAGCACGACGAGCAGGAGGCCGAGGCGGCCGCCGAGCTCGAGGACGACGAGGACGACCCGCTGGCGTGCATGAGGTGCCGGGTCGGCGCGCCACTGCCCCACCGACGACACGACCCGGCCTGCATCGAGCACCAGGGCGCGTGAGCCGTGGGCGACGTCGTGAGCGATGCCCTGGGCTCACCCGGCCCTGACGCGTCGCCGACGGCCGCCCGCGACGTCTCCCGGGAGCAGCTGGTCCTGCACGCGGCCACCAGCTCGGCCGCCCGGCAGGCCGCACACGACTGGCTGCTGGGCTACCAGGAGAACCCGAACACGGTGCGCTCCTACGCCCGCGCGCTGGCGGAGTGGTTCGACGTCGCCGCAGTGGCCGGGTTGGACCCGCTGGAGGCCTCCCGGCGCACCGTGGAGCAGTACAAGGCCTGGCTGTACGACCGGGGCCGCAAGGCCTCCACCGTGGCCCAGCGCCTGGCCGTCCTGGCGAGCTTCTACCGGTACTGCGAGCAGGAGGAGCTCGTGCGCCGCAGCCCGCTGCTGGGGGTGCGCCGGCCACGGGTGCAAGAAGAGTCCACCTCGACCGGCCTGACCCGCGAGGAGCTCAACGCGTTCCTGCGCGAGGCCGAGCGGCGCGGGTCGATGACCTACGCCCTGATGCTGCTCCTGGCGCTCAACGGCCTACGCGCCTCTGAGCCGCTCAGCCTCCAGGTCAGCGACCTGGGCACCGAGCGCGGCCACCAGACCCTGGCCGTGCAGCGCAAGGGCACCGCCGGCGCCCGGGTGCGCGTACCGCTGGCCCCGCTCACCGCGGCCGCGGTCCACCAGTGGCTCCTGGAGCGGCGCGAGACGCTCGGCCAGGAGGGCCTGGGCCACGGGCTGCTGTTCCTGACCCCGGGACGTGACACCCGCGGCGAGCTGCGCGACGTCACCCGCCGGCGCGTGCATGCCTGGGTCCGCTCGATAGGGCGGGTGGCCGTGCCAGGCAAGCCGAGCCTGCACCCGCACGACCTGCGCCACGCGTTCGTCACCCTCTCGCTGGACGCCGGCGTGCCGCTGCGCGACGTCCAGGACAGTGCCGGGCATGCCAGCGCCAACACCACCCGCCGCTACGACCGATCCCGCGGCCGGATCGACCGCCACGCGACCTACACCCTCGCGTCGTACCTCGCTGGTAGCGTGTAATAGCACGTGCTACCACCTGGGGGCACGCGGTAGCACTTGGTAGTGAGATGAGGGGTAGACGATGACCACCGACCAGGGCGTGCACGCAGCCACCCGAGCCCTGCGCGCGCTGCTGCGCCACGCGGACGCCGCCGACGTCGCCGTGCAGTCCGCGACCCTGCACGCCGGAGCCCTGACGGTCTTGGTCGAGTCCTACTGGGATTTCGACCGGCTGCACGAGCGGCTCGGCGCCGCCCGGCGCTACTTCCGGTCCACCGAGGCCTTCTGGATGAACCAGGAGCCGGTGAGGGTGTGCAGCAGCTACCGGCACACCAGCGGGGCCAGCGTCACGATCCAAGGGCCGCTGCCTCCCTCGGCGTCCGTCCCGGGCGGGCGGCGCAGCGAGGTGCGGCGGGCGCAGGCTCCTCGGCCCGCTCCGGTGCGTGAACTCACGCCCGCTCACCCCGGTGAACTCACCCGGGAGACCGGGCGGTCACGTGCGTGAACCCGAGGCCGCGAGCCCAGCGAGGCCGCAGGTCAGCGCGTGCTCATTGCGGTGAAGGTGCGCTCACCCCGGGAGGTGCCGGCCCGCAGCCGACTGGGGCGGACCCTGGCGCGCGCGCCGTACGTTCCGTACAGTTGCTCGCATGAGCGAGATGCCCGTCACCGACGCACGCCAGCATCTGAGCGACGTCGTGAACCGCGCGGCCTACCGCGGCGAGGCCGTCTACCTGACCCGCCGCGGCCGCCGGCTTGCCGCCGTGGTGCCCGCCGAGATGCTCGAGGCGATCGAGGCCGCCGAGGACGCAGCCGACGTCGCGGCCGCGCGAGCAGCACTGGCCGAGGGCGGGCCGTTCATCTCCTCCGAGGACCTGCGGGCCGAGCTCGGCCTGCCGGCACGCAGTGCCTGACCGGGCTCCGAGGGTTATAGCCGCCTCCGGTCGATAGTTCCCTCTGTGAACACGCCTCGCTACCAAGTCACCTACACCAAGGCCGCGGCCCGGGCGCTGCGCCGCCTGGACCGGCCCGTGCAGCTTCGCCTCACCGACGCGATCGACGACCTGGGAGATGACCCGCGCCCGCACGGCACGAAGGCCCTCCAGGGCGCCGGGGGACTTCTTCGGGTGCGGGTGGGTGACTACCGGGTGGTCTACATGGTCCGTGACGACGAGCTCCTGGTGCTCGTCGTCACCCTCGGTCACCGTCGCGAGGTCTACCGCAGCCTCTGACCACATGTGCGACACACCGGGCTCGGTACTCGCATTCGTAGATCGTCTCCGAGACGATCGGCCCGTGCCAGTGAAGCCGAACTACGGACGCCGGGTCAGTAGCCCGCCGCCTGGCTCCACCCGTGCCCCCTACAAGGCCGACCGGCGCATGCTCCAGGCCCGCGTGACGCTCGAGCAGCACGCGAAAGCGCACGCCGCGGCCGAGGCACTGGGTATCAGCGTCTCGGCGCTGCTGGCCGAGCTCGTGGACCGCATGAAGGTCGATGCGCAGGGGCAGCCTGCCTGGGAGTCCCGATACGCGCACCCGTCGCCAACGGGTGCTGAGGATCCGATGAGGTTGAGCGCGTGAGCGCCGACCGGAGGAGGTTCGTCCTGACGAGCCCGTAGACGCACGAGAGCCCGCCCCGTTGGACCGGGACGGGCTCTGCGAAGTGAGTTTCCGCCGGTTGACGCCGGCGGGTGTGAGTGGACGAACACCCATGGGGCTTTCGCATGCCCCGATGCCAATCGATACCGCTGGGAGGGACGATACCCGCTGACCTCGGACAGGTCACGCCTGTTCGCGCCGTGTCGCCCAGAGCCGTCCAGGCTCGTGGGGCGCTGGCGGCCGCGCGCCCGCCGATGACGCGGGCCGATCGGGCCACGTCTCGCCCGGAGTTCGCCGCGCGGTTCGCCCGGCTGCTCGAGAAGGCGACGTCGGGTCCTCAGGCGTTGGCTGCTCAGGGTGCCCTGGCGTTGCTGTGGCATGGGCACTCGACCGCCTCGGGGTTCGTGCCGTTGAGCGAGCGGGAGGCCGCGGCCGCGCTGGACGTGGACCTGCGGACCTGGCGTGACCTGTCCGGGATCCTGGTGGCCGCCGGGCTGCTCGTGGCGCACCCTCACGGCTACGCGGTGCCCGACGCCCTGGCCCTGGAGGGCACCGGCGCCGCGAGGGGCACCGCAGGCTTCCTGCGCACCCACCGGGACACCTACGGGGCGACCGTGGCCCGGGTGCAGCGGGCCGGGCTGCTCGAGCACCATCGCGGCGCGTTCGTCCTGGCGACGTTGGGCGCCCTGGAGGTCGTGCGGGTGACCCGGGCGAACTGGGCCACGGGCGTGACCAGGTGGCCGGCCGTGGAGGCCGCGCGCAGCTGCTCGGTCAGCGCCAAGACGTGGGCCGGCTACCTGCGCCTCCTCGAGCACGCCCTGGTCCTGGAGCGCACCGGGACGCGCGTGCGGGTCCTGGGCTGGCGTCAGCTGTGCGAGGGGCCGCCCTGGCGTCGAGCCGCGGAAGGCTCCACCGCGCACAACCTTCCCTCCGCTGTGGACGCAGGAGCGCATAACCTTCCCGATCCGAGCACACCCAAGGCCCGTGCTGAAGTCACGAACTCCCCCCTACCCCCACGGGCCGACACCGAACCGGCACCCACGGGCACACCACGCCTACGGCGGGGGGAGCACTCCGAACTCCCGGCCCTGTTCGTGGCCCTGGAGGCCCGGGTGCCGGGTGCCGCGTTCGCCCGCTGGCGCCGTCCCGTGCGACAGGAGCTCTCCCACGCGCTGGCCGCGACCGGTGGCGACGTCGCCGGCCTGGTCGCCGAACTCACCCGCCGGGACTTCACCACCGCGCGCGACGTGCCGGGGACCCTGGGCTACCGGTGCGCGGGTGCCGTCGAGGTCGTGCGGGCACGCCAAGCCTCCCGGCAGGTCGCTGAGCGGGCACGCGCGGTCCGTGTCGAACAGCAGGCGGCCGCTGACGCGGCCGCGGCTGAGGACCGCAGCTGGGCGCAGCGGGTCACGACGGCCGCGGGTGACCTGTGGCCGGAGGTCCTGGCTCGAGTAGCCGTCGATCTCCCCTGGGCCAGGCCAGGCGCTCCGACGTTCACGGCGGGACATCGACGGATGCTCGAGGCGGCGGCGCGCGCCCGGGTCACCGATCGTGTCTGCCGCGTGAACGGTCCAGGTGGTAGCGCACCTGCTTTGCAAGCAGGGGGTCAGGGGTTCGAGCCCCCTCAGCTCCACCCAAGGCGACGGCTTGCGAACAGCGAGTCGTCGTCTGCCATGTTCGGGCTCCGATCGTTCGCGTGTGTGAAGCACACGGTAGCGGGCGTCTCGGCCGCCATGTAGACCGACCGTGGCCGGAGGGGCAATGAAGAGACTGACCTCGGACGAACTGCGGGCCATCAGTGATCGCGTCGTGCGCCCCCTCGAGCGAGACGCGGCCACTGACGCCCTCGTGGACACCGTCACGCCGGGCGAGCTTCGCGACGACATCCTGTCGCTCATGAGTCACGCCGCGAGGCTCGCGGCGGATCTGGACGCCACCACAACGAAGCACCGGGAAGCGGTCCGGCTCCTTGACGAAGCTACTGCGGAGCGG
>JBBQRV010000067.1:0-15224 GCA_038214475.1 Propionibacteriales bacterium | reverse complement strand
TTCACGCTCGGAGAGCTCTACTCCAACGACTACACGTTCCTCGGGTACTTCCTCGACGACCTCTACCGCCGTAACTTCGGGAAGGCGGCGGGTCGACCGGTCCGCCAGCTCGCCGGTCTGACCGTCGCCGACCTGCGCCAGCGGGCCGACGACGTGATCAGCGCGCCGTACGCCGCTCCCGGCATCAACGTGGGTGACCCGTTCCTCGGCGTCAGCTGCTCCGACACCCGCAACCCCATCGGACGCCTCGCCTGGTGGCAGGCGGGCCGCCGGCAGGACCGGTCCTACCCGTGGTTCGGCTCGCTGTGGACCTGGGCCTCCGCCCCCTGTGGTGGCTGGTCGGCGGTGACCAAGGAGGACAGCTTCTTCGGGCCGTTCGAGAGCACGCCTGCCAACCCGATCCTGGTCGTGGGCAACTCCCACGACCCGGCCACTCCGGTGCAGGGCGCGCGGAAGTTCACCACCCTGTTCCAGGGCTCCCGGTTCCTGCTGATGGACGGCTGGGGACACGGCGCCATCGGCAACCGGTGTGTCACCCGGCAGTTCGACGCCTACTACTCGACCGGCGCGCTGCCGCCCGAGGGCCGGGTCTGCGACCCCGACCGCGGGCTGTACGCCGGCGGCGGCTTCTTCAGGCAGAGCTGGCGCCCGCAGGCGGGGTGAGCCCGGCGGGCACGACCCGCAGGTTGGCCATGTCGACGACCGGCCGGTAGCCCAGCGCCGTGTAGACGTGGTTGGATGTCGGGTTGGCCTGGTCGGTGAACAGGCAGGCCCGGGCCCCCGCGGCCAGGATCCGGCGTGACACCTCGGCCACGGCCGCGCTGGCCAGGCCGCGTCCGCGGTGCTCGGGCGGGGTGTAGACCGGTCCGATCCGGGCCACGCCGAGGCTGGGCGGGTTGCTGCCGGTCAGGTGCACGACCTCGGCGTCCTCGTCCTCCCAGAACCAGATCCGCCCGGTCTCGATCCGGCGCAGCACGTCATCGGCGCCGGCGAAGTGCTCGGTTGCTCCCGGCTCCCGACCGGCCTGGGTGTCGGCGTCGAGCATGAAGGCGCGGAACCACGCCACGGCCAGGTCGAGCTCCTCGACGCCTGCGCGCCGGAGCCGTCCGGGCACCGGCCGCGGCCGCACCAGCTCGCCGAGCTGGAAGAGCCGGGTGTGCTGGGCGACGGCCGTGCTCCCGCCGGTGAGCCGGGCCAGCCGGGTCGCGCAGGCCTGCACCGCCGGCAATGCTCCGTTGACCGCGGTCAGCTCCTCCCCGCGCTCGTACAGGGCCACCGCCACGGCTTCGGCGGCGTCCTCCGGCATCGACAGCAGGTACGCCGGCCGCGGCGCGAACGGCGCCGTACGCATGCCCACGCCCAGCACCTGCCCGGCGTCGTCGCGGACCACCAGCCACCAGTCGTCCGCGCGGTGCGGGTGACGCTCCTCCGCGTCGAGGACCTTCGTGTGCGCCACCGTCGACACCACGGTGGATACCACCGGCTGCGCCGCGAGGTGGTCGCCGGCAGCTGCCAGGAACTCGCGCGGGTCGGTGAGGAAGTCCAGGTGCGCCATCGCCGCAGGGTAGCCACGGCGCGCCGGCGCGGCCACTCGATTCCTCACTCGCGCCAATGCGGTGGGTGGTGCCGGGCACTGTCAGCGTGATCGGGAACGGAACTGGTTTTCACCGGGGAGTCGCTCGCCCGTAGGATTTCGCCATGACCGAGACCACGCAGCAGGCACCCGACACGACGCACGCCGACCCGCGCGGCGTCGTCGTACCGGAGAAGCCGGCGCTGGAGGGCCTCGAGGCGACCTGGGTCGAGCGCTGGAAGGCGAACGACACCTACGCCTTCGACCGCACCCAGCCGCGAAGCAACGTCTACTCGATCGACACTCCCCCGCCGACCGTCTCGGGCAGCCTGCACGTCGGGCACGTGTTCTCCTACACCCACACCGACCTGATCGCCCGCTACCAGCGGATGACCGGCAAGTCGGTCTTCTACCCGATGGGCTGGGACGACAACGGCCTGCCCACCGAGCGCCGGGTGCAGAACTACTACGGCGTGCGCTGCGACCCGTCGCTCCCGTACGACGACGACTTCACGCCACCCGAGAAGCCCGACGCCAAGCGGCAGGTGCCGATCAGCCGACCCAACTTCGTCGAGCTGTGCGAGAGGCTGGTCGAGCAGGACGAGGAGATCTTCGAGGCGCTCTGGCGCACCCTGGGCCTCTCCGTCGACTGGAAGCAGCACTACACGACCATCGGCCCGAAGGCGCAGACGGTCAGCCAGCGTGCTTTCCTGCGCAACTTCGCGCGCGGCGAGGCCTACCTCCAGGAGGCGCCGACGCTGTGGGACGTCACCTTCCAGACCGCGGTGGCCCAGGCCGAGCTCGAGGCTCGCGACTACGCCGGCCACTACCACCGGGTCGCGTTCCACCGTCCCGACGGGGGCGTCGTGCACATCGAGACGACCCGCCCCGAGCTGATCCCCAGCGTGGTCGCGCTGATCGCGCACCCCGACGACGAGCGCTACCAGCCGCTCTTCGGGAGCACGGTCACCAGCCCGGTCTTCGGCGTCGAGATCCCGGTCGTCGCCCACCCGCTCGCCGAGATGGACAAGGGCGCGGGCATCGCGATGTGCTGCACCTTCGGCGACCTCACCGACGTCACCTGGTGGCGTGAGCTGCAGCTGCCCGTGCGCACGGTCATCGGCCGCGACGGCCGGCTCACCCGGGAGACCCCCGAGTGGCTCTCCGCCGAGCACGCGGCGGCGGGCTACGAGGACCTCAAGGGCAAGACCGCGTTCTCGGCCCGCGAGGCCATGGTGGCCAAGCTGCGCGAGTCCGGCGACCTCGACGGGGAGCCGAAGCCGACCCAGCGGATGACGAACTTCTACGAGAAGGGCGACAAGCCGCTCGAGATCGTCGCCACCCGACAGTGGTACATCCGCAACGGCGGCCGCGACGCCGCAGTGCGCAGCGAGATGCTGGAGCGTGGCGCCGAGATCACCTGGATCCCCGCCCACATGAAGCACCGCTTCGACAACTGGGTGGGCGGGCTCAACGGCGACTGGCTGATCTCCCGGCAGCGGTTCTTCGGGATCCCGTTCCCGGTCTGGTACCCGCTCGACGCCGAGGGTGAGCCCGACTACGCGCACCCGCTGCTCCCCCGCGAGGAGGAGCTGCCGATCGACCCGTCGACCCGGGCGCCCCAGGGCTACTCCGAGGACCAGCGCGGCAAGCCGGGCGGCTTCCTGGGCGACCCCGACGTCATGGACACCTGGGCCACCTCGTCACTGACCCCGCAGATCGCCGGTGGCTGGGAGAGCGACGACGACCTGTGGCAGCGGGTCTTCCCGTTGGACCTGTGCACCCACGCCCACGACATCATCCGCACCTGGCTGTTCTCCCGCGTCGTGCGCGCCCACTACGAGAACCACGCGGCGCCGTGGACTCACGCGCTGATCTCCGGCTTCATCGTCGACCCCGACCGCAAGAAGATGTCCAAGTCCAAGGGCAACGTCGTCGTGCCGACCGAGATCCTCGACAAGTACGGCGCCGACGCGGTCCGTTGGCGCGCCGCGATCGCCCGCCCCGGCCTGGACTCGCCCTTCGACGAGACCCAGATGAAGGTCGGGCGCCGACTCGCGATGAAGGTGCTGAACGCCTCCAAGTTCGTGCTCGGCTCCGTGGGGGCCTCCGAGCCGGTGGCCTCCGCGGTGTCCGACCCGATCGACTGCGCCCTGCTCGGTCGGCTGGCCACCGTGATCACGAAGGCCACCGACGCGTTCGACGCCTACGACTACACCACCGCCCTGGAGACGATCGAGAAGTCCTTCTGGGAGTTCTGCGACGACTACCTCGAGCTGGTCAAGGAGCGGGCGTACGCCGAGGACGGTGGCCCGGCCACGGAGTCGGCCAAGGCGACCCTGGCGCTCGCCCTGCACGTGCAGCTGCGTCTGCTGGCGCCGTTCCTGCCCTACGTGACCGAGGAGGTCTGGTCCTGGTGGCAGGAGGGCTCGGTGCACCGGGCCAGCTGGCCGGCCGCGGTCGAGCTCGGCTCCGCGGCGGCTGCCGACGGGAGCATGCTGGAGGCGGTGGCCGCGACGCTGGCCGGCATCCGGGGCGCCAAGTCACAGGCCAAGGTCTCGATGCGCCACCAGGTCGCACGGGTCGAGGTGACCGGCCCCGAGGCGCTGGTCCAGGCGGCCCGCCGGGCCGAGGGCGACCTGCGCCGGGCCGGCAAGGTGATCGGGGACTTCGTGTTCACCGCCACCGACGGCGCCGAGCTGCACGTCGACGCGGTGCTGGTGGCCGACGCGGAGTGACCGGCTGGTCGATCTCCCGGTAGTCCGAGAACTTTCGGTCGCTCCGAGAGCCCGAGACCGACCGAAACCTCTCGGACTATCCCGACCGGGCCGCCACCTCAGGGTTGCGGGTCGGGCACCGTCGAGGAGGTGGGCTCGCTCGCGGGCGGCGCTGCCGGTGCGTCAGCCGGGGTATCCGCGGGTGCGTCAGCCGGGGGTTCGGTCATGCGCTGCGTCGAGGGGTCGGCTGCCGGGTCGGCGGCGGGGTCGGCTGCTGGGTCGGCTGCTGGGTCGGCTGCGGGGTCGGCTGCGGGGTCGGCTGCCGGGTCCGGCGGCGGATCCGTCATCACGCCGTCGAGCAGCTCGTCGAGCGGCTGGTCGACCACCGGGTCGGAGGCGGGAGGCTCGGGAGTCGGGTCGTCCTGGGGCACGCCACCCTGGGCGTCCTGCCCACCGTCGCCCTGGTGGTGCCGGGTGTGCCCGTGGCCGCGCGCCTCAGGGCCGGACGCGGGGTCGGTCCCGTCGGTCGGGTCCGGCGTGGCGGGGCCGGACGTCGGGTCACCGGGCAGGCCGCTGGGAGCCGTGGTGGGCTCGCCGTCCGGGCTGGTCGGAGGGAGCACGCCCACCGTGGGAACCGGCGGCGCGGGCGAGCCCGACAGCGACGGCAGGGTCGGCACCGAAGAAGGGAACGGTGAGGCCGAGGGCGAGGGTGCGGAGGTCAGCACGCTCCCCGACGTCACCGGCACCGACGAGACGCGGTGCGGCACTGCCCGCACCTCGCCGGAGGCGGCGCTGAACTCGTGGAACAGCCGACTGGCGATGCTGCGGTCCGGACTGCTCCACGGGGACACGTCACCGCGGCTGGCCTGGCTGCGCAGGGTGTGACCGACCACGACACCGCACACGACGGTGACCAGCAGGAAAGCGTACAGAGGACGCTTGTGGTCAGTGAACACGATCAGAGTCTTCCGGAAGGATCAACTGAGCGAACCACCTGACGTCACAAATGACCCGAATGGACCACGCCGGCACCCCCCGGTGGGGCCACACCGGCTCCGCGACGACGTGGCTCAGGCGGACTTCTTCTTCTTGGTCTCGACCTCGCGCGGGATCAGCGTGGGCAGCACGTCGTCGTTGACCACCTCGCCGGTGATGATCACCTTGGCGATGTCACCGCGCGACGGCACGTCGTACATGACATGCAGCAGCACCTCCTCGATGATCGCGCGCAGGCCACGGGCCCCGGTGCCCCGCTCGAGGGCGTGGTCGGCGATGGCCTGGATCGCGTCCTCGGTGAACTCCAGCTCGACCCCGTCGAGCTCGAAGAGCTTCTGGTACTGCTTGACCAGCGCGTTCTTGGGCTCGGTGAGGATCTGCACGAGCGCCGGGTTGTCGAGTCGGTTGACGCTGGCGATGAGCGGGAGCCGGCCGATGAACTCGGGGATCAGGCCGAACTTGGTGAGGTCCTCGGGACGCACCTGCGACAGCAGGTCCTCGGCGTCCCGCTCGGCGGCGCCCCGCACCTCGGCGGTGAAGCCCAGGGACTTCTTGCCGACCCGCTGCTCGATGATGTGCTCGAGACCGGCGAAGGCCCCGCCCACCACGAACAGGATGTTGGTGGTGTCGATCTGGATGAACTCCTGGTGGGGGTGCTTGCGACCACCCTGCGGCGGCACCGAGGCCGTGGTGCCCTCCAGGATCTTCAGCAGCGCCTGCTGGACGCCCTCACCCGACACGTCACGGGTGATCGAGGGGTTCTCCGCCTTGCGGGCCACCTTGTCGATCTCGTCGATGTAGATGATCCCGGTCTCGGCCTTCTTGACGTCGTAGTCGGCCGCCTGGATCAGCTTGAGCAGGATGTTCTCGACGTCCTCGCCCACGTAGCCGGCCTCGGTGAGGGCAGTGGCGTCGGCGATCGCGAACGGCACGTTGAGCATCCGGGCCAGGGTCTGCGCCAGGTAGGTCTTGCCGCAGCCGGTCGGCCCGATGACCAGGATGTTGGACTTGGAGACCTCGACGTCGTCCTTGGCGTGCTTGCCCATCGCCGAGACGCCGGCCTGCACCCGCTTGTAGTGGTTGTAGACCGCCACCGCGAGGGACTTCTTCGCCAGCTCCTGGCCGATCACGTAGGAGTTGAGGAACTCGAAGATCTCCTTGGGCTTGGGCAGCTCGTCGAGGCTGACCTCGCTGCCCTCGCTGAGCTCCTCCTCGATGATCTCGTTGCAGAGGTCGATGCACTCGTCGCAGATGTAGACGCCCGGCCCGGCGATCAGCTTCCGGACCTGCTTCTGGCTCTTCCCGCAGAACGAGCACTTCAACAGGTCGCCTCCGTCACCAATTCGTGCCACGGGCGATCATCCTCATTCCTCCGGCCGGGAATCCCGGCGGTGTGTACATCAGGTGCTGCTGCAAACGCTTTGACGGTACCCCGTGCCACCCCCGTTTGGAGGGGGTGACACGGGATCAGTTGTGGACGGGACCCGATTCCGGCTCAGGTGAGGACGGGCGTGCCCTTGCGCGACTCGAGCACCGCGTCGATCAGGCCGTACTCGACGGCCGCCTCCGCGGTCAGGATCTTGTCGCGCTCGATGTCGCGGCTGACCTGCTCGATGTCCTTGCCCGAGTGCTCGGAGATCATCTTCTCCAGCAGCTCGCGCATCCGGAGGATCTCGTTGGCCTGGATCTCGATGTCGGAGGTCTGGCCGAACGTGCCCTCGGTGTAGGGCTGGTGGAACAGGATCCGGCTGTTGGGCAGCGCCAGTCGCTTGCCGGGCGCGCCGGCGGCCAGCAGGATCGCGGCCGCCGAGGCCGCCTGGCCCAGGCACACGGTCTGCACGTCGGGCTTGACGAAGCGCATCGTGTCGTAGATCGCGGTCAGCGCGGTGAAGGAGCCACCGGGGCTGTTGATGTAGATCTGGATGTCCTGGTCGGGGTTGATCGTCTCCAGGCACAGCAGCTGGGCCATCACCGCGTTGGCGATGTCGTCGCTGATGGGGGTGCCGAGGAAGATGATGCGCTCCTCGAACAGCTTCGCGTAGGGGTCGATGCGACGGACGCCGTACGACGTCCGCTCCTCCCACTGCGGGATGTAGTAGTTCATGATCAGTCCTTCGTGTGGGCGGGGCGGCCCTCGTCGGCGGCGTCACGGGCACTGCGCACGACCTGGTCGACCAGGCCGTACTCGAGGGCCTGCTCGGCGGTGAACCAGCGGTCGCGGTCGGCGTCGGCGATGACCTGGTCGAGGGTCTGGCCGGTGTGGTCGGAGATCAGCTGCAGCAGCACCTTCTTGATGTGCAGCGACTGCTGGGCCTGGATCTTGATGTCGGAGGCCGAGCCGCCCATCCCGGAGGAAGGCTGGTGCATCATGATCCGCGCGTGCGGCAGGGCGTAGCGCTTGCCCTTGGTGCCGGCACAGAGCAGGAACTGGCCCATCGACGCGGCCAGCCCCATCCCGACGGTGGCGACGTCGTTGGGGATGTAGTTCATGGTGTCGTAGATCGCCATGCCGGCGTCGACGGAGCCACCGGGCGAGTTGATGTGCAGGAAGATGTCGGCCTCGGGGTCCTCGGCCGACAGCAGCAGCAGCTGGGCGCAGATCGCGTTGGCGTTCTGGTCGCGGACCTCGGAACCGAGGAACACGATGCGCTCGCGCAGCAACCGCTGGTAGACGTTGTCGTCGAGTCCGTACGACGGGGACCCCCCGTCCATCCGGGGGCTGTTCGTGGAAGCACTGGTCTGGTTCACGTGTGTGACCCTAGCCCGAAGCGAGGGCACAACCACGGGAAAGCGCGCCCTGTTCGCCAACAGCGGATTCGGGGTCGACCGACACGCGCGGCGTAGATTCGTCGGCGGAGGTGCCGCCATGTCCCGATCCACGACACCGTCAGCGACCGCATCGGTGGAGTCCGTCAGCCGGCCCGGCCGGGTGGCCGAGCCCGGCGAGGGCATCACGCTCGACGAGCTCGGCCTGGCCGCCCGCAACCACGCGATGCCGATGGAGGCGATGCGCGCCGACCTGACGCCGGCGGGGCTGCACTACGTGCTCACCCACTACGACATCCCGGCCGTCGACCCGGACGGCTGGCGGCTCACCGTCGACGGGCTGGTCCGTACCCCGCTCTCGCTCGACCTCGCCGCGCTCGCCGACCTGCCAAGGCACACCGTGCGGGTCACGCTGGAGTGCGCCGGCAACGGCCGGGCCACGCTCGAACCGCGCCCCCTGAGCCAGCCGTGGCTCACCGGCGCGGTGGGCACGGCCGACTGGTCCGGCGTCCGGCTGCGCGACCTGCTCGCGGCGGCGGGACCCCTCGACGAAGGCGTCGACGTGGTGTTCACCGGCGCCGACCACGGCATCGAGCGCGGGGTCGAGCAGGACTACCAGCGCGGCCTCAGCCTCGAAGAGGCCGGCCTCGACGACGTGCTGGTGGCCGACCGGATGAATGGCGACCCGCTGCCGCCCCAGCACGGCTTCCCGGCGCGCCTGGTGGTGCCCGGCTGGTACGGCATGGCCTCGGTGAAGTGGCTGCGTGCCGTCACCGTGGTCGACGAGCCGTTCGAGGGCTTCCAGCACCGGGCCTACCGGGTGCGCAGCGGACCCGACGACGAGGGCGTCGCGGTGACCCGGATCGAGCCGAGGGCGCTGCTGGTGCCGCCCGGCTTCCCGGACTTCATGACCCGCGACCGGGTCACCCGCCCCGGACCGGTGCCGCTCGAGGGGCGGGCCTGGTCGGGCTGGGGTCCGGTCGACCGGGTCGAGGTCAGCACCGACGACGGGCGCACGTGGAGCGAGGCCACGCTGGGCGAGGCGGCCGGCCCCTTCGCCTGGCGACACTTCACCGCCACCTGGGAGGCGACGCCCGGCGAGCACCAGCTGCGCGCCCGGGCCCACGACCGCACCGGGCGGGTCCAGCCGGTCGAGCAGGCCTGGAACAGGGGCGGCTTCACCAACAACAGCGACCGGCCGGTGCGGGTGGTCGTGCTGGAGGGGTGAGCGGTGCGGCTCAGCCCAGCCAGCGTTCCAGCGCGCCGTGCACGGCCGGGTGGTTGAGCAGCCCGAAGTGCCCCGTCTCGCGAAGGTGCAGCACCTCGGCGTCGGGGAACAGCCGGCTGCGCCGGGTCCGCCCCGTCGCGGAGGGCCGGCGCACCATCAGGTCGCCGACCAGCGAGCCCCAGGGCCGGCCCAGGCTCGCCGAGACCAGCCGGTAGCGCACCCGCGGCAGGGCGGCCAGCTCGGGCAGCCCGTCGCCCAGGTCGACGATGCCGACCGATCGCTGGTCGAGGATCCGGCCGAACGCCGCCGTCTCGGGGGCCACGCCCAGCGCCCGGCTGCCGACACCCACGACGCGGGCCAGGTCGGCCCCCAGGTGCGGGGTGCCCAGTGTGACGACGTCACCCAACAGGGCCGCCCAGGGCGCGTGCGACTCCCCCGCCACCGCGCCCGCGGCGCGGGCCACCAGGCCACCCATCGAGTGCCCCACGAGTGCGATCCGGTGCACCGGCGCCGGCCACCGGTCGACCAGGTCCTGCAACAGCCCCGACAGCGCCACTCCGTTCTCGCGCAGCGACAGGCCGGTGTTGTAGCGCACCAGCACCGGGGTCCAGCCGCGGGCGGCGAGCGTCTCGGCGTACGTCGAGCCGACCTCCTCGCGGCGGTGCGCCCAGTGCTCCTCGTGCTCGCCGAGTCCGTGCAGCAGCACCACGACCCGGCCGGTGGCGCTGGGGAAGGCAGCGTGCAGATCGGCCGGCTCGGGCGGCACGTCGACGCCGTCGACGCGGATGCCCATCCGGATGGTCAGCGGTGAGCCCTCGGTGGCGAACCGGTCGCCCAGCAGGCCGTTCAGCGCAGAGTGCCACACCCGCCCGCGTCGGCCGGTGAGCGCCGGGCCCCGGTGGGTGACCACCCGGGCCGCGGCCGAGCCGGCCCGCAGGCCGGCGCCCAGGCCGGCGAACACCGCCTCGGACAGGCCGGAGTGCACCAGCTGGGGCACCTCCGCCGCTCCCCCGGTGGCCCGGTTGACCACGCCGTAGACGCGCTGCGACCAGGCGCGGTGGGTGTCACGCATGGTGCGCACGACCACCTCGTCGACGTACGTGGGCACGATCTCGAGCACGTCGACCAGGCCCGGGGGCCGCACGGGGGTGGGCATGGGACGAGTGAACGCGCCCGCCCGCCCGTGCACAAGCCGACGCGACCAAGGTCACCCGGGCAATGACGCCGCTCTCCGGGTCTTCACGGCTGTCGGTGCGCGTGCCTACCGTGGTGACCAGTCTCGTTCCGAGGAGCCGTGATGACCACACTGACCGCACGACCGCGCACGGCGCTGCTCGTCATCGACGTCCAGAACGACGTGATGGTGGGGGCGCACGACCGCGACGCGGTCGTCGCCCGCATCGCCGTCCTGGTCGACCGGGCCCGCGCCGAGCAGGTGCCCGTGGTGTGGGTGCAGCACTCCTCCGAGGGGATGCCGCAGGGCAGCGACGGCTGGGAGTACGTGCCCGAGCTCAGCCGGGCGGGGTCCGAGCCCACGGTGCACAAGAGGTACGCCGACTCCTTCGAGGAGACCGACCTCGAGTCCGTGCTCTCCGAGCGTCAGGTGGGCCGCCTCGTGGTCGCCGGGGCCCAGACCGACGAGTGCATCCGCTCCACGCTGCACGGGGCGATCGTGCGCGGCTACGACGTCACCCTGGTGTCGGACGCGCACACCACCGAGGACCTCAGCCAGTGGGGCGCCCCCACCCCTGACCTGGTGATCGCCCACACCAACCTCTACTGGGGCAACCACGCCGCACCCGGCCGCGAGGCGGCCGCCGTGCCCACCGCGTCGGTCAGCCTCGACTGACCGGCCCGAGGACGACGAAGGCCCCGTCACCACGGTGACGGGGCCGACGTACGCGAGTGGCTCAGGCCTCGGCAGGCGCCTCGGTGGCCCCGGTGGCCTCGGCTGCCTCGTCGGCGGCGGCCTCGACGGCCTCGTCGGCGGGCGCGTCCTCACCGATGGTGCCGTCGGGGCGCAGGTTCTTCAGCTCGACCACGTTGCCCGAGGCGTCCTTGACGACCGCCGACTCGACGATCGTGGCCAGCGCCTTGCCGCGCAGGATCTCCTGCACCAGGTCGGGGATGTGGTTGTGCTCGAACATGTGGTTCGCGAACTCCTGCGGGTCCTGACCGGCCTGCTGGGCACGCCGGACCAGGTGCTGGGAGAGCTCGGCCTGCTCGATGCCCAGCTCCTCCTTCTTCGCGACCTCGTCGAGGATGAACTGCGCGGCGACCGCGTCGCGGACCCGGCGCTCGAGCTCGGCCTCGAACTCCTCCTGGGTCTGTCCCTCGTCCTCGAGGTACTTCTCCATGGTGAGGCCGGCGTACACGAGCTGCTGCTCGACGTTCTGGCGGCGCGAGTTGAGCTCGTCGGTGACGATCGTCTCGGGCAGCGGGATCTCGACCTGCTCGAGCAGACGCTCCAGCACGGCGTCGCGCGCGGCGGCGGCCTGCTCGAGGCGCTTGCCCCGGCCGAGCCGCTCGCGGACGTCGAGCGTGAGCTCGTCGGCGGTGTCGAACTCGGAGGCGAGCTGGGCGAAGTCGTCGTCGAACTCGGGGAGCTCCTGCTCCTGCACGGCGGTGACCTTGACCTGCACCTGGACCGGCTCGCCGACCAGGTCGCCCCCGACCAGCTCGGAGGTGAAGGTGGTCTCGTCGCCGGCGGCCATGCCGCTCAGCGCCTCGTCGAGGCCGTCGAGCATGCCGCCGCGTCCGACCTGGTAGGACATCCCGGTGACCTCGGCGCCCTCGACGACCTCGTCGTTCTGGGTGGCCTTGAGGTCGATCGTCACGAAGTCGCCGTCGGCGGCCGGGCGCTCGACGTCGGCAAGGGTGCCGAACCGCTCACGCAGTGCCTGCACCTGCTCGTCGACGTCGTCGTCGCTGATCACGATGTCCTCGACCTCGGCGGCGATGCCGGAGTAGTCGGGGAGCTCGATGTCGGGCTTCACGTCGACCTCGGCGGTGAACTCGAGGACCTCGTGGTCCTCCAGCTTCGTCACCTCGATCTCGGGCTGGGCCAACGGCTCGAGGTGGTTCTCCTGCAGGGCCTCGACGTACGCCTTCGGCAGCATGTCGTTGACGGCCTCGCTGAGGACGGCCTCGCGGCCGACCTGCCGGTCGATGATCGCCGGCGGGACCTTGCCACGGCGGAAACCGGGCACGTTGATCTGCTTCGCGATCTGCTGGTACGCCGCGTCGAGGCTCGGCTTGAGCTCCTCGAAGGGCACCTCGACGGTCAGCTTGGCCCTGGTCGGGCTCAAGGTCTCGACGGCGCTCTTCACAGGTTGTCTCCTCAAAGTGTTCAGGTGGGTGCGTCTGGGGGATCAGTCGGGGCGACAGGACTCGAACCTGCGGTCTCCTGCTCCCAAAGCAGGCGCGCTAGCCACTACGCTACGCCCCGCCAAGAGGCCCGCCGGAATCACCCGAGGATCACCGGCCGGCTCCTGAGAGCGGATGACGGGAATCGAACCCGCGCAATCAGTTTGGAAGACTGAGGCTCTACCATTGAGCTACATCCGCGTACACAAAATGTGCGGCTGTCATGGTGCCACACCGAGCCTTGCCACCACGAATCAGAAGCCGCCGGTTCAGGCGCGCTGGCGGCGGTGGATGAGCAGCAGCGCCCGGTCGTCGTTGGTCGACCCGAGGGTCTCGATCAGCCGCTTGGCGCCGTCGTCGAAGCCGGCCTGGAGCAGCCGGTCGCCCTGGCCGAGGAGCTTGTCGATGCCCCGCGTCAGATCGCGGTCCGGCGCCTCCACCAGCCCGTCGGTGTAGAGCAGGATCGCGTCACCCGGACGCATGGTGCCGCGGCAGCCGTGGAAGTCGGCGCCCTCCAGCAGGCCGAGCACCGGCCCCTCGGTCTCGAGCACCACCCAGCGCCCCGATCCGGACTGGAGGTGGACGGCGGGCGGGTGACCCGCGGTCCGGAGCTCGAACGCGCCGGTGCCGAGGTCGAGCGACAGGTGCACCGAGGTGGCGAACCCCTCGGCCCACTGCTGGCGCAGCAGGTAGTCGTTGGCCGACGGCAGGAACTCGTGGGGTGGGAGCGCGCCGAGCAGCCCGCCGAACGCGCCCGCCAGCAGCAGCGAGCGGGTGCCGGCCTGGATGCCCTTGCCCGAGACGTCGACGACGGCCACGTCGAGCCGTGACCCGTCGGCGGGCGTGCTGGCCACGATGAAGTCGCCTGCGAAAGGGGTGCCGCCGGCCGAGCGGAGCGCGGACTCGGCGTACCACTCCTCGGGCAGGCCGGGCAGGCTGCCCTGGCTCTGGATCCGGTCCCGGAGGTCGATCAGCATCGACTCCCCCGTGGCACCGGCGACGCCGAGCCGGGAACGACGAAACGACGTCAGCAGGATGACGAAGCCGAGCACGAACAGGGTCGCGATCGCGATCACCGTGCGCGGGTCGAGCGAGTTCTGGGCGAGCACCAGCCCGAGGAGCGACACGGCCATGAACACCACGAACCAGGGCAGCTGGCGGGGCCCGAGCCAGAGGCTGGCTAGGAGCAGCGGCAGCGCCAGCAGGGTCACCGGCCAGAAGTCCGGGGACAGCACGACCAGGCCGACGAACACCACGGTGGTGAGCAGCAGGGGCCACATCGGCGAGAGCAGGTTGGAGCGCCGCATCACCCGGCGCCACCGACGCCGGGCCAGGGTGCCGATCGTGGGCACGCGGCGCACCGCCTTCTCCCTCACCGCGACGCCTTCGATCGGAGGGCCGCGGCGGCGGCCCGGGACCGGAACGGGCGCTGGCAGCGCGGGCACCAGAAGAGGTTGCGGCCGACCAGCACCTGGGTGCGCACGGTGGCTCCGCACACGTGGCAGGGCTGACCGGTGCGCCGGTAGACGTACACCTCGCCCCCGTGGTCGTCCTCACGTGGTGGACGCCCCATCGCCTCCGGGGTGTGCTCGGGGAGCACCGTGTCGATCCGGCCGGTGCGCACCCCTTCGGCGAGCAGCTCGACCAGGTCGGCCCAGAGGGCGTCGAACTGGCCTCGGCGCAGGGTGTTGCCGGGGCGCAGCGGGTGCAGCTTGTGCCGGAAGAGCACCTCGGCGCGGTAGACGTTGCCGACCCCGGCCAGCACGGACTGGTCCATCAACAGGTCGCCGATGCTGCGCTGGCTGCGCGAGATCCGCCGCCAGGCCCGCTCGGGGTCTGCGTCGGGGCGGAGCGGATCGGGGCCGAGACCGGACACCACCGCCTCGCGCTTCGCCGGCCCGACCAGCTCGCACTGGGTGGCGCCGCGCAGGTCGGCGTACGCCCGCGGGCCGGTGATCCGCAGCCGCACCTGCCCGACCGGGGCCGGAGCGGGTCCGTCGGTGATGTCGAACTTGCCGATCAGGCCGAGGTGCACGTGCACCAGCTGCTCGCCGTCGAACTCCACGAACAGGTGCTTGCCGGCCGACTCGGCACCGTGCAGCACCGCGCCGTCGAGCAGGGCGGCGTCCGCGGCGAAGGTGCCCTGCGGGCTGGAGACACGCACCAGCTGGCCGGCGAAGGCGGCGCTGAGGTCACGGGCCAGCCGGTGCAGGGTGTGGCCCTCAGGCATCGGCCTGGTCGAGACGTCCGGGACCGCCCAGCGCCGACGCCGGCAACGGGGGCAGCTCGCGGGTGGACTCGTACGACGCCAACTGGCCGATCCGGCGCACGTGCCGCTCCTCGTGGGTGAAGCCGGTGCCGAGGAAGACCTCCACGAACCGGGTCATCTCCTCGACGGTGTGCATCCGGCCCCCCACGGAGACCACGTTGGCGTCGTTGTGCTCGCGGGCCAGCGTGGCGGTCTCCTCGGACCAGACCAGGGCGGCCCGGACGCCGGTCACCTTGTTGGCCGCCATCTGCTCGCCGTTGCCGGAGCCGCCGAAGACCACGCCGAGGGCGTCGATCCCCTGCTCGCGAT
>JBBQRV010000066.1:0-15241 GCA_038214475.1 Propionibacteriales bacterium | reverse complement strand
CTGCGGGGCGATGATCGCCTCGTCGCCGGGGATCAGCACGACCTCGTCGACCGTCACCTGCTTCTGCCGCGACGCCCGGGTGAGCGTCACCGACCACCGCCAGCCCCGATAGCCGGCCATCAGGCACTCGAACTGGTGGGTGACCACGCGCTCGCCCTCGGTGAGCGCACCGAGGTGCTCGCCGATGTCGGCGGCCTCGGTGTGTTCCACCAGGGCGTCACGGGCCACCTCGACCGCCTTGGTCAAGGTGGCGTCGGGCTTCGCTGCAAGGGCCATCACAGCGAGGAGTCTAGGGCAGGATGGGTGCATGACCGCGTCCCCACCTCCACGGCCCTCGGAGGAGGGCCGGCACGAGCGGGCCGACGGTTCCGGGGCCGACCACCCCGACGCTCCCGGCGGCGCGCGCCGGGGCGCCCGGGCGGCACAGGCGACCGCCCAGGTCACCGCCCGCGGAGCCCGGTCGATCGCGCGCGGCACGGCCCGGGCGAGCCGGTACACGTTCCGCCAGGCGCGACGCGCGTCGCACGCGGAGGGCGCCGGGGACTCGGGGCTGTCCCGACTGATCGAGATGCACGCCTTCGGCGCCGCCGGTGACGCGGCGGTGGCGATCTCGCTGGCGGGCACGCTGTTCTTCCAGGTGCCCACCGGTGAGGCGCGCGGCCAGGTGGCGCTGTTCCTCGGGCTGACGATGCTGCCTTTCGCGATCGTGGCCCCGCTGATCGGTCCGTTCCTCGACCGCTTCAGCCACGGTCGCCGCTGGGCGATCGGCACCACCATGGCCACCCGGGCGTTCTTCACCTGGGTGCTGGCCGGCGCCGTCGTGACCGAGTCGCGCTGGCTGTTCCCGGCCGCCCTGGGATGCCTGGTCGCCTCCAAGGCGTACGGCGTCACCCGGTCCGCGGCCGTGCCCCGACTGCTCCCCGACGACCTCACCCTGGTCCGGGCCAACGCGCGCACCTCGCTGGCCGGCATCGTGGGCGCCGCGGTCTCCGCGCCGATCGCCGGACTGGCGGCGACGGTCGGCCCGGAGTGGTCACTTCGCTACGCGTTCGTCCTCTTCGTAGTGGCCACGGTGCTGGCCGTCCTCCTGCCCACGAAGGTCGACTCCAGCCAGGGCGAGGCGAGGCTCGCGATCGGGCCGTCGACCGGGAGACCTCGACGCTTCGGGATGCCCGCGCCCGTGGCACACGCGCTGCGCGCCAACTGCGGCCCCCGGTGGCTGGCGGGGTTCCTCACCATGTTCATGGCCTTCCTGCTGCGCGAGAACCCGATCAACGGCTGGAGCACCGGGCTCCTGCTCGGCCTGGTCATCGGCGCGGCCGCCGTCGGTCAGACCGCGGGGATCGCGCTCGGATCGCAGCTGCGGCGCCTCGACCCCGCCGTCACCGTGATGATCACCCTCACGGCGGGTGCGGCGATGACCCTGGTGACCGCGCTGCTCTACAGCGTGGTGACAGTGACGCTGCTCGGGCTGACGGCAGGGCTGACCCAGTCCCTGGCCAAGCTCAGCCTCGACTCCACCATCCAGGCGCACGTGCCGGAGCGGGTGCAGACCAGTGCCTTCGCCCGCTCCGACACCGTGCTGCAGATGGCGTGGGTGATCGGTGGCTTCGTGGGGATCGCGATGCCGCTGCTGCCTCGGCTCGGCCTGAGCGTCGCGGCCGCCGTGCTCGGCGCCTGGCTGGTGCTGGTGCTGGCGAGCCGACGCTCACGGACGGTCCCCTGACGGTGTCGCCTCAGTCGAGCTCGTCGGCCAGGGCCCGCAGCAGCTTGGCCACCGGCGCGGCGGTCTTCGGCTCCGGCGCCCGCCCGTGGCGGTAGCCCTCGCCGACTCCGTCGAGCAGCCGGATCAGGTCCTCGACGATCCCGACCATGTCGTCGGGCTTCTTCTTGGTCGGCCGGGCCGCGGCCCGCTGGGCCTTGACGACCGAGGGCGGCGTGTCGAGGACCCGCACCTGCAGCGCCTGGTCACCCTTGCGGCCCTGGGCGATGCCGAACTCGACACGAGTGCCGTTCTTGAGCGCGGTCACGCCGTCGGGCAGCGCCTCGGCGCGCACGTAGACGTCGGGCCCGTCCTCCTGGGACAGGAACCCGAACCCCTTCTCGGAGTCGTACCACTTCACCTTGCCAGTCGGCACCGGATCGTCCTCTGCTTGCTCGAGTGCGCGGCCCCTCGCCGCGCAGCCCCCCACCCTAGGCGGGGAGGAGGGCAACGGCGAACCGGTTAGCGATATTCCTCGGGATCCGGCAGCAGCTCGTTCATCGACCCGGACCTGAAACCGCGGGCGTCGACCTCCGCCGCGTCGAACCCGGCCACCAGGACCAGCTGGGCCAGGGCCGCCCTGGCCGGCTCGTCGAGGCCGGCCAGCACCTCTCGGTCGAGCTCGACGGAGGCGCCCACACCCAGGTCTCGCACCCGGACGTTGCGGGACTCGGGCACGGCCGCGCGGACCGCGGCCTCGGCCCGCTCCACACGCGCCAGCCGGTGCGGGCTGACCTCGACGCCGTACGCAACCCGCGACGACAGGCACGCGGCCGCGGGCTTGTCCCACGTAGGGAGCTCCCAGCGTCGCGACGCCGCCCGGACCTGCTGCTTGGTCAGCCTGGCGTCGAGCAACGGCGTGATCGCGCCGCGCTCGGCGGCGGCCCGGATGCCGGGGCGGAAGCCGGCGAGCGCGTCGTCGGCGTTGGTGCCGGTGGCCACGTGTGCCAGGCCCTGCTCGGCCGCCAGCGGCGCCAGCACGTCGAGCAGCTCGGCCTTGCTGAAGTAGCAGCGGTCACCGGCGTTGGCCCGGTAGCCCTCGCGTTCCATCTCGCGGGTCGGCGGCGTGAGCACCCGGACGCCGAGCGACTCGGCGTACTCGCGGGCCGGGTCCCGCTCCGCGAGCGGCAACGAGTCGCTGTAGCCGGTGGCTGCCGCGACCCGGTCGACCCCCAGGGCGCGCACCGCGGCGGCCAGCAGCAGGGCGCTGTCGGCACCCCCGCTGTAGGCCACCAGCACGCTGCCTCGCGCCGTGAGGTCCTGCTCCAGGGCGGCCAGGCGGACGTCGAGCAGGTGCCCCTCCAGCCAGCCCGGGAACTCGGTGAGGTCATCGAGCACCACGTCGGTGCCGGCCGCGACCAGCTCCTCGCGGCTGCACCCGCCGGTCAGCACCGAGACGCTGAGCGCCCCGGCTGCCCGGGCCCCCTCGACGTCGTGGACGTGGTCGCCGACATAGACGGTGGCACCGTGCTCACGCAGCGCGTCGGCCTTGCCGACCCCCCACACCCAGCCCTCGAGGTGGTCGATGTCGAGGCCGAGGTGGTCCACGTGCAGCTGGGCGTTGCGGGGGAACTTGCCGGTCACCAGCAGCACCCGCCCGTGGTGGCGACGTACGGCGGCCAGCGCCTCGTGAGCACCCGTGAGCACCTCGACAGAGGCGATCGCGTGGTCGGGGTAGAGCTCGCGGAACCGGTCCCCCGCGGCGGCGACGTCGTGCGCCGGGAGGTGATCTGCCAGCAGGTGGTCCAGCGGCGGGCCGAGCGCCGCGGTCATCGTGGCCACGGGGAAGTCGACGCCCAGCTCGGCACCGAGGGCGCCCAGCGTGGCGGCTAACCCCGGCACGGTGTCGATGAGCGTCATGTCGAGGTCGAAACCGATGACGGGTCCTTCGGTGGGCACCCGGTCAGCCTAGGAGCACCCCCGCCCTGTCGGAAATCGGCATCCGGCTGACATCATGGGGGAGGTTGCGGGACAATTGGGGCAGTTGAGTAGGGAGTTGTCGATGACGCAGAGAGTGGCGCGCCCACGGGGCCGTCACTGGTGTGCCGTCGCAACCGCGGCCGCCGCGGCGTTGTGCGGCACGCTCCTCGGCCCCGCCGCGCCCACCGCTGCCGCCCTCGGAGGCGAGCCTGCCCCGCCCGCGCTCTACCTGGTCACCCTCGACCAGCGCGCCCTCGTCCACCGCGCCGACGACCGCGGCCTGCGCCAGCGGCTGGAGCGCAGCCAGGACGCGGTGCTCGCCGCCGTCGACGCGCCCCCTCCGCTCTACCGCTGGACCTCCGCCCTGAACGGGATGGCCGTGAAGCTCACCGGACAGCAGGCGCACGACCTGGCCACCGTGCCGGGAGTCGCCACCGTCGAACAGAACTCGGTGCGGACGCTGGCCGGCAGCGTCGGACCCACGACCTCCGCCACCGCCCTCGGTCACCCCGGGAGCCGGCGCGGTGGGGCGGGCGTCGTGATCGGGATCGTCGACTCGGGGCTCGACCCCGACAGTCCGCTGTTCGCCGCGGTGCCCGACCTGGGTCGCGCGCCAGGGCACTTCCACGGCTCGTGCGAGACGTCCTCCACCTGGCCCGTCGGCGCCTGCAACCGCAAGGTGGTCGGGGCTCGCTGGTTCGTGGCCGGCTTCGGGTCCTCGGCGGTGCGGTCCAGCTCGTCGATGTCGCCGCGCGACGACGACGGGCACGGCACCCTCGTCGCCTCGGTCGCCGCCGGCAACTCCGGGGTGTCGGTCAAGGTCGGCTCCCAGCGACTCGGTGCCTACAGCGGTACGGCGCCCCAGGCCCGGCTGGCGGTGTACAAGGCCTGCTGGGCGGCCCCTGACCCCGACCACGACGGGTGCGCGACGGCCGACCTGGTGACCGCGATCGACCGGGCCACCGCCGACGGCGTCGACGTGCTGAACCTCTCGATCGCCGGCGGCGCACCCTTCGACACCGTCGACCGGGCACTGCTCGGCGCCACGGTCGGCGGGGCCACCGTCATCGGCGCGGCCGGCAACGAGGGCCGCTCCCGCTTCGCTGCCCACCCGTCGCCCTGGGTCACCAGCGTCGGCGCGTTCACCGGGCGGATCCGCGGCGGCAGGCTCGCCCTCGGGTCGGGTCCGGTGCTGCACGGCGCGATGAGCTCCAAGCGCACGGTCTCGGGGCGGCTGGTGCTGGCCGGCGACATCGCCGCACCCGACGCGCGGGTCCGCGACGCCCGACTGTGCCTGCCGGGCTCACTCGACGCCGCCCAGGCCGCCGGTGCCGTGGTGCTCTGTGAGCGCGGAGGCATCGGCCGCGTCGACAAGTCCCAGACGGTCGCTCTCGCCGACGGCGTCGGCATGGTGCTGGCCAACGGCCGGGGCAACGACCTGCACGCCGACTTCCAGCAGGTGCCCACCGTGCACCTCTCCCGGGCAGACGCCGACCTGGCCCGCGCCTGGCAGCGCACCCACTCGCTGGGCGAGGTGACCCTCTCCCCCGGCGAGGCCGTCGGCGGCGCCCCGGAGCTGACCGCGTGGTCGGCACCCGGGAACCCCCGCGGGGACCTGGTCAAGCCCGACGTCACCGCGGCGGGCGTCGACGTGCTCGGCGCGATCCCCGCCACCGACGACACGGGCGCCCGGTGGAACCACTTCTCCGGCACCTCGGCGGCCGCGGCGAAGGTCACCGGACAGGCGGCACTGCTCCGCTCCCGGCACCCCGCCTGGTCGCCGGCCCGGGTGCACTCCGCGCTGCTGACCACCGCGCGCGCCGTGGCCGGTGACGCGTCGCCGTTGCACCAGGGCGCCGGCCGGACCCGCACCGAGGCTGCCTCGCGACCCGGGCTCGTCTACGACCTGCCGGTGCGCGACTACGAGCGCTACCTCGCCGGCCGGGTCCGGGGCCGCAACCTGAACCTGCCCTCGCTCAAGCTCGACGGGGCGGGCATCGTGCGCCGGACCCTGACCAGCGTCGCGCACCGGGCCCGGTACTACTCGGTGCGCACGACCGGCTTCACGGAGCACCGGGTGCGGGTCACCCCGGCCGCCATCAGGATCGGGCCCGGCGAGCGTCGTACGTTCCGGGTCGTGGTCACCGGGCCGCTCTCACGCACGGTCGACACCGGCTGGGTCGTGTGGCGCGGCACCGACGGCACCCGGGTCCGGATCCCCGTCGTCATCGGCGACTGAGGGACGTACGAATCACCGGTTCTCCGGCGATCCATGACATTTCGTGGGTTGAACCGGCTGAGAACGTCAGGAATCGCCGGACAACCGGTGATCCCTGACTGCGCTTCGGCTCACCCGAGCAGGCCGAGCGACCTCGCCGACTCCTCACGCATCTGCACCTTGCGGATCTTGCCGGTGACGGTCATGGGGAACTCGTCGACGAGCATCACGTAGCGCGGGATCTTGTAGTGCGCCAGCTTGCCGTCGGCGAACGCACGTACGCCGGCCGCGTCGAGCGGCGCGGCGTCCGCGCGCAGCCGGATCCAGGCACACAGCTCCTCGCCGTACTTCGTGTCGGGGACACCCACCACCTGCACGTCCTCGATGTCGGGGTGGGTGTAGAGGAACTCCTCGATCTCCCGCGGATAGATGTTCTCGCCGCCCCGGATCACCATGTCCTTGATCCGCCCGACGATGTTGCAGTAGCCGTCCTCGCGCATCTCGGCCAGGTCCCCGGTGTGCATCCACCCGTCGGCATCGATCGCCTCGCGGGTCTTCTCCTCGTCCTGCCAGTAGCCCAGCATCACCGAGTAGCCGCGCGTGCAGAGCTCGCCGGGCCGGCCCCGCTCGACGGTCTCGCCGGTGACCGGGTCGACCACCTTGATCTCGACGTGGGGGTGCACCCGCCCGATGGTGGCCGTACGACGCTCGAGGTCGTCGTCGTCGCGGGTCTGGCACGACACCGGCGAGGTCTCGGTCATGCCGTAGCAGATCGACACCTCGGCCATGTGCATGTCGTTGACGCAGCGCTTCATCACCTCGATCGGGCAGATCGAGCCGGCCATCACGCCGGTGCGCAGCGAGGACAGGTCGTAGTCGGCGAAGTCGGGCAGGTTCTGCATCGCGATGAACATGGTGGGCACGCCGTAGACCCCCGTGCACCGTTCGTCCTGCACGGCCTTCAACGTCGCGGCCGGGTCGAAACCGGGCCCGGGGATCACCATGGTGGCCCCGTGGGTGCTGCATCCCAGGTTGCCCATCACCATGCCGAAGCAGTGGTAGAACGGCACCGGGATGCACAGCCGGTCGGCCTCGGTGAAGTTGATCAGCTCGGTGGTGAAGAACCCGTTGTTCAGGATGTTGCGGTGGCTGAGCGTGGCGCCCTTCGGATAGCCGGTGGTGCCCGACGTGTACTGGATGTTGATCGGGTCGTCGGGGGTCAGCGTCGCCAGCCGCTGCGCCACCGCGTCGGCCGGCAGCGGGCGGCCCTGCTCGACCAGGCTCGCCCAGTCGTCGGTGTCGAGGTAGACCACGCGCTGCAACGTGGGGCAGTCGCCGGCCGTCTGCTCGATCATGCCGCGGTAGTCGCTGGTCTTGAAGCCGGTGGCCGCCACCAGCAGCCGCAGCCCGCTCTGGTTCACGGCGTAGGAGAACTCGTGGGTGCGGTACGACGGGTTCACGTTGACGAGCACCGCGCCGATCTTGGCGGTCGCGTACTGCGTGATCGTCCATTCGGCGCAGTTGGGCGCCCAGATCCCGACCCGGTCACCGGTGCCGATCCCGGCGGCCAGCAGCCCCCGCGCGACCGCGTCGACGTCGGCGTCGAGCTGTGACCACGTCCACCGTCGCCCCGCCGCCACGTCGACCAGGGCCTCGCGGTCGCCCTGGGCGGCCACCGTGCGCTCGAAGTTGGCGCCGATGGTCTCCTCGATCAGGGCCGGACTGGTCTCTCCCGCGGCATAGGACTCCATGCCGGTGACAGTAGCCAGCCGATGGGGCGCGGGCCAGTCCCCGGGTGCGATCAGCGTCGGGTGCGCAGCACCTGCAGCTGCACGCCGTTGCTGCACGTCGTGGTGTCCACCAGGTCGAGCTTCGACTTCGACTCGGCGGCGGAGGGGAAGAGCCGCTGCCCACTGCCGAGGATCACCGGGAAGACCATCAGCCGCCACTCGTCGACCAGGCCGGCGTCGTACAGCCCGGCGACCAGGGTCGCGCTGCCGGCGACGAGCAGGGGACCTCCGTCGCCCTCGCGCAGCCGGGCGACACCCTCGACGCCGTCGACCACGTGGCTGTTGTTCCAGCTCGGTGCGGTCAGGGTTCTCGACACGACGTGCTTGGGCATCGCGTTGAAGGTGTCGGCGAAGTCGCCGTCGCGCCCGGGCCAGGCCGCGGCGAAGCCCTCGTAGGTCCGCCGGCCCAGCACCAGTGCGTCGGCCTCCTGGGTCTCGGTGAACTTGTAGTCGTACATGGTCTGGTCCTCCTCGAGGTCGAAGGTCCAGCCCGAGTGCCGGTAGCCGGGCTCGCCACCCGGGGCCTCGACCACGCCGTCGACGGAGATGAACTCGGAGACGATCAGGGCGCGCATCGCGATTCCTTCCTCGGGGTGAGTGTCACGGACCCCACGAACGGGCGGTTCCGGATCCGACACGGTCGGCCAGGTAGTCCGCGATCTGGTCGTCGTCCCAGCCGTGCGCCTCGCGCAGCCCACGGCCGAGGGTCTCGACGTACGCCGGAGAGGGCCGCGTGTGCGGCACCGCGTGGGCGCCGTGCGGGCAGGTGAAGGTCAGCATCGGCGCACCCTCGAGGCTGCCGACGTCGAGCAGCGTCTCGTAGAGGCCGGGCCCGACGCGGTGCCGGCCGCCCTCCAGCGGGAGTGCGAGCAGGGTCTCGAGCGGATCGGCCTCGACCGGCGCGCGGTGCATCTCCTGAGCGGCGATGTCGGCGAACTGGCCCACGCTCACCAGGTGGCCGCGTGCTGCCGTGCCGCCCGGCGTGCGGTGGTCGTAGAACGCGATCCCGCCGCCGCCCCACTGCCGGGACTCCCCCGCGAAGAACAGCCGGCCGGGGAGGTGCACCGGCACGCTGCGCTCCGGCGGCCGCGGGTCGCGGGCCCCTGGGTGGACCCGGGATCCTCCCGGCGGCCGGCCACCGCGCAGGTAGCAGTCCAGCCGCGCGCTGCTCATGTTGGAGCCGTAGCTGACGTACCAGACGAGGGAGGGGGACCGCATCGCTCAGGCGTCACGCCGACGGAAGAGCAGGTACGACGCGACCATCAGCACGACCGTCAGCCCACCGAAGACGAGACTGCCGCCGAGGGGGCTGAGCGGGTCACCGAAGGTCGAGGTCGGGTCGCTGAGCACGTCGAGCATCTTGTTGCCGGCCCCGAACGGCAGGAAGCGGAGCACGTCGGTGTGGTCGCGCAGCCCCGGCACCAGGAGGAAGAACACCCGGATCAGCGTCTCGATGAGCAGCGGCCACAAGAAGATCGTCACGAGAGCGAACGCCTGGGAGCGGGTGAGCGACGTGAAGGCCATCGCCAGCCAGGTGAGCAGCACCGCGAAGAGCACCTCGCGGGCGATGATGCTCCAGGTGAGGCCGTCGAAGACGGTGACGAAGTCGCTGAGGAACAGCACGCCGACCACTCCGGACAGCAGCGACACCACGAGCGTCCACACTGCGACCCAGAGGCCGACCACGACGTACTTGGCGACCCAGAGCATGGAGCGTGAGCTCAGCGCGGTGAGGGAGGCCCGGATCATCCCGTGCCGGTACTCGTGGCCCCAGGCGAAGATGCCGAGCATGGCCAGGATGAACGAGACGACGCTGGGGATCTGCCCGCTCGCGGCCAGCTGGGTGACCACGGCCGCACCCAGGCCGTCGAGCTCGTCGAGCTGGGCGCCGTTCTGCGCGAAGTCGTGGTGGATCGCCCACGAGAACAGCGTCGAGATGCCCACCCCGAACACCAGGGCGAGCGCCGAGAGCCACCAGGTCGAACGGATCGTGCGGATCCGGGTCCATTCGTAGCGCAGTGCGGAGATCATCGCGGACCTCCTTCGGAGCGGCCGGAGTCCGGCTGGAAGGGGGTGGCCTGGTACTCCTCGGCCCCCGACGTGGCCTCCAGGAAGGCTTCCTCCAGGGTGGCCGTCTGGGTGGCCAGCTCGTGCAGGCGGATCCGGTGCTCGAAAGCGAGGTCGCCGATCTCGACAGCCTCCAGCCCGGTGACCCGGAGGCCCCCGGGCTCGGGCGCCACGGTGACGTCGTCCCGACCGGCCAGCAGTGCGGCCAGCTCGGCGGCCTGCGGGGTGTGGACGACGACGGCGCCGGTGCGGGCACCGCGCACGAAGTCGTCCACCGGACCGCTGGCGATCATCCGGCCCTTGCCGATCACGACCAGCTCATCGGCCATCAGCGCCATCTCGGAGAGCAGGTGGCTGGACACGAACACCGAGCGACCCTCGGCCGCCAACGACTTCAGCAGGAGCCGCATCCACTGGATGCCCTGCGGGTCGAGGCCGTTGGCCGGCTCGTCGAGGATCAGCGTGTGCGGGTCGCCGAGCAGCGCGGCGGCCAGGCCGAGGCGCTGGCCCATGCCGAGCGAGAAGGTCTTCGGCTTCTTGCGGGCCACCTCGGCCAGTCCCAGCTGCTCGAGCACCCGGTCGACCCGCGAGGCCGGGATCGCGTTGGCCGCCGCCAGCATCACGAGGTGGCTGCGCGCCTTGCGGGTGGGATGGAAGGGCTTGGCCTCCAGCAGCGCCCCCACCTCCCGCATCGGGTGGTGCAGCGCGGTGAACGGGCGGCCGTCGAACGTGGTGACGCCCGCGCCCCGGTCCAGCCCGAGCATCAGGCGCATGGTCGTGGACTTGCCGGACCCGTTGGGCCCCAGGAAGCCGGTGACGGTGCCGGGCCGCACGTCGAAGGTCAGGTCGACGACCGCAGGCTTCGCGGCGTACGACTTGGCGAGCCCGCGTGCCTCGATCAGTGCCATGCCTCATCCAAGCAGAGGCCATGGCACCCACCCGTCAGCGCGGTTCGAGGACCCGGTCGTGGCGCAGCGACGACCCGCTGGTCTCCTTCGCACAGAGCACGGCCACCACGGTGATCACCGAGGCGACCGTGACGTAGAGCGCGACCGCCAGCGTGTTGTCGCCGTCACCGGTGTCGAGCAGCTTCACCGCGATGATCGGGGCCAGGGCGCCCGCGAAGATCGAGGCCAGCTGGTAGCCCACCGAGGCCCCGGTGTAGCGCACCGAGGTGCCGAAGAGCTCGGAGAAGAACTCCTGGGTGAGCGCCCCGTCGGTGACCTTCATGTACGACGCCCCGTCGGCCTCGTCGTTGAGCGAGAGGCAGGTCATGTCGGCGTTGAGCAGCTGGCGGGCCCGGCGCACGATCGCGGTGAGGATCAGGTCGACGTCGCGGATCGCGGTGAGGTCGTTGGCGGTGTCGTAGAGCGCCGAGAGCTCGGCCTCGCGGGCCCGCTGGCGGGCGATGGTCTCGCGCAGCCGCAGCGCGACGTCGTACTCCGCGCGCAGCGCGGCCAACCGCTCGGGGGCCAGCCCCTCCTGCTCGGCGGCCACCACCACGGCATCCAAGTCCGCGCGCGGGGCCTGCGCGTAGAGCAGGTGCAGGAACGAGTCGCCCACGGCCGGCTCAGGACCCACGCGCGACGCGCATCTCACGGTCGCCGAAGGTGACCCGGTCCCCGTCGACCAGGGTGGTGGGCCGGCCCGCGGCCAGGGGTCGCGACATCCCACGGCGCACCAGCGCCGACCCGTTGGTGGAGCCCCGGTCGGTCACCACCAGGGCGCCGTCGTCGGCCACCTGCAGCTGGGCGTGGGTCTTCGACAGTGACATGTCCGAGGAGCGCAGGGGGACGACGTGGCGCACCTCCTCACCCGGGCGGGGCTGGGGTCCCCGGCCGATCAGCACCGGCCCCTCGACGACCACGATCTCGCCGCTGTCGAAGCTCACCTGCCAGCGCACCACGGAGGCAGGTGCGGCCACCGCCGCCGGCCGCTCCTGCCTCGGCGGGCGGCGTTCGGTCACGCCCGGGGGCTCCGACCACGCGGCCGGGGACGGCGGATCCGCTGCCTGCCCTGACGTCGGGGGCGCGACGGTCGGGGCGAGGGTCGCCGGGGCCGGCGCCGGTCGCAGCCGCATCGCGGTCAGGTTGACCATGCCCTGCGGGGCGGCGACGACCTCGACGTCACCGACGGGTGGGGGGCGGACGTCGACCACGAGGGTGCCGGCGCGACGGTCGTGCCAGCCCCGCCGGTGGCCCCCACCGTCCATGGCGGCGGTCCAGGCGAGGCTGGCCACGCCGATGCCGGCGGTCGGCAGCCCGGCCACGCCGAGGATCGCCGCGCGGGCCAGCGCCCGTCCCGCACCGCAGGGCTGCCCGGTGCCGACGTCGACCACCCGCAGGCCGAGCGCGGCTCGGCCGGGGCTGGCGCCGCCGGTGCCCAGCAGCAGCGCACCGCTCACCCCGAGCACGACGACGACCCCTGCGGCGGCGAGCAGCGCGGGCAGCACCCGGTGGTCGAGGATCGACCAGGCCAGGACGCCGACGACGGCGGCGAGCCCCCAGCCGAGCGCGCGGTCGAGGGCATAGGCGTAGAAGCGCCGCTCGAGCTCGGCCGGGACCGGCCGTGGGACTGCTCGGGAGGACTGCGCCATCGGTCAGGGCTGGGTGACGGAGATGGTGATGCCGTCACCGAGGTCGACCAGCGCACCGGGCATCAGCTGCACGGGGACGCCCGGCTGGAGGTCCTCGGGCGCCATCCCGGGCTGGACCAGCACGGTGCCGTTGGTCGACCCCATGTCGGTGACCACGGCACTGCCGTGGTCGACGCCGGAGCCCGGGCGGATCTCGAGGTGCGTCGAGGAGATCTCCTGGTGGGGGCTCGGCACCGTCACCAGGCGCGGCTGGTCGGTGGAGGAGAACCGGCGGGCCTCGGGCGCCCGACCGACGAGCACCGCCCGGTCGACCTCGACCACCTCGCCGCTGGAGAACGAGAGCCGCGCCACCGGTCGCGCAGTCACGCTCGGCGCCGGCGGCTGGCCCGGGATACCCGGCTCCGCGCGCACGAACTGGTCGGGATCGGTGGCTCCGGCCTGGGTGTGGCCGTCGTGATCGGCATCGGGCTCCGGATCGCTGAACACTCCGGAGCGGGTCCAGTCGGAGAGGGCCGGCGACGGCTCACCCCACTCGGGAGTCAGCGGCGGCACGGCAGCGGACACCGGCGGCATCGGGGACACGGGCGGGACAGGTGCGGCCGGCGGCACGCTCGGCGGCTCGGGCAGCGGCGCACCGAGCTCGGGAGCGGCGTCGTCGTACGGCGACTCCAGCAGCGAGTCGAGCGGCGAGTCCAGAGGGGACCCCTCGAGGGAGTACTGGTCGTCGCTCACCGGCTCCTCGACCACGGGGAGCAGCTCGGTCTCGTCGCTGCTGCCGAGCGGCTCGGGCTCCGGCTCCGGCTCCGGCTCCGGCTCGGGCTCCGGCTCCGGCTCGGGCTCCGGCTCCGGCTCCGGCTCCGGCTCGGGCTCAGGCTCCGGCTCCGGCTCAGGCTCCGGCTGCGGCTCAGGCTCCGGTTGCGGCTCAGGCTCAGACTGGGGCTCAGGCTGGGGCTCCGCCCACACCACCGGGACGGCGAGCGGCGGTACCGCGCCGAAGGCGGCGTCCTCGACCGACTCCGGCTCCTGGTGGACCGGGTCGGGTCCGGGCGCCGCGAGGTCGGTCAGGTCGTCCACGTGGTCGCGTTCCAGGGCCAGCGCGGGATGGCCGCCCTGCGGCGGCTGCTCGACCCGGGAGACCCGCACCAGGCCCTCGCCGATGGTCAGGTCGTGCAGGCCGTAGGGGTCAGCCTCCGCGGCGTCCGGCTCGAGGGTCACCTGCATCGAGGTGACCCCGGTGAGTGAACGCTCCACCCAGGTCGATGCGCTCGACCCGTCGACCTCGACGTGGTCGCCGTCCCCGGTCTCGAACGTCGCCAGCACGGCACCGCGCAGGACCACGGTGGTGGTGGCGTCGATGTTGCTGACCAGCACGAAGCCGGGCAGGTCACGCAGGCCGGTGGCGATCAGCGCGTCGAGCACCCCGCCGAGGTCCGCGCCGGCGTCGACCAGCTCCCAGAGGGCGGCGACCCGGCCCTTCTCCGAGGGCGGCAGCAGCACCATGGCGTGGGCGCCGAAGATCCCGAACCACGCTCCGGGGCGATAGGCCAACAGATCGGTGCCGCTCATGTCTTCTCCCTGGTCACGGTAGTGCTCCCAGCTTGGCTTCGAGGCTCAGCCGCTGGCGTACGGCGTCGTACGGCTGGCTCGTCGTCGCCAATCCCACCACATCGACGACCACCGCTGTGGCGTTGTCGGTGCCCCCGGCCGAGACCGCGGCCGCGACCACCCGGTCAGCAGCATCACGCGGGTCGGGCGCAGCCGCAAGGATCCGGGCGATCTCCACGTCGTCGAGCAGCCCGCTCACGCCGTCGGAGCAGAGCAGCAACCGCTCCGCGCCGGCGAGCGGCAGCAGGAAGAAGTCGGGGTCGGGCAGTCCGGGGCCACCCAGCGCCCGGGTGATCACGTGCCGCTCGGGATGGGTCGCGGCGTCGCCGGCCGACAACGTCCCGGCATCGAGGAGCTCCTGGACCACCGAGTGGTCCACGCTGACCTGGTCGAGCACCCCGTCGCGGACCCGGTAGGCCCGCGAGTCGCCCAGGTTGGCCAGCAGCCACTTGTCCGCCTCCTGGTCGACCACCAGCAGCGCCGCGACCACCGTGGTGCCGGCGTACCAGTCCTCGCCGGCGCCCCGCTGCCCCGTGGCGTACTCCTCGATCCGGCGCTGGCACTCGCGCAGGGTGGCGACCACCGCCTCCGCGCCACGGGTGCGGTCGTAGCCGCCGGCCGCGAGCCGGGCAAACTCCTGCACGACGATCGCGCTGGCCACCTCGCCACCCTGGTGGCCGCCCATGCCGTCGGCGACGACGAAGACCGGGGGTACGGCGAGGTGCGCATCCTCGTTGCGGGAGCGCACCCGACCGACGTCGGTGGCCGCCCCGCACTGCAGCTCGACCTCAGCCATGCCGGCGTCCACCACCTTCCGGTCCCGATCGGGACCGCGATCTGGAGCACCCTAGTAGCGTTGGGGGGATGGCCGCTCCCCCCGCTCGCTCGCTCGCCGACCAGCTGCGCGGCTGGCCGGAGGAACGGCTGCTGCGCCTGCTGCGCGATCGACCCGACCTGGCCATCCCGGCTCCTCACGACTCGGCCCAGCTGGCGTCGCGCGCGGCCACCCGGGCATCCCTGCTCCGCGCGCTCGACCACCTCACCCGCGCTGAGCTCTTCGTGCTTGATGCCCTCGTGGTGCTGGGCCACACCAGTTCCGACCAGCTGGCGTCGGTGGTGCGGGCCTCGCCTGCCCACGTGGCAGCGGCCACCGAGCGCCTGGTCGACCTGGCCGTGGCCTGGGAGAGCGACAGCGGGCTGCGAGCGCTGAGCGGCGTCGCGGACGTGCTGCGGGGCAGCGTGAGCGGGCTGCACCCGCTGGCGGCGGACCGCCTCGACGTCGG
>JBBQRV010000065.1:0-15459 GCA_038214475.1 Propionibacteriales bacterium | reverse complement strand
CAGCGACCTGAGGCCGGTCGACGTGGGGGCTACCGAGGGACGGCTGGCGCTCACGGCGTACGTCTGGGCGGACCAGACCGAGCGCCACGAGCGCCTGCGCGGTGCGTTCGAGGTGGCCGACCGGGTGGCCGCCGAGGTGCGACGTGCCGACGCGGTCTCCTTCGTCGACGGGCTCGACCTCGCCGACGGACGGCTGAGCGTGCTCTTCCACAGCGTGATGTGGCAGTACCTGCCGGTCGCCGACCAGGCCGCGGTCGCCGACCGACTGGCGAGCCTGGGGGCGCGGGCCACGGCGCACAGTCCGCTCGCGCATCTGCGGCTCGAGCCGACCCGGCGTGCTCCCGGTGCCGAGCACGAGTTCCTGGTGCTGCTCACGACCTGGCCCGGCGGCGAGACCCGGATCCTCGGCCGAGCAGGTGGGCACGGCGTGCCGCTCGTCTGGGAGTGACCCGACGAGCTGCCGGTGCCGGGCTCGACTGCCGATAGGGTTCCGCTCATGTCGAGTACGGTCGTGCTGCACGTCGGGGTGATGAAGTCCGGCACCACCTTCGTCCAGGGCCAGCTGCTGGCGCACCACGGGGCCCTGGCCGCCCGCGGAGTGCAGGTGCTGGGCGAGAGCTGGGGCGAGCAGGTGGCCGCGGCCAAGGACGTGCTGCGCCCCGAGCCCCGCGGCCGCTGGGACAAGCTGGCCGCGCGGGCCCGCGACCACGACGGGCTCTCGCTCTACTCCATGGAGTTCCTCGGCCCGGCCCTCCCCGCCCGGGTGGACCGCGTGGTCGAGTCGTTGCGTCCCGCTCGCGTCGAGGTGGTGGTGACCGCCCGCGACCTCAACCGCAGCATCGTCGCGCTGTGGCAGGAGACCATCCAGAACGGACGCTGGTGGACCTGGCAGGAGTACGTCGACGGGGTCCGTGCCGCGCGTCCCGAGGCCCGCTCGGGGCGGGCCAGGGCCGAGATCGGCGAGGCCGGGCGCACGTTCTGGCGCCAGCAGGACCTGGTCGGGATCTGCCGCAGCTGGGCGGCCCGGGCCGACCGGGTGCACCTGGTCACCGTGCCCCACCCCGGCAGCCCTCCGCGGCTGCTGCTCGACCGGTTCGTCGAGGCCAGCGGCTGTGGTCCCCTCGAGCTCGCCCCGGCCGGCGGCAACGAGTCGATCGGGGCCGCCTCCACGCTGGCGCTGCGCCGCTTCAACGAGCTGCTCGCCGAGCGGGACCTGCCCTTCCCGCGTGGCGCGTCCTTCCGCAAGGGGGTGCTCGCCAAGCAGGTGCTGGCCGCGCGGCGTGGTGAGGAGTCCAGGATCGGGCTCCCCGTCACCGACTGGGTGCGCGAGTCCGCGGCCGGGCTGGTGCGGGGCCTGCAGGACCTCGACGTCGAGCTGGTCGGGGAGTGGGCCGACCTCGACCCGGTCGACGTGCCCGGTATCGATCCGGCCGACGTGCCCGCCGCCGAGGTGGCCGAGGCGGCGGTGGCCGGCCTCGCCGGCGTGGTCGAGCGACGTCTCGAGGGCTGACCCGGTCCGGCCACGGCCGCGAATCGGCTCGACCCGGCTCCCGGGGCGTGGTTGGCTGGGAGTCCGCACCCGACTCAGGAGGACCCATGGCCCAGGCCGACGGCGCCAACGACGACCTCAAGTCCAAGATGCGTGAAGCGCTGGAGCGCAAGAAGCAGGCCCAGCACCCGTCCGCGGCCGAGGGAGGCGACGACCGCCCCAAGGCGCACGGCTCCGAGGTGGTCGGCGGCGCCCCGAAGATGCACCGCCGCAAGGCCGGTGGCGGCGGGTCCTGACCCGGCGCACCAGCCGCACCCCGGCGGGCTCGAGCCCCGGCGGGGGGTTCGCCGCGCGCGCGGACCACGGGCTATCGTGAGGCCGCGCCGGACACGAGGAGGGGGAGACCGTTGGTGGAGCTCTCTGTCGTGGTGCCCTGTTTCAACGAGGAAGAGGTGCTCGGCCGGCTGGTCGAGGTGCTGCGCACCGAGCTGGGGGCGCTCACCGCCGACTACGAGGTCGTCCTGGTCGACGACGGCAGCCGCGACGGCACCCTCGACATCCTGCGTGAGGTCTCCGCGGCCGACCCCCGGTTCCGCTACCTGTCGCTGAGCCGCAACTTCGGCAAGGAGTCGGCGATGCTGGCCGGGCTCAGCCAGGCCCGAGGCGATGCGGTGGCCATCCTCGACGCCGACCTCCAGCACCCGCCCGAACTGCTCGCGCAGATGCTGCCGCTGCTCGACGAGGGCTACGAGCAGGTGGTCGCCCGGCGTACCCGCACCGGCGACGCGGCGATGCGCACGGCCGTCTCCCGGGTCTACTACAAGGTCTTCAACCGGCTCATCGACGTACACCTCGAGGACGGCGTCGGTGATTTCCGGGTGCTCAGCCGGGTCGCGGTGCGCGCCCTGCTCGCACTGGGGGAGTACAACCGGTTCTCCAAGGGGCTCTTCTCGTGGATCGGCTTCCGCACCGCGGTGGTCGACTACGAGAACGTCGCCCGCGGGGCCGGCGCCACCAAGTGGCGGATGCGCGACCTGCTCAACTACGGCATCGACGGCATCGTCTCGTTCAACACCAAGCCGCTGCGGCTCTCGATCTGGTTCGGGGCCGTCGTCTCGATTGTCGCGTTCCTCTACGCCCTGTGGGTACTGGGTGACGCGATCCTGCACGGCAACACGGTGCCGGGCTACGTCACCACGATCTGCGCGGTCGTCGGCTTCGGCGGCGTCCAGATGATCCTGCTCGGCGTGATCGGTGAGTACCTCGGCAGGATCTACGCCGAGACCAAGCGGCGTCCGCACTTCCTGCTCCGCGAGAGCAGCGAGGGCCCCGACGTCACGCCGGTGGCGGTGCTGCTCGGCCCCGAGCACGAGCAGTTCCTGGTCGAGCGGCGCCGGCTGGCGCCGGGCCCGGCCTCCGACGAGGGCCAGGCCTGAGATGACCCACACCGATCGTTCCCGGCTGTCGCGTGCCCGCCGTCGCCGGCGCGGCCTGCTGTGGCCGCTCGGCGTGTGCCTCGTGACCGCGCTCTACGCGTTGGTGCCGGTCGTCTTCGACCGGTCGTTCTACATGCGCGGCGACACCGCGGCCCAGTTCGCCCCGACCTGGTACCACCTCGGCGAGATGGTGCGCGCCGGACAGTGGCCGCCGCTGCTCGACGCCGACTCGTGGGCGGGCGGCAACTACGTCGCCGAGGCGCTCTTCGGGGTCTACAACCCGATCAACATCGCGATCTGGCTGCTGATGACGGTGGTGCCCGACCTGATGATCGGCGTACTGCTGGTCAAGGTCACCGCCCTGGTCGCGCTGGCGCTGGGCACCTACCTGGTCGCCCGCGACCACGGCGCCGAGCCGTGGGCGGCGGCCGTGGTGGCCACCGCGCTGCCGATCTCGGGGTACACGCTCTACTGGGACGCCGGCTCCTGGGCGGCCGGCCTGATCGCCTTTGCCTACGCGCCCTGGGTGTGGTGGACCTTCCGGCGCTGCCTGTACGGGCGCAGCAGCCCGTGGTGGGCCTTCCTGGTCGGCTCGCTGGCCGTGACCCAGGGCAATCCCTACGGCACCCTCGCGGTCGTCGTGACCGGGTTCGCGCTGGTCGTCGAGGGGGCCCTCCAGGCCAACTGGCGCGGCGTCCGGGTGCTCGTGATCGCGGGGATCTGCGTGGCCGCCTGGCTGCCGCTGGTCTACCTGCCGCTGCTCCAGACCGCGGGGCTGGCCGACCGTTCGGGCGGGATGCTCTTCTCCAACAACGGCAAGATGCGCCCCGAGCTCGGCGACCTGTCCGGCATCAGCTCGCCGACGTACGTGCCCGACATCCGCGCGATCGTGGGCGTGATGAAGGTGCCTGCCACGTACTTCTCCTGGTTCGTGCTGCCGCTGCTGCCCTGGCTGTCCTACGGCGCGCTGCGCGCCCGGGCCCGTGAGCTGGTCGGGGTGGCCACCCTGACCGGGCTCTACCTGCTGCTCACGATCGGGCCCTCCAAGCTGTGGCTGTTCCGCTGGCCGGTGCGGCTGGTCGAGTACACCTGGCTGGGCGTCGGCGTGGCCTTCGCCGTCGTGCTCAGCGCCGGACTGCGGCGCGACCACTGGCGGGAGCGGACCCTGGCCACCTCGGGGCTGGTGCTGCTCGCCGGCTGGCTGACCTGGGCCCAGGACCCCGCGCACCGTGCTGTGGCGTACGGCGGGCCGCTGCTGCTCGTGCTGCTCGCTGCCGGGCTGCTGGTGGCCCACCACCGGCAGGCCTCCACCCGGGTGCTCGCCGGGCTCCTGGTGGTGGGCTCCGGACTGGTGCTCGTCGCCCAGGCGGCGGTCTTCGGCGAGAACGCCAGCTCCCGGCTCTGGCACCTGCCGAGCGACGTGTCCGCGCTGCAGCAGCGCTTCGGTGACCGCGACGGGCTGGTGCTCCAGTTCTCCGACGCGCGCGACCTGCAGACGGCGCGCAAGGACAAGCGGCTCCGGGCGTTCTGGGACGACTTCCTGCCCGGCAGCATGTACCACGTGGCCGGGGTCGAGGCCGTCAACAACTACACCGGGATGGGCTACCGGCCCTTCACCGACCGGCTGTGCATGGCCTACGACGGTTTCACGAAGCCCTGCGGCTACCGCCGGGTGTGGCAGCCGCTGGCACCCGGTCAGCCCTCGTTGGCCGACCTGATGAAGGTGCAGACCGTCGTCGTGGAGCCCGACCTCGCGGTGGGGGTCACTCCGGCCAAGGGCTACCGGGTCACGTCCAGCGCGGCCGCGATCACCGTGGAGCGCACGTCACCATTGCCCTGGCCCGACAGCCACCTGAGCTGGGCGTCGCCCGGCGTCGAGGTCGACTCGGCGGCCACCGCCGGCGACTACTCCGAACGGGTGCAGGTGGCCTCCGCCGGTGCCGGCGGTCAGCTCGTCTTCGGGATGCTGGCCTGGCCGGGCTACCACGCCACCCTGGACGGGAAGGACCTGCCGGTGCGGGCCGATGGGGCCGGCCTGGTCTCGCTGGACCTTCCCGAGGGGGCGACGGGCACCCTGGAGCTGAGCTACCGGCCGCCGGGCCTCACCGCCGGTCTCGCTGCCGCGGTCCTGGGCACGCTCGGGGCGTTGGCCCTCGGGCTGTGGGAGCGCCGTCGGCGCAGGTGGAGCTCCCAGGCCGGGTGAGGTTTCCCACGCCCGGTGCTCTGTACCGAGGCCCGGGTGAGTGGGCACGATGGGGCGAGCCCGAGGTCCGGGCCCCGCTGGCGTGAGGAGCAGTCGTGCAGTTCGGTCGCAGCTTTGAGGAGTTCGAGGTCGGGGCGACGTACAAGCACTGGCCGGGCAAGACGGTGACGGAGTACGACGACCACCTGTTCTGCCTGCTCACCATGAACCACCACCCGCTGCACCTCGACAGCCACTACGCGGGCGAGACCACCCAGTTCGGCAAGAACGTGGTGGTCGGCAACTACGTCTACTCGCTGCTGCTCGGCATGAGCGTCGCCGACGTCTCCGGCAAGGCGATCGCCAACCTCGAGGTGGAGTCGCTGCGCCACGTGGCGCCCACCTTCCACGGCGACACCCTCTACGGCGAGACCACCGTGCTGGACAAGACCGAGTCGAAGAGCAAGGACGACCGGGGCATCGTGCACGTCGAGACGATCGGCTACAACCAGGACGGCAAGGTCGTGTGCCTCTTCCGTCGCAAGGTGATGGTGCCCAAGAACAGCTACCTCGACGCGCTCGGCGGCGAGCAGCCCGGGCGTCCTGTGCCGGAGCCTGACCGCAACTGGCCGGGCCGCGGCTAGGAATCACCGGTTGACCGGCGATTCCTGACGTTCTCGGCCGATGCAACGGCTGAGAACGTCAGGAAGTGCCTGAGAACTCCCCACCCGGTACGACGCGGACTGCCGGCGCGAACGACCGCGCCAGCGGCAGGATCAGCAGGATCAGCACCATCGGCACCGCGAACCCGATCCGCAGCGAGTTCACGCCGACCAGGCCGGTGAGCACCGCACCGAGCAGCGCACCCACATAGTTGAACTGGTTGAACCGGGCGATCACGGCGTCCACTCGGGCATGCCGGTCGGCCTCGCTGCCGCCCTCACCCGCGATCCGGGCCGCCGCCGAGAAGCTCAACGGTGCGATCACCGCGACCGCCGCGCCGAGCACCGTGAACGCCACCACCGCCACTGGCCACGTCGGCGCCCCGACGATCACCGCAAGCGACGCCGAGGCGAGCACGCCGCCCACGCGGAGCAGCCGGACCGCCCCGAACCGCACCACCAACCGGTCGCCGCCCAGCCGGGTCAGGCCACTGGCGATCAGGTAGGGGAACGTGGCCAGCGCCACCAGCGACGCGGGGGTGGCGAAGGTGTGGTCGAGGTAGTTCGGTCCCCACGTGGTCGCGGCGGTGTCGACCATGTAGAAGAGCACCATCGCGGTGCCCACCAGCAGCAGCGGCCGCCAGGGTACGTCGACCGACGCCGGGTCGACCGGTGCGCCGGTGCGCGGCAGGAACGGTGCCCACAGGACGACCAGCGGCACCAGGGCGACCACCGCGGTCACGCCCAGCGGCAGGTGCGCGGTCGCCAGCGTCACCGCCGACCCGACCACTCCGCCGAGCGTCCAGGCGCCGTAGAACGACGGCAGCACCGGGCGGCCGTAGCCGTGCTCGACGGCCACCGCCTGCATGTTGGTGGTCGCGTCGACCACCCCCAGGGCGACGCCGTAGACCGCGAGCGCGGCCACGAACACTGCGACCGCGGGGGCCAGCGCCACCACCGGGACGCCCAGGGCGACCAGGCCCAGACCGAGGCGCAGCAGCTGGGCACTCGAGCGCCCGCGGGCCAACAGCTCGGCGGTCACCGACCCCAGCCCGGCCAGCAGCACCATCATCAGCAGGAGCAGCGACAGGGTCAGGTTCGACAGGTCCCAGCGGTCCTGGATCGTGGGCAGCCGGGTGGTCAGGCTGATGAACACCAGCCCCTGGGTGGCGAAGGCCGCGGCAACCGCGGCGCGGGACCGAGGCAGTGGTGTCACCGGGCGATGATGACAGACTCGCGCCATGTCCCACGACAGCGACGAGACCGACGAGCTCTGGCTGGTCCGGCACGGCGAGACCGAGTGGAGCCGCAACGGCCGACACACCTCGACCACCGACCTGCCCCTCACCGAGCACGGCACCGAGGTCGCCACCGAGCTGGCGCCGCGGCTCGCCGGGGTCGACTTCGGGCTGGTGCTGACCAGCCCTCGGCAGCGGGCCCGGCGTACCGCCGAGCTCACCGGGTACGGCGACGCCGAGGTCGACGAGGACCTCGCCGAGTGGGCGTACGGCGACTACGAGGGCATCACCACGCCGCAGATCCGCGAGCAGGTGCCCGGCTGGTCGGTGTGGACCCACCCGTCCCCCGGCGGGGAGAACGCCGACCAGGTGAGCACTCGGCTCGACCGAGTCGTGCAACGGGCCCGGGCCACCCCCGGGCGCACCCTCGTCTTCGCGCACGGTCACTCGTTGCGCGCACTCACCGCACGCTGGCTCGGCCTCCCGGTCACCGACGGCCGGCTCTTCAAGCTCGACACCTCCACCCTGTCGGTGCTGGGCTACGACCGCGAGGTCCCGGTCGTGCTGCGCTGGAACAGCTGAGCCCTTCCGCCGGGCAGTCGTAGCGACGACAATGCACGGGTGCCCCTGGTTGCCGGCTGTCCTCGCTGCACGGCGGCCGTGCGCGAGCGCGACGGTGCATGGGACTGCGACACGCATGGCCCGGTCAGTCCGTTGTGGCGGCCCGCCGAGGCGTCGTACGCCGCGTTCGGTGAGCTGCTGGGGGCGGTGCGGGGCTTCCCGACGTACCTGCCCTGGCCGGTGAGCCCCGGATGGTCCGTGGCCGACTTCGGTGCCGTGGTCCACGACGGCCGGGTCAGCGCCACGATGACCTGCTGCTCGGGGCCCAGCGAGCTCGACGGCCCGGTCGACCTGTTCCTCATCGCCGAGGAGGCCGGGACCGGTCTCGGCGCCCGCTGTGCCGGCCTCCCGCACAGCGACCCGGGTGGGGAGATCGGCGACGGGCCGCCCCCGCTGCGGGTGCGCACCGGCCCCCAGACGGTGCCGCTGTGGCCGCTGTCGACCAGCAGCGCCGACGACCGCTTCGAACGCTCGGTGCTGGTGGGCGAGGCCGCCGGCCGCTGGCTGTGGCTGGTGCTCCGACCCGCATCGGCGATCCTGCTGCTGCGCGACGAGTGGATGCTGCGGGACGCGGCCGACCTCGGCCCCGAGCTGGTGGAGCTCCCGTTCGGGGGCACCCCACCGCCGTGGTGACCCGGCGCCGGACGGACGTCACGGGGGCGGCTCTGCGGGCCTGACCGAGGGGGCCGTCGCTCCTCTAGGCTGCGCAGGTGCGCATCGACCTCCACACCCACTCGGACCGCTCCGACGGCACGCAGTCGCCGACCGAGCTGGTGCACCGGGCTGCGGCGGCCGGGCTCGACGTCGTCGCCCTGACCGACCACGACTGCTTCGACGGCTGGGAGGAGGCGGCGCGGGCCGCCGCCGACGCCGAGGTGGCCCTGGTGCCGGGCATCGAGATCAGCTGCCGCTTCGCCGGGGAGACCGCACACCTGCTCGGCTACCTGCCCGACCCGACCCACCAGCCGCTGCTCGACGAGCTGGACCGGGTGCTCTCGGGACGCCACAGCCGGCTCCCGGCGCTGCTGGCGCGGCTGCGTGAGCTCGGCATCGACATCGACCTGCACGACGTACGCCGGGTCGCGGGGGAGACGACCGCGGTCGGGCGACCCCACGTGGCCGACGCGCTGGTGGCGCTCGGCGTGGTCACCGACCGCGACGAGGCCTTCGCCCGCTACCTCGGCCCCGGCCGTCCGGCGTACGTCGACCGGTACGCCGCCGACCTGGTCGAGATGATCGGGCTGGTCACCGCCGCCGGCGGCGTCAGCGTGCTGGCCCATCCGTGGGCCGGGCGAGGTGACGCCAGCGCCCTCGACGAGGCCGGCTTCGCGAGGCTGAAGGGGGCCGGTCTGGCTGGTCTCGAGGTCGACCACCAGGACCACGACGCGGCGAGCCGAGCCGGCCTGCGCGAGATCGCCGAGCGGCTCGACCTGGTCGTCACCGGGAGCAGCGACCACCACGGCGCCGGCAAGGTGGGCTTCGAGCTGGGCTGCAACACCACCGCGCCCGCCCAGCTCGACCGGCTCCTGACGCTGGCCGAGGTCGCGGCTGCGCAGTCGGGTCGCCGCACCGCCGCGGTCGTCCGGTGAGCACCGTCCTCGACGCGGCCCTGCTCACCGAGGTGTTCGTCACCCTGTTCGTGATCATGGACCCGCCTGGCACCATTCCGCTGTTCCTCTCCCTGACCTCCGGTCGCTCGGCGGCCACCGTGCGCCGGGCCGCCTGGCAGGCGGTCGCCGTGTCCTTCCTGGTGATCAGCGTCTTCGCTGTCTTCGGCCAGGGGATCCTGCACTACCTGCACATCTCGCTGCCCGCGCTCCAGGCCTCCGGCGGCCTGCTCCTGCTCCTGGTGGCGCTCGAGCTGCTCACCGGCAACGAGAAGGAGCCCACCGCCGGCATCGACGTCAACGTCGCACTCGTGCCGCTGGGCACCCCGCTGCTCGCCGGGCCCGGCGCGATCGTGGCCACGATGCTGTTCTCGCGGCAGGTGCACTCGTTCGCCGCGTTCTCCGCGGTCGCGGTCGGGATGCTGCTGGTGCACCTCTGCATCTGGCTCGCGATGCGTTTCTCGGTGGCGATCCTCAAGGTGATCCGGGAGAGCGGCGTACTCCTGGTCACCCGGATCTCCGGCCTGCTGCTGTCCGCGATCGCGGTGCAGATGGTGGCCGACGCCGTCCGGGCCTTCGTGTCCGGCGAGGGCTGACCTACCTGCGGCCCAGCGCCTGCGCCTTCTGCGCGAGCCGCGACGGCACCAGGCGGCTGAGCCGGACCAGGGTGCGGTAGCGCCGGGTCGGGATGGAGATGACGGTGCCGTCGTCGAAGTCGGAGAGTGCCTCGCGGACCAGCCGCTCGGGCTCCAGCCACAGGAACCCGGAGCCGCGGGTGACCTCCATCCGCTGGTGGAACTCCGTCTTCACGAAGCCGGGGCAGAGGGCCATGACGGTGACGCCGCGGGGACCGTACTCGTTCGCCGCCCAGCGGCTGAAGCTGTTCACCCACGCCTTGGCGGCGCTGTAGGTGCCACGCGGGAGGAACGCCGCGACGCTCGAGACGTTGATCACCCCACCGTGCCCGCGCTCGGCCATCGGCCTGAGGGCGGCATGGCTCAGTCGGAGCACCGCCACCACCAGGACGTCGAGCATGGCCTGCTCGTCGGCGACGTCGTTGACCAGGAACTTCTGCTTCAGACCGAAGCCAGCGTTGTTGACCAGCAGGTCGACCGGCCGGGCGGGGTCGGCCAGCCGGGCCTCCACGGCGGCCAGCTGCTCGCGGTCGGTGAGGTCGGCGGGCAGCACCTCGGCCTGCACGCCGTACGTCGCGGACAGGTCGGCGGCGACCTGGTCGAGCCGGGCGCGGTCGCGCGCGACCAGCACCAGGTCGTGGCCGCGGGCGGCCAGCTGACGGGCGAACTCGTGGCCGATGCCCGCTGTGGGGCCGGTGATCAGGGCGGTTCCTACGGACGACATGCCGAACAGCCAACAGGGGTGACCGGGTTCCGGGCAAGCGGTCGGGCATGATGGGTCCTGATGACCACGACACTCGCGATCGCCAACCAGAAGGGTGGCGTCGCCAAGACCACCACGGTGGCCTCGCTGGGTGCTGCGCTGGCCGAGCTCGACTACAAGGTGCTGCTGGTCGACCTCGACCCGCAGGCCTGCCTGACCTTCTCCCTCGGCATCGACCCGGAGGACCTCGAGGTGTCGGTGCACCACGTGCTCACGCAGGGCCTCGACCCGGCCGAGGTGATCCTGGCGACCGAGGACGGACTCGACCTGATGCCGGCCACCATCGAGCTGGCCCGAGCCGAGGCCGACCTGCTCACCCGCACCGGGCGTGAGCACGTGCTGGCCACGCTGGTGGAGCGGCTCGCCGAGGACGGGCACGACTACGACTGGATCCTGCTCGACTGCCCGCCGTCACTGGGCGTGCTGACCGTGGCCGCGCTGACCGCCGCCGAGGGCGTGCTGATCCCCCTGCAGTGCGAGACGCTCTCGCACCGGGGCGTGGGCCAGCTGCTCGACACCGTGCACGACGTACGACGCTTCACCAACCGCGGCCTGGAGGTGTGGGGAGTGCTGCCCACGCTCTTCGACGGGCGCACCAACCACGCGCGCACAGTGCTGGAGACTATCTCCGACACCTATGACCTCGAGGTGATCGAGCCGCCGATCCCGAAGACCATCAAGTTCGCCGAGGCGCCCGCCGCCGGTCGTTCGATCCTGTCGACCAGCCGCAGCTCGAAGGGGGCCAAGGCCTACCGCGAGGTCGCGGGCGCCCTGATCAAGCGTGCGCAGCGACCCAAGGCGCGGGCGGCGAAGAAGGCCGCGACGGCCAGGAAGCCCACGGCGACGAAGGCCACCTCCGCGAAGCCAGCCAGGAAGCGGGCCTGAGGCGATGTCGCGCCATCGCCTCGACCCCGTCCGGCCGCGCTACGGCCGGATGGCGGCGGCGGGGGCGTCCGTGGTGGTGACCGCGGTCGCGATGCTGGGCGGCATCGGGCTGCTGCCCACCTCTGCCGGTGGGCCGCCCCCGGACAGCAGCGCCCGGGCCACGGGTGAGCGGGACGCGAGCGTCGCGCTGCAGTCGGCCGAGTCGGCACGCCGACCGAGCCCGCCCCGCAGCACTCCCTTGGCCGATCCTGAGCCCGAGACCGCTTCCACGCCGACGGTGCAGGTCCTCGGCGACGTCGAGCACCCGCTACCGGGCGACTCCGGCGAAGGACGCCGGGTGGTCTTCAGCGAGGGCCAGCAGCGGGTCTGGCTGGTGGGGGAGCAGGGCAAGGTCCGGCGCACCTACGTGGTGTCGGGCAGCGTCACCGACAACCTGCAGCCCGGCAGCTATGCCGTCTACTCGCGCTCCGAGCGGGCGTGGGGGATCGACGACTCCGGCACCATGAAGTGGTTCGTCCGGTTCACCAGTGGCAACAACGCGGCGATCGGTTTCCACGACATCCCGGTCAAGGACGGCGTGCCTCTGCAGACGGTGTCGCAGCTGGGGTTCCCGCAGTCACACGGCTGCATCCGCCAGCGCGAGGCCGACGCCAAGGCGCTGTGGCGCTTCGCCCCTCTCGACACCCCGGTCGTCGTCACCGCCTGAGACGCTGACCCGTCGCAGATGTACATGCAGAACTGACCGACCCGTCGTAGATGTACATCTCACGGTGTACATCTACGACGGGTCAGCGTCTGGATCAGGAGGCGGCGGGGCGACGACGGCGGCGGTTGCGGCTGCGCGAGGCGCCGCCCTCGGTCGCCGCGTCTCCCGAGCCGGCCGGTGCGGTGCCGGCGCCGTCCTGTGCCGAGGCGGAGCGGCCCCCGGTGGCCCCGGTGACCCCGCTGGCCTGGGCACCGTCGGTGGCCGCGACGTTCTCGCCGCTGCGGGTGCGCGTGCGGTTCCGGTTGCGGTTGCGCGGACGCGCGGTGCGCTCGCCGGAGCCGGAGCGCTCACCACCACCGCGCTCGGGCCGGTCGGCCTTCTGCACCGGCGCGGGGTCGATGATCCGACCCTTGGTGGCGGGCGCGATGCCCTGGTCGTGGAACAGGTGCTCGGAGGTGGAGTACGTCTCCGGGGGGTTCTCGAAGGGCAGGTCGAGGGTCTTGTTGATGGTCTTCCAGCGGGTCACGTCGGCCCAGTCGACGAACGTGATGGCGATGCCCGAGGCGCCCGCCCGGCCGGTGCGGCCGATCCGGTGCACGTAGGTCTTGTCGTCCTCGGGGCAGCTGTAGTTGACCACGTGGGTGACGCCGGCGACGTCGATGCCGCGGGCGGCGACGTCGGTGGCCACCAGCACGTCGAGCTTGTCGGAGCGGAACTTGGTGAGCGCCTTCTCGCGCGCCACATGCGCCATGTCGCCGTGCAGGGGACTGGCGTTGAAACCGCGCTCGACGAGGTCGTCGGCCACCCGCTGGGCGGCCCGCTTCGTCTTGGTGAAGACGATCATCTTCCCGGCGTCCTCGGCCTGCAGCAGCCGGCCGATGATCTCCGGCTTGTCGAGGTCGTGCACCTGGTAGATGAACTGCGCGGTGGCCGGCACGGTCGCGTTCTCGTACGACGACTCGGCGCGGATGTTCATCGGGTGCCGCATGTGGGTGCGGGCCAGGGCCACGATCGCCGAGGGCATCGTCGCCGAGAACAGCATGGTCTGCCGGGTCTCGGGGGTCTTGGCCAGCAGCCGCTCCACGTCGGGCAGGAAGCCCAGGTCGAGCATCTCGTCGGCCTCGTCGAGCACCAGCGACTTCACGTGCGACAGGTCGAGGGCGCGGCGGTTCATCAGGTCGATCAGGCGGCCCGGCGTACCGACGACGATGTCGACGCCCGCCTGCAGCGTGTCCAGCTGGGTGTCGTAGCCGACGCCGCCGTAGACGGTGAGCACCCGGACGCCGCGGTCGGGGCGGGCCAGCGCGCGGTCGTTGGACACCTGGAGGGCCAGCTCGCGGGTCGGCGCCACGATCAGCGCCTGCGGCTTGCCGGGCACCATCTCGGCGTAGTCGGGGTCGTGCTGGGCCACGGTGCGCTGGATGACGGGGATGCCGAAGGCGAGCGTCTTGCCGGTGCCGGTGCGGGCCTGGCCGATCAGGTCGGTGCCCATCAGGGCGACCGAGAGGGTCATCTCCTGGATGGCGAAGGGGGTGGTGATGCCGGCGCGCTCGAGCGCGTCACAAATCTCGGGGAGCACCCCGAGGTCTCGGAAGGTGGTAATGATTCTGTCCATTTCGTGAGTGGTCTCGGTGCGGCCGACTCAGGACAGGTTCTGACGTGGGTCTGCCGCGCACATGCGGGCGACGCCTGCCCGATCTCGAACACGGGCACTCGCCGAGGCGGCGCAGACAGAGTTCCTGCAGCACGCATCTGGCCCCAGTCTATCGGTAGGGTCGGAGCATGCCCGCATCACCGTCGGACGGCGTGCCCGTCGCGTTCACCGATCCGCAGTACTCCTCCGCCGTCGTCGACCTGCTCGCCGTGATCGCCTACGGCGAGATCTCGGCCTTCGAGAGGCTCGCCGAGGACGCCAAGCTGGCGCCCAGCCTGGAGGACAAGCTCGCCCTGGCCGCGATGGCCAGCGCCGAGTTCGGGCACGTGGGCCGGCTGACCGACCGGCTCACCGAGCTCGGCGCCGACCCCTTCGAGGCGATGGCCCCGTTCCGTGCCGCGATCGACGAGTTCCACCGGCACACCGCGCCGGCCGACTGGCTCGAGGGCCTGATCAAGGCGTATGTCGGAGACGGGCTGGCCGCCGACTTCTACCGGGAGATCGCGGCCTTCGTCGACGCGGACACCCGTGACCTCATCTACTCCTCGCTGGAGGACGCCGGGCACTCGGAGTTCGTCGTCGACCGGGTGCGCAAGGCGATCGTGGCCGACCACCGGGTGGGGGGCCGGCTCGCACTGTGGGGCCGGCGACTGATGGGGGAGGCGCTCTCGCAGGCACAGCGGGTGGCCGCCGAGCGCGACGCTCTGACCGCGCTGCTCGCCGGCAGCGTGGACCGGCCGGGCATGGACCTGGCTGCCCTGGGCCGGATGTTCGCCCGGCTCACCGAGCAGCACGCCCAGCGGATGGCCGACCTCGGCCTCGATGCCTGAGGCTGCCCGACGTACCCCTGGAGATGCCGCAGGGCCCCGGTTCCAGCTGGAACCGGGGCCCTGCGTGCGTCAGGTCAGACCTTGCGTCGACCGGTGACGGTTGCCGCGATCATCACGAAGACCGCCGCCAGGGCGATGGCCGCGAAGAACGCGATCCAGTCGAAGCCGTTGGTGCCACCGAAGAGGCCGTAGCCGATGAGAACTCCGCCGATGCCGCAGACGATGGTCAACCACAGCGGGATGTTGTCGCGGTCGCCGGGCGCCACGAACTTGCCGAGCAGGCCGATGATGATTCCACCGATGAGTACGCCGATCCAGCCCATTGGAACTCCTTCTCGTAGTGCGCCCGCGAATGATTCCGGGCACATCGGGGAACATCATGCCGCCGGGCACCCACAATGGCGAGCACCCGTAGGGGTGTCAGCTGCGGAAACCGACCTGGCCGGAGACGCCGCCACCGATCTCGACGTACGCCAGCTTGGCGGCCGGGACGATCACCCGGCGGCCCTTGCTGTCGACGAGGGTGAGGACGCCCTCGCCCGAGACGGCGTCCGCGACGGCCTTCTCGACGTCGTCGGCGCTGTCGCCGGTCTCGACGACGAGCTCGCGGGGCGAGTGCTGGATGCCGATCTTGATCTCCATGGGACTCCTTACAGTGTGGCTGGGAAGGACTGGGAAACGAGCGTCAGTGTTCGTCGGTGAGCGGATAGCCGCGGATGCCGCGCCAGGCGAGCCCGGCGACCAGCGAGCC
>JBBQRV010000064.1:0-15468 GCA_038214475.1 Propionibacteriales bacterium | reverse complement strand
AGCTGACCCGCAGCACGCCGATCTTCGAGGCGATGAACGGCCGGATCGGCGCGCTGGCGATCCGGGCCGACGGCACCTACGTGCTGGGCGGCGCCCAGGGCGGCATCTGGACCCTCGCCCCCGGCGCCACCTCGTGGGTGGCCCGCACCGACAACCTCGCCTCGCTCGCGATCGGCGCGGTGGCCGTCGCGAAGTCCGACGACCAGGTCGTCTACGCCGGCACCGGCGAGGGCGCGCTGTCCGGCGACAGCTACACCGGCAACGGCGTCCTCAGGTCCACCGACGGCGGCCAGACCTGGGCGCACGTGTCCGGCGACTACTTCCGCGCGGTGTCGATCTCGCACCTGGTCATCGACCCCACCGACGCCGACCACCTCTACGTCTCGGTGCTCACCGGCCGCGGCGGCAACCGCCGGGTCTCCCCCACCGCGCACTCCCGGTTCGGCATCTGGGAGTCCACCGACGGCGGGTCCAGCTGGCGGCTGCGGCGCGGCGTACCCCAGCAGAACGGCGCCACCGACCTCGAGATAGACCCGCTCAACCCCGACGTGCTGTACGCCAGCTTCTGGGGCAAGAACATCGTCAAGTCCACCGACGGCGGGCGGCACTGGCGCGCGATCATGAACGGCCTGCCCGCCGCCGACTACGCCGAGGCGCCCACCCGCTTCTCGATCTCGGTGTCGCACCCGGACGCCTCCGCACCCGCGACCCTCTACGCCGGCTTCCAGATCGGCGACGAGGACGCCCACGTCTACAAGTCCGTGGACGCCGGCGCCAGCTGGGCGCAGACGTCCGACGGCACCGGTGACGACACGGTGGCCGCCTACTGCGGTGGCCAGTGCTGGTACGACAACGTCATCGAGGCCGACCCGACCAACCCCGACGTGGTCTACGCGGCCGGCCAGTTCGACTACAACATCGGCTCGGGCGGCATCTACCGCTCCGACGACGGCGGCCAGACCTGGAAGAACCTCGGCTGGGACCAGCACCCCGACTTCCACGCCTTCGCCTTCGACCCCAACGACGCCGACCACGTGCTCAGCGGCTCCGACGGCGGCGTGTGGGAGAGCGCCGACCGCGGCGGCCGGACCAACCCCGGCGACCCGATCGACGCGGTGACCTGGCAGAGCCTCAACACCGGCGGGCTGTCCATCGGCCAGTTCACCTCCATCGCCAACAACCCGGCGTGGACCGAGGAGTCCGGCCAGCCCTTCCCGTCCCGGATCTGGGGCGGCACCCAGGACAACGGCACCCTGCGGCACGCCACCGACCCCGCCAACCCGCTGTGGACCGACCTGTCCAGCGGTGACGGCGGCCAGGTGCTGGTCGACCCGACCGACTCCAACTTCGTCTACGGCACCTACTACGGGATCAGCCCCTACCGCTTCGACAACGGGGGCGCGTTCCTGTTCAGCAACCAGAGCATCACCCGGGGCATCAACCTCGGCGACCGTTCCGACTTCTACCTGCCCTGGGTGCTCAACAAGGACAACCCCGACCAGCTCTTCCTGGGCACCCAGCGGGCCTACCGCACCGACAACGCGAAGGCCCCGTCCGCCGGTGACGTGCAGTGGACGCCGATCAGCCCCGACCTGACCAGCGGCTGCACCGGCACCGCCCCCAACGGTGCCCGCACCTGCGCCCTGTCGGCCTTCGGGGTCGGCGGCGGGAACGGCGTCTACGCAGGCAGCCTCGACGGCTACCTGTGGAACAGCCCGGACGCCCAGACCGAGGACTCCCCGTCCTGGAAGCGGCTGCGCTCGCCGCTGCTGCCCAACCGGCCGGTCCAGTCGATCGCGGTCGACCGCTCGAACGACCGGATCGCCTACGTCGCCTACGGCGGCTACGACGAGGCCACCCCGCGCACCCACGGACACGTCTTCGCCACCACCGACGCCGGCCGGCACTGGCGCAACGTCACCGGCAACCTGCCCAACGTGCCGATCAACTCGCTGGTCCTCGACCCGTCGTACGCCGGCACCCTGTACGCCGGCACCGACGTCGGCCCCTACGCGAGCTACGACAACGGCCGCACCTGGACCTACATGGGTGGCACCAGCCACGCCATCGTGGGGATCTGGCAGCTGGACCTCGACCCGCGTCACGGCACCCTGCTCTCGGGCACGCACGGACGCGGCGCCTACGGCATGGTCGACGCCACTGCCCGCCCGGCACTCCAGCTCGACGTGCAGGACGCCGGCATCCCGGTCGGCCCCGGCAGCGAGCTCACCTACGACCTCACCGTGCGCAACCTCGGCACCGGCGACGCCACCGGCGTCACCGTGTCCGACCCGCTGCCCGCGCGCACCAGCTTCGTCAGCGCCACCGATGGCGGCGCAGCGCGTCGGGGTCGAGTGACCTGGTCGGGCCTCACGGTGCCGGCGGGAGGTGAGGTAACCGTCAGCCTCACCGTGCGCATCGACTCCCGGCTGCCCCGGTTCGTGCAGGCGATCACCAACGACGGGATCCGGGTGGAGTCGGCCGAGGGCCCCTTCACGACCGGCTCGGCGTTCGTGACCCCGATCGCGGACCCGTACGCCGTGAGCGTCACCCCGGCGGCGCAGACCGACGGCGGCCGGGTCGGGACCACGGTCAGCTACCCGCTCACCGTGACCAACGACGGCTACCAGAGCGACTCGTACGCCCTCTCCTCCAGCGGCGGCGGCTGGCCGGTGGCCTTCTACGAGGCCGACTGCAGCACCCCGCTCACCACCACGGCCGCGGTCGCGCCCGGAGCCTCGGCCTGCCTGTGCGTCGGCGTCGACGTGCCGGCGGGGGCCGCGGACGGCGACCAGAACGCAGCGACCGTCACCGCGACATCTGTGGGCGATCCTGCGATCTCGGCGTCGGCGACCCTCGACACGATCGCGGTCGCGGTCGGCACCCTGGTGGTCGACGAGGACGGCAACGGCCCCGACGTGCAGTCGTACTACACCGACGCGGTGAGCGCCGCCGGACAGCAGTACGCCGTGTGGGACCTCGGGGTCGACCCCAACCTGCCGACGCAGTACCTCGATGCCTTCGACCACGTCGTCTGGTTCACCGGCAACGCCTACCCGGGCCCGCTGCTGCCCTACGAGACCCAGCTCACGGGCTACCTCGACGGCGGCGGACAGCTGTTCGTGTCCGGTCAGGACATCCTCGACCAGGCCGCCGGCCAGACAGCCTTCGTGCGCGACTACCTGCACGTCGACTGGGACGGCACGGAGGCGCAGAACGACATCGTCACCACCAGCGTCACCGGGGTGACCGGGAGCCTCACCGACGGCGTCGGCACCGTGCCGCTGGACCTCTCGGTGCTCGGCGCGGGCTACATGGACCAGGTCACCCCGATCGCACCGGCGACTCCGATCTTCACCGACAGCACCTCGGAGCCGAACGCCCTCTCCGTCGACACCGGTGGCTACCAGGTGGTGTTCCTCGCCTTCCCGTTCGAGGAGTACGGCACCGCCGCCCAGAAGGGAGACCTGATGTCGCGGGTGTTCGCGGCGTTCGGGCCGTGAGCTCCTGAGGCGACGGCGGTCCCGGTGCGACGTACGCTGGAGACGTGGTCCACCGGGGGCCGTCGGCGGCCCTGCTCGTCCTGGTCGTGGCCGCGGCGCTGAGCGCCTGCGGCAGCGGCGAGGGGGGCGCGCCCAGCGGTTCCCCTGCACCCGACCCCGGGACGACGGCGAAGGTCGACAACGTGGTGGGCACCCTGGACCGGGCCGGCGTGCGGGCGTCGTGCGTCCCGGGTGAGCCGTGCGACCCGGCGCCGCTGGCCGCCCTGCTGGTGTTCACCAGCGCAGACGGGAAGCAGGTCAGGGTGCCGGTCAGCGGACCGGGAGCGTTCCGCGCCACCCTGTCGCCCGGCGACTACGTGGTGACGCCGGCGCCGCAGCTGCCCGGCCTCACCGTGACGCCCGGTCGGCTCACGGTGCCCGAGACCGGGGTCGTGCACCCCGCCCTCGCCCTGGTCAGCGGTCGCTGAGCCGGCGCACGAACTTCAGCCCCGACCACACCTCGTCGATCGCGGCCACCTTGACGTCGACCACGCCCAGACCCAGCCCGAGCTCGCGCACGAGGTTGCCGTCGAGGTCGGTGGGCACGCCGCTGGCCTGCTTGGGCCAGCACACCCACACCATCCCGGCCACGCTCATCCGCTCGAGCAGCTGCGGCAGCCGGCGGCGCAGCGTGCCGACCGAGCTGTGGAAGGTCAGGGCCACGTCAAAGCTGCGTGGCAGCCGGGTGCAGGTGCCGTCGATCTGCAGGCCGTCGGGAGCGCCGTCGAGCAGCACCACCTGGCCGGGCCTGATCCCGATCTTGGTGGGCAGCGGGGTGCTCGAGTAGCCGGCCACACCGGCACCGTAGCCGACCCGGCGGGCACCCGAAATGGGGCGAGGACCGAAGGCTTCCCCAGCACTTCGGTCCTCGTCTTCCCCCGCGTATTCAGTTGTCCCCACCGGCCGGGGTCGAGGCGACCGGCGGGAGTTCGTGCGACCGGCGGCGGCTCCGGTCGGGGTGCGCTACTCGGCGGGGACCCGGATCCGCTGGCCGGCGTAGAGCATCGCGGAGTCGAGTGCGTTGAGCCGCTCGATGCGGGTCACCATCGCCCGGGTGCCCCCGTCGTCCGCGAGCCCGGCCGCGATGTCCCAGAGCGTGTCGCCCGCTGCGACCGTCACCACCGTCGTCGATTCGGGCGTGCCGGCCTGCTCGGTGGCCACCGAGGCGCCGCCGAGCAGCGTGAACGCGACCCCGAGCACCAGCAGCAGGGAGGCGGTGAAGACCACCAGCCGACCGCGCCGGGTCAGCCGGACCGGGCTGACCCGAACTGGGCTGACCCGAACTGGGCTGACCCGAACATCGGGGCGCACGGACCGGCTCAGGGCCTGCGGGGTGATCGTCATGCTGCTCATCGGGACCTCCGGGGAAGTGGTCGTCTCTTCGTCGATCCCATGTCTATCGGCGACCACCGACAACCTCTGCCGGACACCCGCTCGATCACACGTTCGATCGAACACATGTGCGACGTTAGAGCACCTGTTCGAACGAATCAAGCATCTGCCGAACACCTGTTCGATCGGCGTGTCGCGATCCCGGCCGCCCATCGGCGCGACACGCCCGTTCGAACAGGTGTTTGAAGCGGGTCGCGATGAGGACTAGGTTTCAGCCATGACGACAACGGGGTCACGAACCGGCTCAGGACAGGGCTCTGCAGGGGGCGGCGCAGGACAGGCTGCCCGACGGGCCGGCACCGGCGACAAGGTCGCCAAGGTGTCCGAGCTGCCCGACGGTCCCCCGGACGCCACCGGACTGACCCCGCGTCAGCAGCGCATCCTCAACGTCATCCGCGACAACATCGAGCAGCGCGGCTTCCCGCCCAGCATGCGTGAGATCGGCGAGCTGGTGGGACTCACCAGCTCCTCCAGCGTCTCCCACCAGCTTCGGGTGCTCGAGGAGAAGGGCTTCCTGCGCCGCGACCCCAACCGGCCGCGCGCCCTCGAGGTCTTCCTCCCCGAGATCATGGCTGCGCGCCGCTCGATCAGCGCCGGCGACGACCCCGGGTACGACGAGACCGGGATCGGCGACGCGATGCCCACCGCGACGTACGTGCCGATGGTCGGCCGGATCGCGGCCGGCGGCCCGATCCTGGCCGAGGAGCAGGTCCAGGACGTCTTCCCGCTCCCGAAGCAGCTGGTCGGCGAGGGCACCCTGTTCATGCTCGAGGTGGTGGGCGACTCGATGATCGACGCGGCCATCTGCAACGGCGACTACGTCGTGATCCGGCAGGAGCAGACCGCGTCCAACGGCGAGATCGTGGCGGCCCTGATCGACGGGGAGGCCACGGTCAAGACCTTCCAGCGCAAGGGCGAAAAGGTGTGGCTCCTGCCGCACAACGATGCCTATGATCCGATAGACGGCACGCACGCCACCATTCTGGGCAAGGTAACCGCAGTTCTCCGCAGGGTGTAGTTCCGGGTAACCTTCAGGGTCTGGTCAGGGGCGTGCCGGATGCACGGACCTGGTACGACGGGGAAGGTTCAGGGGTGACCACGATAACCGCGCTGGCTGAGGGGGTGCGGCGCCGACAGCGCCGCGGCTTCATCGAGGTGTGCCTGATCCTGGGGCTCTACGTCGGCTACTGCCTGACCCGGCTCATCGCCAGCGACGCCGCCGCCCCGGCCCGACAGCGCGCCCACCAGCTCAAGTCCTTCGAGGGCTGGTTCGGCCTCGACTTCGAGCTCTCGCTCAACGACGTCTTCGCCCGGCACGAGTTCGTCGGTGTCTTCGGCAGCTACTGGTACGCCACCACCCACTACCTGATCACCGGGTTCGTGCTGATCTGGCTCTACCGACGCGGCCACGACTCCTACTCCCCCGCCCGCCGAGCCCTGGTGGCGGCCACCCTGATCGCGCTGGCGTTCTACCTCCTGGCCCCCACCGCGCCGCCGCGCCTGGTCGGCGGCTACGTCGATGTGCTCGAGCAGTTCTCGTGGGCCGGCTGGTGGGGCGGTGACGCCTCCGCGCCGCGTGGCCTGGGCGGCACCACCAACCAGCTCGCCGCGTTCCCGTCGCTGCACGCCGGCTGGGCGGTGTGGGTGGCCCTGGTCGCGCACCGCTACGCGGAGCGCCCCGGTACCCTGCTGCTGGCGTGGTTGTACGCCGCCACCACGACCACCGTGATCATCGGCACCGGCAACCACTGGGTCCTCGACGCGGTGATCGGCTGGGCCGTCGTGCTCGGCCCGTGGGCCTACTACGTGGGATTCGAGCGGGCCCCGGTATCTGGCGAGCCTGCCGTCGCCTCTGCTATGCCTGACTGAAGCATTCCCTGAAGCCTGCCCTGACACGCTTCACAGAGGAGGCGGTGGCATGGAGATCGTCGAGCTCCGGGTGCACGGTGTGCACGGCACGTCTCCGGGTTCGATGCTCGGCGTCTCCGACGGCGAGGTCGGCCAGGTGGCGGGCGACTCGCTCACCGGCCTCTACCGCGCCGACGACCCCGGCGACCTGCCGTATCGCGACCTGGCGGGCACCCGGGTCAGCGTCGAGGCCTACTCGTGGGGGGCGTTGACCTCCGGTGTCCAGGGAGTGCTGGGCTGGCTGAAGCGGGCGCTGTGGCTGCTGCTGCTGCCCTTCGCGCTGGCCAACCTCGCCTACTGGGCCCGGCTCGGCGTCGGCCGCCCGACCGGTACGGCGCGCTGGGGGGCCCGCGCAGTGCGGGTGTCCGGGCTGTTGCTGACGTCGTTCATGGTGCTGACCCCGTGTGTGATCGCGATCGACATGGTCACCTGGCAGTGCTACCGGTTCGGGGCCCCGGCGTGCAGCCGGCTCCCCACCCAGCTCGACGTGCTGGCCGGCTGGAGCCCCACCCAGCGCTTGGCCGCCGGCACCCTGGTGCCGATGCTGCTGGTCGCCCTGCTGTGGTTCCTCTCCCGCCAGAGCCTGATGCGCTACGAGGCGCCGTTCGTCGACCCCTGGGGTGTCGACGACTCGGCGCCGGTCCGGCCGATCCTGCGCGATCCCGATCTGTGGCAGGGCAAGGAGCGCACCCAGCGGTTGCAGCGCCTGCACCTGAGCGTCGGCGTGTGCACCGTGGTCGGCTTCTCGGGAGCACACGTGCTGGCGGCGGCCGACGCCCCCGTGACGGTGCTGGCCACGACCGTGGCAGCCGCACTCGTGGCGCTCGCGGCGATCTTCCTCGCCACCGTGAGCCACCGCACCGACCTGGAGAACCGCCCGCCCGTGCCGCACCCCACGCAGACCCGGGTCTGGTCACTGGTGAATCGGTGCGAACGGGGCGGCTTCCGGTGCGGGGAGTGGCTGCGCGAGCACGTCGAGCCGCGGGTCGACTGGCTGCTGGTGGCTGCGCTCGCGGTCTACGCCGTGCACGTGCTGGTGCTGATCGGCTATCGGGGCGACATCGACCAGTCGATCGACTACTACGGACGCAACCTGTGGTTCATCGCGGTGTTCGTGCTGCTCACGGTGCTGCACCTCAGCGTCTTCGCGGGCGGGCGGATGCCCACCCCTGCCGCGATCGGGTTGGTGGTGCTGCCGGTGGTGTCGGCAGCCGTCGCGGCGGCGTACCTCTTCTCCCGCAACCAGTTCCGCGGCGACAACCTGCTGCTCGCGGTGTTCGTGGTGCTGTCGTTCTTCACGTTCCTCACCCTCTGGCACTACCGGATGTCGGGCCGTCCGGAGCAGGCCTGGCACGGTGCGGGCGCCTCGGTGCTGCTCGCCGGGGGCGCGTGGGTGTCGCTGCTGCTCACCTCGGGCACGGTGATCGCCTCGGCCAACTACCTCAACGGTCCCGAGCACTCCGTGGGCGACCTGGTGTCGCACAGCGCGGCGCCCGGCGCGAGCACCGCGTCGGGTGCGACGCCGACCCGGTTCGTGGCCACCGGCGACGTGACGCTGGTGCACGCGGAGGTGACCGTCGACGGCGCGGGCGTCACCCTGCACGGCGGCACCGTGCGGGTGGACGGACTGTCCGCCCTCGACGACCTCGGCACCAGCGCGGTCGTGCGGGCCCGGGCGTCGACCCGGGTGCTCGGCGGGGAGCTGCTGGTGCGCGGGGACAGCGTCGCCTTCCAGGACAGCTGCGTGGGCATCGGCAGCGGCGACGTCGGCTGGCTCGACGAGCCCTGCACCGCGGAGTCGGCCCGGTTCGGCCCGCTCGGCACCCTGGCCGTCCCGGGCCGGCTCCTGCACCTCGACCCGGACTCGGCCGTCCTCCTCGACAACACCAACCCGCCGCAGGCCACCCTGGTGGTGCCCCAGGTGCTGATCTGGACCCCGATCGCCCAGCTGGCCTGGCTGCTCCTGGTCGGGCTGGTACTGATCGCGTCGATGGTGCTCTACGGCCGCACCGCCGGGCGACTGATCGGCGACTTCCTGCCCGCCGAGGACGGTCCGTGGCCGGACTCGCTGGTGCCGGTACGGGACCGGGCTGGTGCCCGGGCCGCGCGGCGTACGGCGGGGATGGCGCACCGCGCCGAGCGCCTCCTGGACCTGATGGGGCTGGTGACCGCGCCGGTCGCGCTGGTGCTGATCGTGATGGCGGCGTCGGGCGAGCCGCCCTGGTTCTACGCCGAGTGGACCCGCAGCTACGCCACCCTGGCGATGTACGTGGTGGTCGCGATGTCGGCCGGGCTGGCCCTGCTGGGATCCCAGCTGCGCCGCTCCGAGAACGCCCGCAAGGCCGCGGGCGTGCTGTGGGACCTCACCACGTTCTGGCCGAGGGCCGCCCATCCGCTGGCGCCCCCCTGCTATGCCGAGCGCGTGGTGCCCGAGCTGGAGACCCGCACCCGCTGGGCGCTCGGCCCGGCGGACGCGCCAGAGCCGCGGCTCGTGGTGCTCTCGGGGCACAGCCAGGGGTCACTGATCGTGGCCGCGATGGCCAGCCGCCTCGGTGACGACGACCTGGCGCGGGTGCGGATCGTCACCTACGGCAGCCAGATCCGCGACCTCTACGGCCGTGTCTTCCCGCGGGTCTTCGGCCCCGACGCGATCGGCTACGCGCCCACCACGGGAGTGCGCAAGCTCCGCGACCCCTTCCCCGACGTCCCCCGCGAGGACACCCCGGGGATCGGTGTGCCGCCCCCCGGCAGCCTGCTGCGCCGGCTCACCGACCACGGCAGCAGCTGGATCAACCTGTTCCGCCGCTCCGACCCGCTGGGCTACCGGGTGTTCTCCGACCGCGACAGCCATCTCGATCGCCCGGTGCCGGAGGTGCCGCTGGAGCAGCGGGGCGACCCGGGGCCGCGGGTGATGACGCACTCGGGCTACCAGCACACCCGGACCTACCGCGACGTGGTCGCGTCGTGGACCGGCGAGCACGTGGTCGAGGACCCGGTCGGCACCGGGGACCTGCCGTCGCTGCCGCCTGGCTGAGCCGGCTCCACCCGCGAGGCTCAGAACTCCACGGTGGGCGGGACCTCCTGGCCGGCCGGCGCGTCGTAGAAGTCGCGCTGCTTCACCCCGGCCAGCCCGCTGAAGAACATCCACGGGACGGTGCGCACCGAGGTGTTCAGCGATGCGGCGGCGTCGTTGTAGTACTGCCGGGCGAACGCGAGCTGGCTCTCGGTGTCGGCGAGCTGCTGCTGGAGCTGGATGAAGTTCGCACTGGCCTTGAGGTCGGGGTAGGCCTCGGCCACCGCCATCACGTTGACCAGCGCCTTGCTCAGCTCGGCGTCGGCCGCTGCCTTCTCGGTGACCGTGCCGTCGGCGGCCGCCTTGGCGACCCGGGTCCGCGCCTCGGTGACCGCCTCGAAGACGCCGCGCTCGTGCTCGGCGTACCCCTTGACGGTGTTGACCAAGTTGGGGATCAGGTCGGCGCGGCGGGTGAGCTGCACGTCGATGCCGCCCAGCGCCTCGTCGGCCTTCACGTCCTGGGTGCGCAGCCGGTTGAACCCGACGACTCCCACGCCGACGAGCAGCAGGACGAGCAGCACGAGGACGATCACGATCAGCATGGGTTCTCCTTGGGGTCGGGTCGTACGACGAGCGGGTCGGTCACCAGGAGCCGCCGCCCCCGCCGCCGCCACCGCCACCACCGCTGAAGCCGCCTCCCCCGCCGGACGAGGAGGAGGTCTGGGTGGCCTGGTAGGCGCTGATCGAGGAGCGTAGCGAGGATTCGAACCCTGCGAAGCCGGAACCGCCTCCGGTCCAGCCAGCCGTGCCGGCGTAGAGGGGGTACCAGCCCGGCACCGGCGCGGGCTGGCCGGTCCAGGCCTGGTACTTGCGCGCCCACGCGTCGGCGCACTCGAGGGCCACCGCGTAGGGGATGTAGGCGGTGTAGAGGTCGCGGTGGGCGCTGAAGTCGAAGCGGTCCTCCGCCGAGGTCGTCGACAGCACCCGGCGGAAGCCGCCGGCACGCGACCAGACCTCGCGGCCCGCGGTGGTGCGGCGGGTGCCCACGCCGGGCGACATCAGGCCGGCCCCGCCGAGTGCGAAGGCCAGGAAGGGCAGGGCCACCAGGCTGAGGTGGAAGGGGTGCCAGATCGCCAGCACCCCGCCGAGCACGAGGGCCAGCCCGACCAGGACCTTGCCCAGGGTCTCGTGGGACGCCGGCACCAGCAGCCCCTGGCTGACGGCCCACTCGCGGGCATCGGTCCCGATCGCCGCCTTCGCCGCGGTCAGGTCCTCCCCCGCCGACGCCGACCGGTCGGCCCGGAACACTCCCGGCGCCGCTTGCGTGCCGAGCAGCCCGAGCCGCTCCCCGACCCCACGGGTCACCGGGTCGGCGCCCGCCCAGGCAGCGGCGTCGCCGAGCCCGGTGATCGTCCAGGAGCCGTCACCGGCATCGTCGAGCCGGGTCAGTCCGCGCTCGGCCTGGTGCAGCAGGGTCGCCGTCAACGCCTCGTCGGGCACCCGCTCGTGCAGCAGGTAGGAGGTCTGCACCGGCCCCAGGCCCTCCGGAGGCGCGTAGGTCACCGGGTACCCCGGGCGGCTCTCGCGGCTACGCACGGCCAGCGCGGTGCCGAGCAGCAGCGCGGCGATCGCCAGGGCGATCAGGGCGAGCACCGGCCACAGCCGGCGGCCCAGCACGCCGTCGAGTGCGGGCGGCCAGGGCACGGTGGTGCGCGCGGGCAGGGGGGTCCGAACGTCGGCACGCACCGTGACCGGGGTGCGCGGCGCCAGGTGGCCGGTGGTGACGGTGAGCTCGTCGGTGCCCTCGCCGGCGACCCGGCAGCCGCCGGTGGCGCCGTACCCGGTGGCGCACCTGATGCCCGGTGCCGAGGCGGCCGGCAGGTGCACCGCGATCCGGGCCCGGGCGATGTCCATCTGCCAGCCTCCCGGCACCACGTCCCAGAAGAAGGTCGAGGCCTGGTCGTCTCCGGTGGCCCAGCTGGCGCTCTGGTGGCCGGAGCCGCCGACGCTGGTGGGCGACAGCGCGCCGTCGATGCGGTAACGGATCTCGTAGACGTGCCGTCCTGGCGTGACCAGGCGGGCGGCGTCACCGATCTTGGCGACCCGGTAGCGGGTGCCGTTCTCCCACAGCAGCTCGACCGGGACCGCCGCACCGTCGAGGGTCACCTCGATGTCGCGCGGGACCAGCCGGACCTGGGCGTCGGACGGGTCGGCGAGGTCCCAGAACCGGAAGATGCCGTGCCGGCCGGACGGGAAGAGCGTGGTGAGCCGTTCCCGGGCGGTCAGGGTGCCGTCGGCGGCGACGGTCAGGTCGGCGGAGTAGTCGGACACCGTCACCGGGTCGGGTCCGGTCGACGACTCCCCGGTCGACACGTACTGCAGCAGTGGCCACACCACCGCCAGGCCCATCAGGAACAGCGCAGCCAGGGCGACACCGACGATGCTGCGGAACGGCCCGCGCTTGACGAACATGTGCGGAGCGTAGCGGCAGGTCAGCTCGCCGCGAGCCGCTTCAGGGCCTTGCGCACCAGCACCGGGTCGGACGTCGTCCACATCGGCGGCAGGCTGGCCTTGAGGAAGCTGCCGTAGCGGGCCGTGGCCAGCCGCGGATCGAGCACCGCGACCACCCCGCGGTCCTCGGTGGTCCGGATCAGCCGACCGCTGCCCTGGGCCAGCAGGAGCGCGGCGTGGGTGGCCGCGACCTGCATGAAGCCGTTGCCGCCGGCCCGGTCGGCAGCACGTTGGCGCGCCGACATCAACGGGTCGTCGGGGCGAGGGAACGGGATCCGGTCGATCAGCACCAGCTGGCAGGTCTCGCCGGGCACGTCGAGCCCCTGCCACAGCGACAGCGTGCCGAACAGGCAGGTGTGCGGGTCGGCCACGAACTGCTTGGCGAGCTCGGGCAGCTGGGCCTCGCCCTGGGCCAGCGTGGTGAGGTGCGGCAGCCGCTCGCGCACCACCTCGGCCGCCTGTTCGGCGGCCCGCCGCGAGGAGAACAGCCCGAGGGTCCGGCCGTCGGCGGCGTCGACCAGCTCACAGATCTCGTCGAGGGTGGCCGGCGCCAGCCCGTCCCGGCCCGGCTGCGGGAGGTGCCGGGCGACGTACAGGATGCCCTGCTTGGCGTAGTCGAAGGGCGAGCCCACGTCGAGCCCGCGCCACGGGTGCTCCTCGTCGTCCTGCTTCAGGCCGAAGCTGGTGGCGACCGGCGTGAAGTCGCCGCCCAGGCGCAGGGTCGCGCTGGTGAAGATCACGGTCTTGTCGGACAGCAGCTTGTCGCGCATCGGTCCGGACACCTGCAGCGGCGCCACGCACAGCCGGTCGGGGATCCGCTCACGGGCCTGGTTGAGCCAGAGCACGTCGGAGTCGAGCCCCGCGGCCATCCGCTCGGCCGTGGTGAAGACGTCCTGCACCAGGCCCTTGGCCTGGGTCTTCGCCGCGTCACCGTCGGCGTCGCTGCCCGGGGTCTCCTTCGGGAAGGCCGACAGGCAGGCCCGCGCGGCGTCGCGGACCAGCTCGAGTGCGTCGCCGAGGTCCTCGGGCACCACGTCGATCCGCCCCGGCGCGCAGCCGCCGATGGCCGACGACAGCGCCTCCCCGGCGTCGAGCAGGTCGTCGGCGGAGCTGGACGCGCCGGAGGAGTCCTCGACGTAGCGTCCGGCCCGACGTCCGGCCCGCTCCACGTCACCCACCGTGAGCTCGTCGGTGGCGGCCTGGGTGACCCGCGAGACCAGCTCGTGCGCCTCGTCGATCACCACGGTGTCGTAGTCGGGGATCATCGGCACGCCCTCGATCGCGTCGATGGCCAGCAGGCTGTGGTTGGTCACGATCACCTGTGAACGGGCGGCCTTCTCCTTGGCCCGCTCGGCGAAGCACTCCTGCCCGTAGGGGCAGCGGGCGGCACCCAGGCACTCCCGGTGGTTGACGCTGACCTGCCGCCAGAGCCGGTCGGTGTGCCGGGGCGCGTTGTCGCGCTCGCCGGTGCCGCCGGCCCCCGCCTCCTCCTCGACCCACTCCCGGAGCTTGAGCACCTCTGCGCCGAGCGACCCCTCGGGCAGCTCGACCAGGGCACCCTGGTCGTCGGGCACGCCCTCGCGCACCCGGTGCAGGCACGCGTAGTTGGAGCGGCCCTTGAGCACCGCGAAGCTGGACGCCACGTCGGGCAGGGCCTCGACCAGGGCGGGGATGTCGCGCTCGACGAGCTGGTGCTGCAGTGCCAGGGTCGCGGTCGCGATCACCACCCGGTCGGAGTGCACCAGGCTCGGGACCAGGTAGGCGAGGGACTTGCCGGTGCCGGTGCCGGCCTGCACCAGCAGGTGCTCGCCGCTGTCCATCGCGGCGGCCACCGCCTCGGCCATCTCGATCTGGCCGGCCCGCTCCTGGCCCCCCAGCGCGGCCACCGCGGTCGCCAGCAGGGTGCGGACATCGGGGGCTTCGGGCACCGGAGAACCCTAACCTCTCATGAGGACGCCGCACCCCGGTCGGCCGAGCGGGCCGTCAGTCCCGGTCGGAGCCGGTGCTGAAGTCGGGTACGCCGCTCTTGCACACCGCCGTGACCTCCGCCTCGCCGTCGCCCTGGTACTCCTCGAAGTGCACGTGCACGCGGGTGCCCGTGCTGTCCTTCTCGATCCCCCACCCGTCCTCGGGCGACGCACCCGCCAGCGTGATCGACGAGCCCTTGCACTCCACCGTGACCCACCCCACACCGGACCGGCTCCAGGTCCGGCGCACCGGCCCGTTCGACGACGACGAGCTCGTGGGCGAGGAGGGGCCGCCGGTGTGGTGACCTCCGGTCCCGTGAGTCGACGGCGACGACGGGGTGGACGGGTCGTCGGTGAGCGTCGGCGACCAGGGTTCCACGGGCGACGACGACGGGCCGGTCGCGGGCTTCGACGACCTGGTCGCCGACGGTGAGGACCGGAACGAGGTGCCCGGCTGGGGGGTGGCGGTGCTGCGCGACGCCGAGGGGCCCGCGCCGACCTGGCCGCGCGGCGCCGGGGCGCCCACCACGCCGTCGCCGGCGCGCGAGATCACCGCCCAGACGGCGGTCGACCCGAGGGCCACGACCACGAACCACAGCGCGATCGCGCCTCCCAGACCGAGCACCCGGGCCGGGGCCTTCGAGGGGTTGCGGCTCATGGGTTCATCCTCCCATCATCCTCGTCGTGCGCGGGCCCCGAAGGGCGTACGGTGCGCTCATGCCCAGCATCCTGGTGGTGGAGGACGACGACGCGATCCGGCGTGCCGTCCAGCGCGGACTCACCGAGCGCGGCCACGCCGTGGTGACTGCCGCCAGCGGGATGGCCGGCCTCGAGCAGCTGGTCGCGGTGCAGCCGCAGGTGGTGCTGCTCGACCTCGGGCTGCCCGACCTCGACGGCATCACGCTGATCGCGATGATCCGCGCCGCCAGCGACGTACCGATCATCGTGATCACCGCGCAGGACGACGACCCGACCATGGTGCGCGCGCTCGACGCGGGCGCCGACGACTACGTCGTGAAGCCGTTCGGCACCGAGCAGGTGGCGGCGCGGATCCGTGCGGTGCTGCGCAGGGGCTCGGTCGCGGGCGTCGGCGCGGCCGAGCCGTTGCGGGTCGGCGAGCTGGTGATCGACGAGC
>JBBQRV010000063.1:0-15505 GCA_038214475.1 Propionibacteriales bacterium | reverse complement strand
GAGCCCGGCGGAAAGGTCCGGCAAGGCACCGCCCACCTCGGCCGCGACGCGGGCCGGGTCACCACGATTGCCGTAGAGCACCCGCTCGACGGCGGTCTGCAGGCGGGCCTGCAGCGGCAGCGCCAGCATCGCGACCAGCAGCGCCGAGGCGACCCCGGACAGCACCAGCACGAGCACGGCGTACCCGGCGAGCACCAGACCCGAGAGCAAGAGGTAGGCCACGCCGCGTGCGAGCACGAGGCGGATGTCGAGCAGGCCGTGCCGCAGGATCGCCACCGCGATGCCGGCCGGGAGCAGCGGGACCGCGAAGAGCACCACCAGCGGCGTACCGGCGACCAGGGCCCACGGCGTGACCGCTGCGAGCACGAAACCCGCCGCGAGCACCACCCACTGGAGCTGCCGGCGCACCACCTCGCCACCCCTGACGTAGCGGGTCACGAGTGCGGCCAGCCCGATCAGCATCGACAGCACCCAGCGCAGCTCGCTGGCCGACCACAGCACCGACCACGCGCCGTCGACGGGAAGGAGCAGGAACCCGTCGGGGAAGGTGCCGTCCGAGTGAGCGTTTCCGTTCTCCAGGACGAACAGCGGTGACGTGACGGCGACCAGCGCGAACCACGGCCGCCAGCGCCGCGACGGGAGCCTCCCGTCGGGCAGCAGGTACAGCGACAGCGGCAGGCAGATGCCGATGTGCACCGGCCAGGCCACGCTGAACACGGTCACGAGCAGCCGCGCCGACCAGAGCGGCTGGCCCTGGTCGAGGGTGACCTGGGCCAGCGGCGCGCAGGCGGCGCTCAGCGTCTGACACAGCCCACCCACCAGGTAGAGCTGCCCCACCGGGTGTGCCGGCCGGTGCCACCAGACGACCGCACCACAGGCGCCGAAGCCCAGGCCGATGACGAGGTTGCTCACCACGAAGGCATCGACCGCCTCGCCGAAGGACCAGCCGACGCGAGCCCAGGCGACCCCCGCCACCGCCGCAAGCAGCAGGCAACCACCCGCGAGCGCGGACACGACGGCCTTCGTTCTCACGAAACGAGTCTCGCCTACCCGGCTCCCGCTGTCTCGGGCGATCTTCCCAGAGCACCCGGGCAGATTCCCGTCGACCCGGGCGCTGCGGCCTCACGGTCGGGCACCACCAGACCCGAGCCTGAGAACACCCGGATCCGCCTCAGGAGGAAGTCATGAACAGAACCACCGGCCTGGTGATCCTCGCCGCGCTGTCGCTGGTCGACGTCGCCGACCTCGCCGTCACCGATGGAGAGCACCCGCCCTACGCGGTGGCGATCGCCGGTGCGGTCCTCGGCACCTGCTCACTCGTCCTGGCCGCGCTCACCTGGCGCGGCCACCGCTGGGCACTCGCCCCACTCGTCGTGATGCGTGCGGTCTCGGCGCTGAGCGCGGTCCCCGCGTTCGTGGTCGGCGGAGTGCCCGCACCCGTCCTCGTGCTCGCCGCCGTGATCGTGGCGCTCACCATCCTCGGCATCGTGCTCGTGGCACGCCCTGAACGCGCCGCTCAGGTCGCCTCATGAACCGCGCGCTGACGACGGCGCTGGCTGCGCTGGGACCGGCCTGCGTGGCACTGCTGCGCCTCCTGCTGCCCTACTACACCGCGCCCGACAACGCAGCGGCGGCCCAGGCCGTCGCGGCCCACCCGGGTCAGGAGAGCGCGGTGCTCTGGCTGGGCCTGGTGGCGACCCTCACGCTCGCCCCGGGCCTGTACGCCGTGCGGGACGTCCTCCCCGCAGGTCGACTGCGGGCCTGGGCGTTCGGACTCGTGCTGATCGGCTACCTCAGTCTGCCCATCGTGCTGGTCGGCGACATGGTGCTGTGGACCGCGACCGAGCAGGGCCTCGACCCGGCCACCACGGGAGGGCTGCTCGACGGGCTGCACCCGTCGTACGGCGCTGGGCTCGGCATCTTCGTCGCAGCCCACGTGGTGGGCACGGTGCTGCTCGGCGTGCTCTGCCTGCGCACTCGCGTGCTCCCTCCCGTCGTCGGCTGGGCGCTGACGATCTCGCAGCCACTGCACTTCGTCACCACCGTCTTCCTCGGCCTCGCCTGGGTCGACCTGGTGGCGTGGGGCCTCACCGCACTTGCGATGGGCTGGCTCGCCGCGGCTCCAAGGCTGGTCGGGTCCGCGGCCGAGCCGAAGCTCGGGGTCAGCCCACCAGCCGTCCCTCGTCGAGCCTGATCACCCGGTCAGCGACCTCCCACACCCGCTGGTCGTGGGTCGCGACGAGCACGGCGGAGCTGGCCCGGAGTGCGCGCCAGACGACGAGGCGCTGCCAGCCACAGCGAGTGGGCTGTGGGCCGGCTCATGGGTTCACCCTAGGTGACTGAGAGCGTGGTCGTCTCGCGCTCCGAGGCGTGGTGACAGCGGGTCCCGGTCGGCTCGATCGGCCCGTGCCGTCAGGCGGCTCGGAGCAGGGCACCGAGTCAGCCGACGTGGGCGAGGAACTCCAGTGCGCGTCGCGTGAGCAAGCCGGCTGAGTCGGCGTCGTAGGAGGGCAGGCTTCGGTCGGCGAAGAGGTGAGCGTCGCCGGGGTAGATGAACAGCGTCGCGAGGTCTGGTCCGACGGTACGAACGAGCTCTTCGGCCGCGGGGAGGTCCTCCTGGAAGAATTCATCTCCGGCGGCGCCGTGGACCTGGACGGGCACACCAGCGGGCCAGGGGCCGAAGGCGTCGTCCCCGGTGACGGGAATGCAGGACTCGAAGAGCAGGGCGCCCAGCGCGCCGGCTCGGGTCTGGGCAAGCATCTGAGCGCGCGGCACTCCCCACGAGAAGCCGGCGTACACCAGCTTCTCCGGCAGGCCGGAGACGACGTCGTCGACCCGCGCCGACATCTGGCCCTCGGCCAGGGAGCGGAGGTAGCTGAACCCGTCCTCGATGGACTCGAAGGTCTCTGCGTCGAAGAGATCCGGAGCGTGCACGGTGTGCCCACCCACGCGGAGGTCGTCGGCGAACGCCTCGACGCCCGAGGTCAGTCCCTGGACGTGGTGGAACAGCAGGACCTCTGCCATGCTCGTGCGCTCCTGTCTGATAGATTTCTGGATCAATCCAAAACTCTAGAATGATCAACAGATGTCGGTCAATAACCAGATGCTCCCCGACTACGAGCTCGACGACATGCTCGTGGTCACCTCCTCGCTGCAGCTGCGCGCCCTGTCGCACGACCTGCGCAGCACGCTGCTCGAGCTGGTGCTGGAGCGAGCGGCCACGGTCTCGGAGATGGCGCTCGCCGTGGGCCGACCGAAGAGCACGGTGGCGTACCACGTGGATCTGCTGGTGTCCGCCGGCCTGCTCAAGGTGGTGCGGACCCGCCGGGTGAGGGCGATCGAGGAGCGCTACTTCGGGCGGGTCGCCCGCACGATCTACATCGGGGCGTTGAGCTCTGAGGAGGATCTCGCCACCGTCGCCAGCGTCGACGGGATCGCGACGGCCTACACCGAGTCGCGGCAGGCCAAGGACGCCGACACCCTCCGGTGCACGCTGGTCCACGCCCGGATCCCGGTCGAGCACGTCCGCGAGTTCTGGGCAGAGGTCCAACAGCTCACCCGCCGTTTCACGCAGATCCCCCGCTCAGGGGAACAGGTCTACGGGTTCGTCGCCGGCCTCTACCCCTCCGACGCCCCCACCCTCCCGGAACCGGCACCAGGCTCACGTCAGGGGTAGCAGGTGGACCGACGCTCGACAACTCCCAGCCGGGCATAGTCGTGGCATCTCCTGGAGAGCGCCCGCAAGGCGTCCGGGAAGCCTGACTCCGCGCTGGTCGACGAAGCCATCGCTGCCCTGTTGGCTCGCCACCGCTCGGCCGAGGTGGACGCCAGCTACGCCGCGTACCACGCGCACCCGCTCGACGAGCCAGACGAACGGGGAGACCTGGCCTCGTTCCGACGGGCGGTCGCGGCGTCATGACGGACTTCCCCTCACGGGGGGTGTGGTGGTGTGAGATGGCCGAGATAGGCCGCAGACCCGTCGTCGTCCTGTCTCGCGACGCAGTCATCCCACGCCATCGCCGCGCACTGATCGCTCCCTGCACGACCACCAACCGAGGCCTCCCGAGCGAGGTTCTCCTCGAACCCGGCACCGACCCGGTGCCACGTCGCTGGGCGGTCAATCTCGACTCGGTCGAAAGCGTCTCGATCGCGATCCTTGTCGAACGCTTGGGACGGGTGGCCGAGGCCCGGATGCGAGACATCTGCGCCGCCCTCGCAGTCGCGGTCGACTGCTCAGACTGAGCTGCGGCTCATCGCCGGTGGCGGATCCCCTTCCGGCGGTCGCCTGAGGCCTGCACGCGGCCGGGCCACCTGCTGCTCGGCGGGCTACCAGCTGGTGCTGGACCGGTGGGTGCTGAGCTCCATGCTCGGCTCCTCTCACGGCGGCCTGATCGGCTCGCTCTCCTGGGCCGCGCTGCACATGTTGGCCACCGCGATGGTCGACGTACGCCGGGCCACGCGCCGCGGAGCTGCCCGCCGGGTTCTTCTGCTGGGGGGTGAGAACCCGCTGGCGCTCTACCTGCTGCATCCGGGCGTGCTCGGCTTCGTCGGGCTGCCGGCCGCGCGGTCGTGGTACGCCGATGCCTCGGTGCCGCTCGCCGCCGTGCAGTTGCTCGCGCTCGAGCCGGTCGGTGTCAGGTCTCCTCTGGGCGTGCTCAGCCCGAGGACGGGTCAGGCTGGGCCTCGACGATCCGCTTGAAGGTCTCGTACTTCCTCGTCACCTCACGTCGCATGAACAACCGAATCAGCGGGGAGAGGACCGAAATGAGTCCCTTCGGTATGACGTCGGTCATGACCTTCAACTCCGTACCCCCGTTCGCTCCCCTGAACGTGTACGTCGTGTCGATGTCCATGCTGTTGTTGCTGGCGGCGACGACCAGACGTTCGGGACGGTGGTAGTCCGCAATCAGCACGTCGCTGTCCACACCGCGAAACACGGTCATGAACCTCGAGCCCTCACCGACCGGACCGTCGCTGCGCAACTCCGCCACCGTCACCCCCGAGGTCCACCGGGACTCGTTCCGGACGTCTGCCAGCAAATCGAATGCGGTACTGGGATCGCAACCGACGAACACTTCGTGGATAAGTGGCCGGCTCATTCAGATCTCCGCTCCGGAACTCGAGACTGCTCGATGGGGCCGATCATCGATGGATTCGCCGCTCGCGCGGGCCGACGACGCCGCGATCCGGCCACCTCGGTTTGGGTCGGACGCTCAGGGGGCCACCCACACCTGCGGCGTCGAGACAACGCCGGCCGCCTGCATCGCCTCGCCCCGTTCGGGGTCGCCCATCATCGGCTCTACGATCGACTGGTCTGCTTCGATCACGATCCACACAGAGTTGGGATCGTCTGCGTCCCGCAGCACTGCGACGTCCCGCGCACCCGCAGCCTCGCGCGCAGCCTTGTCGTTGTCGAAGTGAGGTCGCCACGTGTCGTAGTCATCGACTTGGTGTTGGATGAAGACGTGGGCCATGATCGGGTTCCTCTCAATGGGACCGGATGGGCCTCAACCCCGAGACCGGACGCGATCCGCTGCAACCCCTCTTCGCGAGGCTAGCACGGTGGGGTCGTTCAGCACCGTGATGCGCAATGGTGGTGCCGGTGCCGAAGAGGGCATCGAGTCGATCAACAACGACGGCTGAGCGACCGGGTCGCCGCGAGGCCGAGAGTCGACCGGGTACGAACTGACCCACCAAGCCCAACGAAGCCTTCGCTACGCCTGGCCCAAGTCGGAGCGCCTGCTCTACTCCGAGCCCAAGAAGCTCGTCGAACTCGGGTACGCCACTGTCCTCCAAGAGGACAACGGCAACCGAACCCGCAACGTGTACTCGATCACGGAAGAAGGTCGCCGAGCCCTGAAGGAGTGGAAGAGCAGCCGAACCCAACCGCCCCGTTTTGAGATAGAAGCCCTGCTGCGGCTCCTCTTCGCCGACCACGGCTCACGCGAAGACGTGCTCAGAGCCCTCGACGAGTTCGAAGACGACATCGACGGTCACCACCGAGCCATTGTCGATCTCATGGGCTCTTACCTCGACGGCGGTCACCCGTTCCCACAACGAACGCACCTTTCAGTGCTCTTCGCCACCTTCCAGGTCGACATGTTCAAGACCATCGAACGGTGGATCGAGTTCGCGCGAGTCGAGATCGGTGAATGGCCAACCACCCAAGACCTCGGCATGACCCCCCGGACCGAGACACTCACGCGCCTCCTCGCCCAGGATAGTTCACCGGTGAACCTATAGGCGCGCCCAGGAACACCGCAGGAGCAAGGGGCTGATGAACGGATCTGTCACAGATTCCTGCAACAGCCCCTTCCAGCTGAAACACCCTCCGCGCTCAGGACTGCGCTCGTGCAAGCGTGCACCCGAGGACTGCGGTCGCGAGTGCGACGACGGCCGCGGCCGTGAAGGCGACCGCGAATCCCGTGGGTGACAGCACACCGGTACTCAGTCGCCCGGCCGAGACGCCGAGCGCGGTGAACGTGGCGGTGCCAAGTGCCGCACCGACCTGGGTCGCCGAGCCCGCGAGTCCGGATGCGAGCCCCACCTGCGTCTCTCGGACCGCAGACGCGACGACCATGGTGGTCGGCATGAAGCTCAGGGCTACGCCGGTGGCGACAAGAAGCAGGCCAGGGAGGACCGCGACCAGGTACCCGGATTCGCGAGGTGCGTACGCAAGCCACAGCTGACCGGAGGCGAGCACCACGAGGCCGATGACAAGAGTGCGCTCGGGGCCAAGGGCGCGCAACACCCGCGGCAGCACGACGAGCGAGACGAAGAACCCCAGGAGCGGTGTGGGGACCATCGCCAATCCCGCGTGCTGCGGCGCCATGGCGAGGCCCTGCTGAAGGTAGAGGGCCAGGAGCACGAACGTGGAAGCTCTGGCGGCTCCGCCGAGAAGAGCGAGGCCAACGCCCGTGGACAGTGTCCTCGAACCGAAGAGTTCGAGGGGGACGAGCGGGTCTGCGGTGCGTCGCTGGAGGTTGACGAAGGCGACCAGGAGCACGGCAGCCATGGAAAGGCTCCCCACGACGGTAGGAGAGGTCCATCCGTGGTCGGCAACGGCGAGGGCACCGTAGACAAGCGCGACGACGGCCCCCGTGATGGTTGTCGCACCTCGTCCGTCGAGCCGGGCACGCCCGTTGGTGGGCAGTTCCTCGAACACGTACGGGGCCAGCACGACTGCGGCAAGTGAGACCGGGACGGTGACGAGGAATACCGACGACCAGCCAAAGGATCCGACGAGCAGTCCGCCGACCATGACACCGGTCGCCCCGCCCAAGGTCGAGGCGGCGCCCCAGGCGCTCATCGCCTTCGCTCGTTGCTGACCGGGAAAGGTCAGCAGGAGAAGAGACATCGCGGCCGGGCTGAGGGCTGCAGCGCCCGAGCCCTGGACCAGGCGTCCCACCACGAGCAGCACTTGGTTCCCGGCTGCGGCTGACGTCAGGGTGCCGACGGCGAACAGGATCGAACCGGCGACGAACGTGCGTCGTCGACCGAGGAGATCCGCGGCACGTCCGAACAGCAGGAGCAGACCGCCGAACGCGAGCACGTAGGCGTTGACGACCCAGGTGACACCGGTCGAGCTGAGCCCGAGATCGGCCTGCATCGTGGGCAGCGCCACGTTGACGATCGAGGTGTCGAGCATCACGACGAACTGCGCCGAGACCAACAGCCCGAGGGCCAGCGCGCGGCGGCGGCGCCCAAGGGACGGAGAGCGTGTTTCGGTGCTGGTGGTCATGGTCGCCTACCTGCTCGTGGTCGGTTGTCGTCTCCATTCACCGTGCCGCCAGCGCGGAATGATCGCACCGGCGATATTGCCGGGATCGCCCCTGTTTCAAGGCCGCCGACCCGCTCGGGGTAGGGCGCCGCGGGTCCAGTCAGGACAGGTCGAGTTGGGCGAGCTCGCCGCGAGAGGTGACACCAGTCTTGGTGAACACGTTGCGCAGATGAAAGGCGATCGTGCGCGGAGACACCCAGCACTGAGCCGCGACGTCCTTGTTGGACAGGCCCTGGCTGACGAGCTCCGCGACCTTCAGCTCCATCGGGGTCAGGTCCCGCGCTGTGGACGGGTCCCGTTTGCGGGCCGTCTCTCCGGACGCGCGGAGCGCCAGGCCGGCCCGGTCCGCGAACGGGCGGGCGTGCAGGTCCTCGAACGTCTCCAGTGCTGCCCGGAGGTGACCTCGGGCATCGACCCGCCGTTTGTTGCGGCGCAGGAATTCGCCGTACGCCAGCTGAACTCGAGCGCGGTCGTAGGGACCATGGGCGGCATGCTGGGTCAGCGAGGTCTCGAACAGCTCCGTCACTCGGCTGCGTTCGCTCACGCCATCGAGCTCGGACGACCTGGCGCGGCCGAAGGCGGCCGCGGCCCGCGCCCAGGGAAGACTGGTGCCGGCCGCGAAGGCATCCAGGTCCGCCACCCAGGCCATGGCTTGGGTCCGGTCGCCGGCACGGACTGCGGCGTCCATGCGGTCCTGGGCCGACATCAACATCAGGGCGGGCAACTCCATCGGCGACGAGGCCGCCGCCATCTGACGGAACTGGTGCAGGGCGCCGTCTGCGTCGCTGGCCAGAAGTGCCCTGATGCCCTTCGCCCAGCGGGTCACGTCCTGGATCGGCTGGGCCAGCATGCCCACGGGCGGATGTGCGGCCACCAGAGCCTCCAGGGACATGAGGCGTTCGTCGTAGTCGGGGCGACCCTCGAGTGCGTCGAGCAGTGTCAGCCACGCCCGCGGGGCCGCCGTCGCAGCAACCTGCCCGACGCTGAGTCCGAGCGTCACCGCCTCCTCGGAGGAGTTCCGAAGCGCAGCCCACTGCCCGCCGACGTACTGACTGAACGGCACCCGCTGGAGGGCATACAGGACGGCCATGCCGTCCCCGTTCTCCCGGGCAGTCGACAGCATCAGGGCATAGAAACGGCGGTGGGCGGCGTCATCTCCGAGATGGAGGGCAGCGTTCGCGAGGTTCCCGAGCAGGTCGAGGTCGGCGAGGGTGTCTGCCGCCCCGAGAGCAGTCGCCTGCGCGGCGTGCAGCTCGTCGAAGGCGGAGGCCCGGTCTCCTGCGATGTCGTGCCGAGTGCTGACCAGGAGGTGCTTGAGGCATCGCGTGCGTGGCGTGTCCTGAGGTGAGACGTCGACAGCGATGGTGCCAGCAGGCAGGCTTGCCCCGCTGTCGATGCCATGGCTGCGGGAGACCGCGGCAGCCACGGCCATCTCCAACGGTCGGACCGGTTCGTACGCCGCCACCTGCTCAGCAGCCTGGGTGAAGATCCGGTGTGCGTCCGCCGCTGAGCCGACATTGACCGCGATCCGGCCCCGAAGCCGGTCGATGTCTGCGAGCAGCAGCGGGTCGTCTGCGTGCTCGCGGGCCGCTGACAACAGGCGGGACGAACGGGCGGTCTGGCCCGAGGCCCACGCGTTGCGGGCGGCAGCGAGCTGGCCACCGGCTCTGGCGAGCGGGTCGGTGGTCAGGTCTGCGGCCCGTTCGTGTGCGTCTGCGGCCGCTCGGTAGCCACCGCGTCTCTCGGCTCGCGTGCCGACCTCGCTGAGGGCGGCGACCAGGTTCTCGTCGGGCCCGTCGGTGGCAGCGGCGCGGTGCCAGGTGGCCCGGTCGGAGTCTTCGAGGCTGTCCAGGGCGTCGGCCAGGGCGCGATGCGCCCTGCGCCGGTCGTTCACGGTGGCGGCCTGGTAGACCGCGGACCGGACGAGCGGATGCCGGACCCTCACCGTGTCACCACTGATGGCCAGGAGCCCGGACCGTTCTGCCTCCGCGACTGCGTCGGAGGGGACGCGGAGGGTGGCGGCAGCTCGTTGGACGGTCGCGAGTTGGCCGGTGTCGTCCGCGACCGCGATCAGCATCAGCACTTGCGCTGCCGCTGTGAGCCGACGGGACCGGTCCAGGAAGACTCGTTCGACCCCGGTGGTGAGCATGAGCTGCGCGGGAAGCGGAACAGACCCAGCCAGCTGCGCATCACTCAGGCCGGTCGGGAGCTCGACGAGCGCGAGCGGGTTCCCGCCGGTTTCGGCGAGGAGCCGGTCGGTGACCTCGGCCGCAACCACGACGGGGGCATTCTCGGCTAGCAGCGCCCGCACCGACGCGGCGTCCAACCCCTCCAACCGCAGGGGCGGCACCCCATCGGGGGCGAACGTCCGGTCATCGGTCTCGCGTGCCGCGAACACCATCGCAACCGGGTCCGCCTCCAGGCGTCTGGTCGCGAACAGCAGCGCGTCGGTCGAGGCGGAGTCGAGCCAGTGTGCGTCGTCAACGACGCACACCAGAGGATGCTCCTCGGCTGCCTCGGTGAGGATCGACAGGGTCGCGACCGCCACCAGGAACGGCTCCACCGTCCCCACGTCCTGCCCGAACGCGACCCTGAGTGCGCGCGCCTGTGGTTCCGGAAGTCGCTCGACGAGATCAAGTACCGGTCGAAGCAACCGGTGGAGCGCCGCGAACGCCAGCGGGGACTCCGACTCCAACCCCTGGGTGCGCAGCACCCGCACATCGCTCACCTCGGACAAGACCTCCGCCAGGAGAGCCGACTTCCCCACACCAGGTTCCCCGTGCACCACGACGCTGCCGGCCGTCCCGCCGCGGGCGCCCTCGATCAGCGCCACCAGGCGACCCACCTCGACGTCTCGCCCATGCAGCACGTCGCGACCGTACCGCGCATCCGCATCTAGGGGGTCGTGTGCCTCCGGCCCCGGCGAACCCGGCACTTTGACCGGTTCGACCGTCCAGGAACCCGACAACAGTGAAGCCATCCCCACTTCCAGGAGCACCAGGCCAGAACCTGCTGCCCACCCAGGCAGAACAACCCAACAAGAAGACCCAGAACGACGAAGGGCACCACAACGTGACCAGCACACGAACCTCAACTCGCCACCCGACCCACCGGCCTTCTCCCGACGCCACCCCCGCCCAGACCCTCGATGACGGACCCGTCATCGCTGTCCAACCAGGACCACCCGACCCACAACTGCAGCCGACAAGTGCACGATGAAAGGCGCCAAAGCCATGACCACCAACGCACGAACCTCCGTGAGGATCTGGCTCCGTCGAGTCCTCAACACGACCATCGCTTTCACCCTCGGGGTCGCAACCCTGGCCGGCATCGTCGTTGCGGGAGTCATCGTCACCGGTCGGGGCACCCATCAGCAGGCTTCCGCCCGGTCCGTCGAGACCGCCCCGGCGTCGCTTCAGTACGCCGCACCGGGCCACCTGGCGAATCCCACTGCCATACGGCACGGTCGACGGCTGGTGGTCGCCTTCGTGGCGGGTTCCACTGGCACGGTCGCCAGCGACCTCCTGGCGCCGTACGACATCTTCGCCAGCTCGCCCGACTTCACCACGTATGTCGTCGCCGACGTCGCCACCCCGGCCGCTCTCGACGGAGGGCCGTCAGTCCTTCCGACGTACACGTTCGCCGAGGTCGACGCAGACCCGACCCTGAGGCCCGACCTGGTCGTCGTACCCGCACTCGGCAAGCCGAGCGGTGCAGCAGAAGCGCCACTGCGCGCCTGGGTGACTCGCGAACACGACCACGGGGCGAGGGTTCTGGGCGTGTGCAGTGGTGCGCTCGTCCTCGCGGCCACCGGGATGCTCGACGGGCTCGACGCCACCAGCCACTGGTCCCGCATCAGCGCTCTCGAGAAGAGCCGTCCCGCCGTGCACTGGGTGCGCGGCCGCCGGTACATCGAGGACGGGTCGATCACCACCACGGCCGCCGTGACCTCCGGTGTACCGGCAGCCCTGCATCTTGTCGCCGAGCTCGCTGGTCCGGCGGAGGCACAACGAGTGGCAGACCTGCATCCGGAGCTCGGCTGGACGCCGACTCAGACGACCCGCATCCCCGAGGATCACTTCGCTCTCCACGACTGGCCGGTGGGTCTCAACTACGTGATGCCGTGGTTCCGGCCGACCGTCGGCATCGCCCTGCGCGACGGCGTCGGCGAGCTGGACGCCACGGCAGCATTCGAGGTCTACGGCCAGTCCTCGGCCGCCCGCACCGTCGCACTCGCCACGAGCGACGCGGTCAGGACGCGTCATGGCCTCGTCCTGCTCACCACCAGCTTCGCGAACGCCCCCGGCCTGTCCCGTGTCGTCGTCCCCGGCGCCGACAACGCGGACGCCGTCGACCCACAACTGCAGGCATGGGCCGACAACCGTGACGTCACCGTCGAACCCCTCGCTGCCCGCCCTGCCGCGGACGGATCCCGGACCGGCGGCGGAGGCTTCAGCTCGGCTCTGCAAGACCTTGCCGATCACACCAACGCGGCCACCACATCCGCGACCGCCAAGATGATCGGCTACCCGACCACCGGACTCGATCCCGGCCGCCGGCACGGGCCCTGGCGGCCGGTCCTACTGGCGATCGCCAGCCTCACGCTCGCCGTCCTGATCGGCCTGGCCTACGCGTCGCTTGCTCAGCGCCGACGCCGCCGTCGCCTCCCACAGGACAACGCGCCCACCGCACCCTCCACGTCGGAACCGGAGGCCGTGAACGTCACCGTGTGAAGCCCGACGCCGACCCGTCATGCGAGTTCGCCCCTCACGCCGCGTCCGTTGCCAACGCAGTTCCTGCTGGTGCTCAATCTGTTGCCAACGACCCTCGCGCCCACAAATGCCGAAGACCTCCTGACCCGCGCTTCCGCAGGTCAGGAGGTCTTCCGCGCTGGTACCCCCGACCGGATTCGAACCGGCGCTACCGCCTTGAGAGGGCGGCGTGCTAGGCCACTACACAACGGGGGCGTGCTGCGAACAGCGAGCGAAACTCTAGCGACGCAACGCATTTCACAGCAAATCGCGGGCACCGGTGACGGTGTGACCGCGATCTCGCTGGGATACAAGGACTCGAACCTTGACTAACTGAACCAGAATCAGTCGTGCTGCCAATTACACCATATCCCACAGATTCGGCCCGTCCGGATGCATCCGCTGGGCCGAGGAGAAACCTTACACGCGACCCCGACGGGCTTCCAAAACGCCCGCGTCTCCGGCGGTCTCCACGCCTTGACGGCGCGCCATCGTCCAGGCCAGTCCGAGGAACACCAGCGACTGGGTGAGCGTGGACGGAATCGTCCACCAGCTGCCGCCGGTCGGGTTCAGCGTCGAGGCCATGTCGCCGAAGGCCAGCGCCAGCCCGAACGCCAGCCAGTTGTTCACCACGTGCAGGGCGATGCCGGCCTCCAGGCCCCCGGTGACGATCACCAGCACCCCGGCCACCAGCCCGAACGCCAGCCGGTCGAAGAAGACCGGCACCGACTGCCCCACGCCGTGCGCCAGCGCGAACAGGAACGCCGGCACGACCACGGCCAGCACCCGGCTCGCGAAGAGCCCACCGACGGCCTGGGTGAGGTAGCCACGGAACAGGAACTCCTCCCCCGCCGCCTGCAGCGGGGTGAGCACGAGGACCACGAGCGCGAAGTCGCGGGTGGTGGAGGTCCAGTCGTTGAGCGTCCCCGAGATCTCCGCTGCGTCGCCACCGGTCTGGGGCAGCACCGCGCCGACGAGCACGGCAGCAACGAGGGCCACCAGGGCCAGCGGCAGGCAGGCCACCAGGAACCGCCAGCGCAGCCCAGGGCGGACCGAGGCCACCCAGCCCGGCCGCAGCCCGTGCAGGACGTAGGAGACGGCCAGCACGGCCGGCACCAGCGAGGCGAGCGCCAGGTTGAGGTAGGCCAGTCCCCCCGGGGTCGGGTGGGCCAGGTCGGTCAGCGAGTTGAACGTGTCGCCGACGTCCTTGCCGAGCGCGGCGGCGCCGGCCAGCATCGGCGCCAGCACCACCAGCGAGCTGAACACGAACATCCACGCCAGCAGCGCGAGCACCCCGACCAGCGGCCGCCAGATCCCGGGCTTCCCCGTGCGCTGCAGCAGGTGGTACTCGACCGACTCCGCCGCGGGCGGGCCGTGCAGGTCGCTCACGGCGTGGCGGCCGCCTGCAGCCGGGCCAGCCCACGCTCCCGACCGAGCAGCTCCAAGGACTCGAACAGCGGCGGCGACACCCGACGGCCGGTCACCGCGACCCGCACCGGGCCGAACGCGACCCGGGGCTTGAGGCCGAGCTCCTCGACCAGCTTCACCCGCAGCGCCTCGTCGATGGCCTGCGTGCTCCAGGTGGGCAGCGTCGAGAGAGCGTCGTACGCCGCCGAGACGGTCTGTCGCCCCGCCTCGTCGAGCAGCTTGGCGGCGTCGGCCTCGTCGAGGGTGAACGACGCCTCGTCGACGAACAGGAAGCCGAGCATGTCGACGGCCTCGGTGAGCTTGTTGATGCGCTCGGCCACCAGCGGCATCGCCAGCTCGAGGAGCTGGGCGTCCGCGTCCGGGACCGGGTCGCCGACGACACCCGCGGCCTTGAGGAACGGCAGCGCGCGATGGGTGAGGTCCTCCACCGAGAGCAGGTGCAGGTGGGAGGCGTTGATCGCCTCGGCCTTCTTGAGGTCGAAGCGGGCGGGGTTCGGGTTGACGTCACCGATGTCGAACGCCTCGACCATCTCCTCGAGCGAGAAGATGTCGCGGTCCCCGGAGATCGCCCAGCCGAGCAGGGCCAGGTAGTTCAGCAGGCCCTCGGGGAGGAAGCCCTGGTCGCGGTAGGCCAGCGCGTGCGCCTCGGGGTCCCGCTTCGAGAGCTTCTTGTTGCCCTGCCCCATCACGTACGGAAGGTGCCCGTAGCTCGGGGTCGCGGTGGCGATCCCGACCTCCTTCAACGCCTCGAAGAGGGCCAGCTGCCGCGGGGTGCTCGAGAGCAGGTCCTCGCCACGCAGCACGTGCGAGATCTCCATCAGCGCGTCGTCGACCGGGTTGACCAGCGTGTAGAGCGGGTCGCCGTTCGCGCGGCAGAGCGCGTAGTCGGGGACGTTCTCGGTCTCGAAGGTGATGTCACCGCGGACCAGGTCGTCCCAGGTGATCGAGCCGTCGGGCATCCGGAACCGCACGATCGGCCTGCGGCCGTCGGCCTCGAATGCCGCCCGCTGCTCGGCGGACAGCTCGCGGCAGAAGCCGTCGTACCCCATCATCTTGGAGCCCGACGCCTTGCGCCGGGCGTCGACCTCCTCGTTGGTGCAGAAGCACTCGTAGGTGTGCGACGAGTCGCGCAGCCGCGCCAGGGCGTCCGCGTAGATCTCGCCGCGCTCGCTCTGCTTGTACGGGCGGTGCGGGCCACCGACCTCGATGCCCTCGTCCCAGGTGAGGCCGAGCCAGCGCCACAGGTCCAAGATCCCGTCGTAGGACTCCTGGGTGCTGCGCTCCTTGTCGGTGTCCTCCATCCGGAAGACGATCGTGCCGCCGTGGTGCCGGGCGAAGGCCCAGTTGAACAGCGCCGTGCGGGCCAGCCCGACGTGCGGGGAGCCGGTCGGGGACGGGCAGAAGCGGACGCGTACGCGCGTCGCCGGGTCAGTCACGCGATTCCACCTTGTTCGTGAGGGTGCCGAGGCCGGCGATCGAGATCTCGACCTCGTCACCGACCTCCATGGGACCGACACCCTCGGGGGTGCCGGTGAGGATGACGTCG
>JBBQRV010000062.1:0-15525 GCA_038214475.1 Propionibacteriales bacterium | reverse complement strand
GACATCCCGCTCGGCGTGCTGGTCGTGCTGACCGGGGTGGCCGGGTCGGGGAAGAGCTCGCTGGTCCAGGGCTCGCTCGCGGGTCGGGACGGCACCGTGGTGGTCGACCAGGGCGCCATCAAGGGTTCGCGACGCAGCAACCCGGCGACGTACACCGGCCTGCTCGAGCCGATCCGCAAGGCCTTCGCGAAGGCCCACGGGGTGAAGCCGGCACTGTTCAGCGCCAACTCCGAGGGCGCCTGCCCGAACTGCAACGGTGCCGGCGTGGTCTACACCGACCTGGCGATGATGGCCGGCGTGGCCGCGCCCTGCGAGGTGTGCGACGGCAGGCGGTTCGACGCCTCCGTGCTGGAGTACCACCTCGGCGGCAAGGACATCAGCGACGTGCTCGCGATGCCGGTCACGGAGGCGCTGGCGTTCTTCGCCGAGGGGGAGGGCAAGGTGCCCGCCGCGCACCGGATCCTGCTCCGGCTCGCCGACGTGGGGCTGGGCTACCTGAGCCTCGGGCAGCCACTGCCCTCGCTCTCGGGCGGCGAGCGGCAACGGCTCAAGCTGGCCACCCGGATGGGGGAGAAGGCGGGCGTCTACGTGCTCGACGAGCCGACCAGCGGGCTGCACCTCGCCGACGTCGAGAACCTGCTCGGCCTGCTCGACCGGCTCGTCGACTCGGGCACCTCGGTGGTGGTGATCGAGCACCACCAGGCGGTGATGGCGCACGCCGACTGGATCATCGACCTCGGCCCGGGCGCCGGCCACGACGGTGGTCGGATCGTCTTCGAGGGCACGCCTGCCGACCTGGTCGCGGCGCGCGGCACCCTCACCGGGGACCACCTGGCGGCCTACGTCGGCGCCTGAGCAGCGGGCCCCGGTCAGCCCGTCCGGGTGAGCCGCAGCACCGGGATCCGGCGGCCGACCAGCGCGGTGCGGTCCCGGTAGTCGGCGAATCCCGGGTAGAGGCGGACGGCGAGCGCGAAGAGTCGCTCGTACTCCTTGGGGTCCTCCACGACGGCGGCCCGGAACGGCACGTCGTTGAGCCGCACGTCCGGGTGCGCGACCAGGTTGTGGAACCACGCCGGGTGCCGGTCACGACCGAAGCTGGAGGCGACCAGCACCACGTCGGCGTCCGCGGCCGGCCCGTCGTGGAAGTAGACCACCGGGTTCTCCCGCGCGGCCCCGCTGTGCGCTCCGGTGGTGGCGAGCACCGCGGTGGGGAGCGCGCCGACCATCCGCACCCGCCCGCCGGTGCGACGCAGCAGCGCGGCGTCGACGGGTGAGGCGACGTGGATGCCGTACCAGCGGCCGAAGGGGGAGCGACCGATCGTGTGCCACACCCGCAGCAGCGGACCGTGCGCTCGGGCCGGGTCGACGTGCTTCAGGTCCATGGGGGCAGGCTAGGGCCATTTCGGATCGGCCGGGAGGGCCCGGGAGTCGCGTGTCAACCAAGGTTGACGCACCCAGGCATGTCAACGTAGGTTGACATGCCATGACTGCCAGCCAGGACCTCGCCACCGCCGCGGCCGACGCCGACCCCCGGGTCGGACTCCGGGCGGTCCTGGCGCTGCGGCGGCTGGCCGAGCGCCTCGAGGTCGTCCAGGTCCGGCGGGCCCGGGCCCAGGGCTGGTCGTGGCAGGAGATCGCCAAGGCACTGGAGGTCAGTCGGCAGGCGGTCCACAAGAAGCACGGAAAGGGTTGAGGACGATGCTCGAGAGGTTCACCCGAGGCGCCCGCACGGTCGTGACGACCGCGGTCGAGGACGCGCGGCGCAGCGGCGCCGGCTCAGTGCGACCCGAACACCTGCTCAGCGCCGTGCTCGTCGACGTCCACAGTCCCGCTGTGCAGGCCCTGGCCGGTCTGGGTGCACCCGTCTCCGAGCTGCGTCAGGTCGTGGCCGGCCTCCGCGGTCGCTACGGCGAGGGCCTCGACGCCGCGGACGCCGAAGCGCTCCGGTCCATCGGGATTGACCTCGACGACGTGGTGCGCCTGATCGACGCCGGTCCGGGGTCACGACGCGGCCGGGTCCGGCTGTCCGCCGACTCCAGGCGGGTGCTCGAGCTGGCGCTCGGAGAGGCCGTCCGACTGCGTGAACGCTTCATCGGGTCCGAGCACCTGTTGCTCGGACTCGTCACGGTGGACGACTCCCTCGTGCAGGAGGTGCTCCGGGCGTTCGACCTGACGTCCGGGGAGGTGTGCTCGGCCGTCGCCGGTGCGGAGCGACGTACCGGCTGAATCGCGGGCAGGCCACTGCGGGTGGCAGGCTGAGGCCCATGACGTACGACGCTGCCGATGACCGCTACGACACCGCCGCCCACGCGATGGACTACCACCACACGGGGCGCAGCGGGCTGAAGCTGCCTGCCCTCTCCCTGGGCCTGTGGCAGAACTTCGGCGACGACCGCTCCGAGGACAACCAGCGCGCGATCCTGCGCCGGGCCTTCGACCGCGGCGTCACCCACTTCGACCTGGCGAACAACTACGGCCCGCCCTACGGCCGCGCCGAGGAGAACTTCGGCCGCTACCTGGCCGACGACTTCGCGCCCTACCGTGACGAGCTGGTGATCTCCACCAAGGCCGGCTACGACATGTGGCCCGGCCCCTACGGCCAGGGCGGCGGGTCGCGCAAGTACGTGCTGGCCTCCCTCGACCAGTCGCTGGCCCGGATGGGCCTCGAGTACGTCGACATCTTCTACAGCCACCGCTTCGACGCCGACACCCCGCTCGAGGAGACCATGACGGCCCTCGACACCGCGGTGCGGTCGGGTCGGGCCCTCTACGCCGGCATCTCGTCGTACTCGGGGGCCAAGACGCGCGAGGCGGCCACCATCGCCCGCGAGCTCGGCACCCCGCTGCTGATCCACCAGCCGTCGTACAACATGTTCAACCGCTGGATCGAGGGCGACCTGCTCGACGCCCTCGAGGAGCAGGGGATGGGCTGCATCGTCTTCACCGCCCTCGCCCAGGGGCTGCTCACCGACCGCTACCTCGACGGCGTGCCCGACGACTCGCGTGCGGCCCGCAGCGACTCCACCATCGCGGGCCTCGACGACGACGTGCTGCGCCGGGTGCGTGCGCTCAACGAGATCGCCGCGGGCCGCGGCCAGAAGCTGGCCCAGCTCGCGCTCCAGTGGGTGCTGCGCGACTCCCGGGTCACCTCCGCGGTGATCGGCGCCTCCAGTGTCGAGCAGCTCGACACCAACCTCGACGCACTCGAGGGTCCGGCGCTGACCGCGGACGAGCTCGCCGCGATCGACGAGTACGCGGTCGACTCCGGCGTCAACCTGTGGGCCAGGTCGACCGAGGAGTGAGTCCTGCGACGGCCCTGCCCTGCTGGTAGGCCGGCCCGGTCAGATCCGGCGCAGGGCCATCAGCGGGCAGGTCTTCTCCGCGTGCCTCGCCCGCTCCTCGAGCGCACGCGGGACCTCCGGGTCCCGGTCGGCGGTGCGGCTGACCGGGAAGCCCCAGTCGTCCACCCCGAACAGCTCGGGGAGCAGCTCGGCGCAGGCGCCGTGGCCGTCGCAGCGGGTCCAGTCGACGTGCAGGCGGGTCATCGCCGGCCGCCCTTCGTGCTCGGGCAGTAGCCGGCCAGGTGCGCCTCGACGTGCTTGTCGAACGTGGCCATCGTGCTGGCCACGAACCGGGCCGTGCCGTCGGGGTGGGCACAGGCGCCCCGGCCGGTCACCAACCGCCGCAGCCGGTCGATCTCGGCGGGCAGCCGGGTGTCGCGGCCGTGGTTGGCCAGCCGGGTCAGCGAGTCGGCCATCCGGGGCAGGCCGTTGATGCAGGGCCCACACTGCCCGGCCACCTCGTCGGCCAGGTAGCGCGCGACGCCGGAAGCCATCTTCAGCGGACACGTGTGGGTGTCGAGGACGTAGAGGACACCGGCGCCCATGGTCGCGCCGTACGGCGCCAGCGCAGCGCGGGTCAGCGGGGTGTCGAGAGCGGAGGCCGGCACCCACGCGCCGTGGTAGCCGCCCACCAGCACCGCGGCCGGGTCGACCGGGCCGGCGCTGGCCAGCACGTCGGCCAGTCGCGAGCCACGGGCCGCCTCGACCACGCCGGGGCGGGCCACCGCACCGGAGATCGTGAACAGCGACGTGCCGGGGTCGTCGGGATGTCCCGCACTGCGGAACCAGTCCCCGCCGAGCCGGGCCACCAGCGCCAGGTGGGCCAGGGTCTCGATGTTGCTGACCAGCGTCGGCTTGCCGCCCACGCCCTTCACCGTCACCCGGACCAGGGGGTCGCGGGGCACGCCGGGACGACCGTCGATCTGGCTGACCAGGGCGGTCTCCTGGCCGGCGACGAAGCCGCCGGTGAGTCGCTTGACCTGCACGCCACGGGCCCGGGCCAGCGCCTCGACCGGCCTCGAGGGCACGTCGGGGCCGACCGCCAGCACCATCCGCGAGGCGCCGAGGGCGCGGGAGACCAGCTCCAGGCCGTCGAGCACCAGGTGAGGCACGCTGCCGAGCAGGATGGCGTCCTTCTGACTGAGCGGCTCGCCCTCCATCGCATTGCCGACCACGACGGCGCGGCCGCGTCCGGCGGCCACCGAGCGGATCTTGATCGCGGCGGGGAAGCCGGCCCCGCCCCGGCCGGTCAGGCCGCTGTGCTCGGCGAGCTGGATCAGGGCCTCGACGCCGAGTCGCGGGAGCGGACCCAGTCGACGGGCGTGCTCGGCCGCGTCGAGGCCGGCCAGCGAGAGGATCGGCCGGGTGTCGGGGAGCACGGGAGACTCCACGGTGTCGGTCATGGGAGCACCTTTCGGGCAGTGCGCTGCCAGCCGCGGCCGGCGTACGACGGGAGGATCCGCCAGCCCACCGCGAGCGCCACCGCGGCGGCGCACGAGGCGGCGAGCGCGAGGAACCACGAGGCGTGGGCGTTGGTGCCGGAGCCGAGGGAGTGCACGAGCGCGACGGGCCACAGCGCGTAGGTGAGGTAGTGGACCGCGTGGAAGACCCGCGGCCCGACCCGGTGCCGCAGCAGGCTCACCACCGTGACCACCAGCAGCATGTCGACCGCGAGCGTGCCGAGACCCAGCCAGAGCGGGCGCCAGGCGGCGAGGAACGGGAACAGCAGGTCGACCAGCTTGAGCTGGGCATAGGGGTCGAAGAGCAGGCTCACCACGTGCACCGCGATCAGGCCGACGCCGGTGAGGGCGGCGGTCCGGTGCACGTCGGCGACGCCGAAGCGGCCGAGCCCGGGCACCGGGCGGCCCGAGCGGGTGACGATCCCGAGCACCAGGGTGACGGTGAACATCACCAGGGCGACGATCCCGGTGCCGCGGCCCAGGGCCCACAGTGCCTCGGTCATGACACGCCCCTCAGGCCGGCGGAGCTGCTGGAGGAGGTGGCCTCGGCGGGCCAACCGCCGAGGAGGTGCACGCCGCCGTCGCGGTCGACGAGGCGGGCGGGCAGCCCCTGGGCGGACAGCCAGGCTCGCCCGGCGGTGCCCTTGACCATGGCCGCGGTCGACGCGGTGTTGGCGGCCACGCAGCTGTCCGCGGCCACGCTGACGGTGCGCCACACCGGCTCGGCCGGCTGAGAGGTGACCGGGTCGACCAGGTGGTGCACCGAGGTGAGCCCGCGGCGCCAGGTGCGCCGTACGGTGCTGGACGTGGCCACGGCTCCTCCTGCGGGGACGGCGACGTGCGCCTCCGGGTCGTCGTCGGAGTCGTGCACCAGCACCTGCCAGCCACCCTCGGGTGCGGGACCGGCCGTGGCCAGGTCGCCACCGAGGCTCACCAGCACGCCGGTGCCGAACTGCTCGGCCACGTGGCGGGCGCAGAGGTCCGCGGCGCGGGCCTTGGCGGTGGCGCCCAGGTCGAGCTCGATGCCGGGTGCCCAGGTGAGGCGCTGCCCGGCCAGGTGCAGCGAGCGCCAACCCGGCACCCGGCGCACCCGCACCACGGCTCGGGTGCCGGCCAGGTCGAGGTCGGCCAGGTCGCGGTCGTAGCCGAGGTCGCGCAGCGTCCCACCGACGGTCGGGTCGACCGACCCGTCGGTCTGGGCGGCGGCGGTCAGTGCCACCGCCAGCAGGTCGGCGAGGAGGGGGGAGAGCTCGGCCACCGGGGCCGGCAGGTTGCGGATCTCGGAGTCGGCCCGGAACCGGCTGGCGGCCAGGTCGACGGCGTCGAGCAGCTCGCGCACGGCCCCAACGGCATCGTCGAGGATGTCCGCGTCGGTGACGACGACCCTGGCCCGGGTGCTCCAGACGTCCCAGTCCTGGGCGGCGGTCATGACCCGCTGCTGGTGGCGTGCGTGGTCGTGGTCGAGCCGGCCCGGAGGTTGCCGGAGCCCAGGCTGCTCGAGGCGCTGCCCGAGTTGCTGCTCGACGTACCGGAGCGGGCGACCGCGGTGTTCTGGCCGAGCGCGGTCAGCGCCAGGGCTCCGCCGGTGGCGAGCGAGGCGGCGACTCCGACGGCGACCACGGTGGTGCGGATCCGGGCGACCCGGCGTTCTGCGGAGGTGTCCACGGTGGTTCTCCTGTCGTTCATGAGCCCGAGGTGGTGCCGTGCGGCTGGCCGCCCCCGGCGCCGAGCCCCGGCTGCGGGGGCAGCACCTGGGTCTGGCCCTGGTTCGACTGGTTCGACTGGTTCGACTGGTTCTGCTGGCCCTGGGGGCGGGCGTAGCCGCCGTCGCCGTCGTCGTCTCGCGAGCGGAGCGGGCGCCAGGCCCGCCCGTCGCCCTGCTGGGAGCGGGTCTGGTCCGAGTTCTCGGTGCCGCCGGCCGCACCCGAGGCCGTGGCCAGTCCGACCGCACCGGCGACCCCGAGGGCTCCTGCGATTCCGGCGGCCACCACGGCGGCCTGGACGCGTCGGGTGGTGCGCACTCCAGGAGTAGTCATGTGACTACCGTGCGCTCGTTCCCTGTGTGCTTCCTGTGAGCACGGACAGGAACGCTTGTGACCTCGCCGCCGCCCGGGCGTACGGCGCGCGAAACCCGGGTGACTCGGGGCCGGTGGGCGGGGGACAATGCCGGACGTGGGACATGTGGACGTTGCTGGAGTGCGCTACGAGCTGCCCGACGGGCGGGTGCTGCTCGACGACGTCTCCTTCCGGGTCGGCGAGGGCGCCAAGGTCGCCCTGGTGGGTGCCAACGGGGCCGGCAAGACCACGTTGCTGCGGATCATCACCGGTGACCTGACCCCGCATGCCGGCGTGGTCACCCGGTCGGGTGGTCTCGGGGTGATGCGCCAGATGGTGGGCGCCGGGCTGGGCGACGCCCCGACGGTCGCCGACCTGCTGCTCAGCGTCGCGCCGCCGCGGGTGCGTGCGGCGGCTGCCGAGGTGGACCGTTGCGAGCTCGCGCTCATGGAGGCCGACGACGAGAAGACGCAGATGCGCTACGCGCACGCGCTGTCGGAGTTCGCCGACGCCGGCGGCTACGACATCGAGGTCACCTGGGACGTGTGCACGACCGCGGGTCTCGGCGTGTCCTACGACCGTGCCAAGTACCGCGAGCTGCGCACCCTCTCCGGTGGTGAGCAGAAGCGGCTGGTCCTGGAGTTCCTGCTCCGCGGGCCCGACCAGGTGCTGCTGCTCGACGAGCCCGACAACTTCCTCGACGTACCCGGCAAGATCTGGCTGGAGCAGCGGATCAACGAGTCCGACAAGACCGTCCTCTACATCAGCCACGATCGCGAGCTGCTCGACAACACCGCGACCCGCGTGGTCACCGTCGAGCTCGGCGGGGCCGGCAACACGGTGTGGACGCACCCGGGCGGCTTCGCGTCGTACCACCAGGCCCGCAAGGACCGCTTCCTGCGCTTCGAGGAGCTGCGTCGGCGCTGGGACGAGGAGCACGCCAAGCTCAAGGCGCTGGTGCTGCGCTACAAGATCAAGGCGGAGTACAACGACGGCCTGGCGTCCCAGTACCGCGCCGCGCAGACCCGGTTGCGCAAGTTCGAGGAGGCCGGACCGCCCACCGAGCAGCCGCGCGAGCAGCAGGTGAGCATGCGGCTCAAGGGTGGGCGCACCGGCAAGCGGGCGGTGGTCTGCACCGCGCTCGAGCTCAGTGGGCTGATGAAGCCCTTCGACCTCGAGGTCTGGTACGGCGAGCGGGTGGCCGTGCTCGGCTCCAACGGCTCGGGCAAGTCGCACTTCCTGCGGCTGCTGGCGGCCGGGGGCAGCGACCCCGACGTCGAGCACCAGCCGGTCGGCGAGGTGCCGGTCGCCCCGGTGCTGCACGAGGGCAAGGCCAAGCTGGGCGCCCGGGTGCGCCCCGGCTGGTTCGTGCAGACCCATGAGCACCCCGAGCTGCAGGGCCGCAGCCTGGTCGAGATCCTGCACCGCGGCGACGACCACCGCGACGGCATGGGCCGTGAGGCCGCCGCCCGGGTGCTGGACCGCTACGAGCTCGCGCACGCCGCCGAGCAGCGCTTCGAGTCGCTCTCGGGTGGTCAGCAGGCGCGCTTCCAGATCCTGCTGCTCGAGCTGTCGGGCGCCACCTTGCTGCTGCTCGACGAGCCCACCGACAACCTCGACGTGCAGTCGGCCGAGGCGCTCGAGGAGGGCCTGGAGGCGTTCGAGGGCACCGTGCTGGCAGTCACCCACGACCGGTGGTTCGCCCGCGGGTTCGACCGGTTCCTGGTGTACGGCGCCGACGGGTCGGTCTACGAGTCCGACGGCCCCGTCTGGGACGAGGGGCGGGTCCAGCGGACCCGCTGAGCCGGCGTCCGGGCGCCTTGCCGGGGCCCTTCGTGCAGCCCTAGTGTGATCCAGGTCACCCCCTCATCCACCCTCGGGACGAACTGTGTCGCACACTCGCCGTACCCCTGTCCTGTCCGTGCTCGCCCTCGTGGTCGGCCTGCTCTCGGCGGTCGGCCTCGCGTCGCCCGCCAGTGCGGACCACACCCCGCCGCCCGACCGGGTGACGCTGATGGGCACCCTGATGTCCGAGCTCGGCTGTGGCGCCGACTGGGACGAGGGCTGCGCGGCGACAGATCTGGTGCCCACCGCCCAGCCGGGGGTCTGGGAGCTGGTGGCCGAGGTGCCGGCGGGCAGCTACGAGTGGAAGGTCCGGCTCAACGGCAGCTGGGACGAGAACTACGGCGTCGACGGCAAGGCAGGCGGTGACAACGCCACCTTCACGCTGGCGGCCGCCGCGCAGCTGCGCTTCACCTACGACCATGCCGGCCACCGGATCGCAGTGGCCCCTGCCGACCTCGGCGGCCCGGTGGGTGCCGCCGACCGGCGGCTGGCCGGCAACAGCCTGCGCGCCGACCTCACCCGCGAGCGGCTCTACTTCGTGATGGCCGACCGCTTCGAGAACGGCAACCCGGCCAACGACGACGCCGGCCTGGGCGGCGACCGGCTCACCTCGGGCCTCGACCCCACGGCCACCGGTTTCTACCACGGCGGCGACCTGCAGGGCGTGATCGACCGGCTCGACTACATCCAGGGTCTCGGCACCACCGCGATCTGGCTGACCCCGTCGTTCAAGAACAAGCCGGTCCAGGGCGCCCCGGGACAGGAGTCCGCGGGCTACCACGGCTACTGGATCACCGACTTCACCAAGATCGACCCGCACCTGGGCACCAACGCCGACATGGGGACCCTGGTGAAGGCGGCCCACCGGCGCGGCATCAAGGTGTTCTTCGACATCATCACCAACCACACCGCCGACGTGATCACCTACGACCCGGCGGCGTACGACGCGAGCGGCAACCTGCCCTACGTCAGCACCACCGACCAGCCCTACGTCGACGCCTCGGGCACGCCCTTCGACGACCGTGCCTACGCCGGCACCCAGGACTTCCCCGACGTGAACCTCGACTCGTTCCCCTACCGACCGGTGGTCCCGGCCGGCGAGGAGGACGCGAAGGTGCCGGCCTGGCTCAACGACCCGACGCTCTACCACAACAGGGGCGTGTCGACGTTCGCCGGCGAGAGCAACACCTACGGTGACTTCCCCTCCGGGGCCTACTCCTCCCTCGACGACCTCTGGACCGAGAACCCCCAGGTGGTCTCGGGCATGACCGACATCTACGAGAAGTGGGTCGACGAGGTCGGCATCGACGGCTTCCGCATCGACACGGTCAAGCACGTCAACACCGAGTTCTGGCAGCAGTTCTCGCCGGCGCTCACGCAGTACGCCGCCGACCGCGGCAACAAGGACTTCTTCATGTTCGGCGAGGTCTACGACGCCAACCCGGCCTTCATGTCCCAGTACACGACCGAGGGCAAGCTGCAGGCCACCGTCGACTTCGGCTTCCAGAACAGCGCCACCGGCTTCGCCAAGGGCGGCGGGACCACCGGCCTGCGGGACTTCTTCGCCTCCGACGACTGGTACACCGACACCGACAGCAACGCCTATCAGCTGCCGACCTTCCTCGGGAACCACGACATGGGCCGGATCGGCAGCTTCCTGCGCCAGAACGACCAGGGCTGGACCGACCAGCAGCTGCTGGCCCGCGACGAGCTGGCGCACAGCCTGATGTACCTCACCCGGGGCCAGCCGGTGGTCTACTACGGCGACGAGCAGGGCTTCTCCGCCCCGTCCGGCGTTCCCGGCGGCGCAGGCGACCAGCGGGCCCGCGAGGACATGTTCCCCAGCCAGGTCGACCTCTACAACAGCTTCGACCTGATCGGCAGCGACGACACCACGGCGCAGAGCAACTTCCGCACCGACCGGCCGCTCTATCGCGAGATGGCCGCGCTGGCCCGGCTGCGCCGGGACAACCCCGCGCTGGCCGACGGGGCGCAGATCCACCGCTACGCGAGCAACAACGCCGGGATCTACGCCTTCAGCCGGGTCGACGCCCGCCAGAAGCGGGAGTACGTCGTGGCGGTCAACAACGCCACCACCGCCAAGACGGCCAGCTTCGACACCTTCGCCGCGCGCACCAACTACCGGCGCTTGTGGCCGACCGGCGGCACCGCCGCCGACCGGGTCCGCAGCGACGGCGAGGGCCGGGTCACCGTGACGGTGCCCCCGCTCTCGGCGATGGTGTGGGAGGCCAACCGCCCGATCCCGCGTGACCGTGCGGTGCCGATGCCGACGTTCGCCAGCCCGACCGGGGGCGCCGTGGTCGGCGGCCGGACCGAGGTCGCGGTCAACGTGCCCGGCGACGACTTCACCCAGGTGACGGTCGCCTGGCGGCCGGTGGGCAGCACCGACTGGCAGCCGCTCGGCACCGACGACAACGCGCCGTACCGGGTGTTCCACGACGTGCGCGACCTCCCGACCGGGACGATGGTGGAGTACCGCACCGTCGCCAAGGACGCCGACGGCGACCTGGGCGCGGCGCAGACCTATGCGTTCGTGGGCACCCCCGCGACCGACGGCGACACCGGCGGCGGCCCGGTCACCCAGCCGGACTCGGTGTCGGTGCCGGGCAGCTTCAACGCCGCCGTGGGCTGCACCGGAGACTGGCAGCCCGCCTGCCCGGCCGTCGAGCTGGCGCTCGACCCCAAGGGCCAGGTCTGGACCAAGACGTTCACCGGCAGCGAGACCATCCCGGCCGGTGACTACGCCTACAAGGCCGCGATCAACGACAGCTGGGACGAGAACTACGGTGCCGGTGCCGTCCAGGGTGGGGACAACATCGGGCTCGCGGCCGACGGCGGACCGATCACGTTCTGGTACAGCCACGCCACGCACTGGGTCACCAACAGCATCGACACCCCGCACCTCTACGTCGCGCCGGGCAGCTTCCAGAGCGAGCTCGGCTGCCCGGGCGACTGGGACCCCTCCTGCATGCGCTCCTGGCTGCAGGACCCCGACGGCGACAACGTCTGGACCTTCCGGACCGACCAGATCCCGCCCGGCGCCTACGAGTCGAAGGTGGCCCAGGACTTCGACTGGAACGCCGGCAACTGGGGCGAGAACGGGGTCTCCGACGGCGCCAACGTCTCCTGGACGGTGGGTGAGAATGAGGGCGTGGAGTTCTCGTTCACGCCGCCCGACCCGTCGGCGCCGGGCCAGACCGCGCCCCTGGTGTCGGTCACCACGTTCCCGACCACCGGCGGCGGAGGAGGAGCCACCGCGCCCGATCTCACCACGCAGGCGTCGCACTGGCTCGACCGCGACACGATCGCGATCGACCTCCCGGCCGGCGCGGGTCCGGGCTGGACCTATCGGCTCTACGGCGCCCCGCAGGGCGGCATGGAGATCGACGCCGAGGCGATCACCGGCGGCTCGTCGTACCCGCTGACGCGCGACCCGGCCGGTCTCTCGCCCGGGCTGCGCGCCAAGTTCCCGCACCTGGCGTCGTACGACGCGCTGCGGCTGTCGCGCGACGCCGTGCGGGCCGCACCCGACCTGCTCAAGGGCCAGCTGGCGGTGGCGGCCTTCGACGGCCTGGGCCGGCTCAAGGCGGCAACCGGGGTACAGGTGCCCGGCGTGCTCGACGACCTCTACGCCCGCGCCACCCGGCGCGACCTGGGAGTGACCTGGCGCGGCGACCGACCGAGCCTGGCGCTGTGGGCGCCCACCGCCCAGCAGGTCGCGCTCGAGGTCGGCACCGGCGCCTCGAGCCGCACGGTGGCGATGGGACGTGCGTCCGACGGCACCTGGACGGTGTCGGGGCCGCGCTCCTGGCGGGGCGCGACGTACCGCTACGCGGTGACCGTCTACGCGCCCGAGACGGGCACCGTGGTCACCAACGAGGTCACCGACCCCTACTCCGTGGCGCTGACGGCCGACTCGCAGCGCTCGGTGATGGCCGACCTGTCGGACCGGTCGCTGGCTCCGGCCGGCTGGTCGGGACTGCGCGCGCCCCGGATCGCCCAGCCCGAGGACCGCAACATCTACGAGCTGCACATCCGCGACTTCTCGATCGGCGACGACACCGTGCCGGCTGCCGAGCGCGGCACCTACCTGGCGTTCACGCATCCCGCGGCGGCGGGCATGACCCACCTGCGTGAGCTGGCCGACGCCGGGCTCAACACCGTGCACCTGCTGCCGGCCTTCGACATCGCGACGATCCCCGAGAAGTGGGCCGACCAGGCGACACCCGCCTGCGACCTGCCGGCGCTCACCGCGGCCGACCCGGCGGGCGAGGCCCAGCAGGCCTGTGTGGGCGCGGTGCAGGCCGCCGACGGCTTCAACTGGGGCTACGACCCGTTGCACTACACGACGCCGGAGGGCTCCTACGCCACCAACCCCGACGGGACGGCCCGCACGGTCGAGTTCCGGCGGATGGTCCAGGGCCTCAACGGTGCCGGGCTGCAGGTGGTGATGGACGTGGTCTACAACCACACCACCGCTTCCGGCCAGGCGCCGCTCTCGGTGCTCGACAAGGTGGTCCCCGGCTACTACCACCGGCTGTCGGCGAACGGCACGGTGGAGAACTCCACCTGCTGCGCCAACACCGCGTCGGAGCACGCGATGATGGAGAAGCTGCTCATCGACTCGGTGGTGACCTGGGCCCGTGACTACAAGGTCAACGGCTTCCGGTTCGACCTGATGGGCCACCACCCCAAGGCGAACCTGCTGCACCTGCGGGCCGCCCTCGATGCGCTGACACTGCGTCGTGACGGCGTCGACGGCAAGGCGATCTACCTCTACGGGGAGGGCTGGAACTTCGGCGAGGTCGCCAACGACGCCCAGTTCGTGCAGGCCACCCAGGCCAACATGGCCGGCACGGGGATCGGCACGTTCTCCGACCGGTTGCGCGACGCCGTACGCGGGGGTGGGCCGTTCGACTCCGATCCCGGCATCCAGGGCTTCGGCACCGGGCTCTACACCGACCCCAACGCGAGCACCGCGAACGGCACCCCGGCGGAGCAGGCCGCGCGGCTGCTGCACGCGGAGGACCTGATCAAGCTCGGGCTGGCCGGCAACCTGGCCGACTTCTCGTTCCGCGACTCGATGGGCGACACCGTCGCCGGCCGGGACGTCGACTACAACGGGCAGCCGGCCGGGTACGCCGCCGACCCGAGCGAGACCGTGACCTACGTCGATGCCCACGACAACGAGACGCTCTTCGACACGCTGGCCTACAAGCTGCCCGCCGACACCTCGATGGCCGACCGGGTCCGGATGAACACGCTCGCGCTCTCGACGGTGGCGCTCTCGCAGGGCGTGGTCTTCTGGCACGCCGGCACCGACCTGCTCCGGTCGAAGTCGCTGGACCGCAACTCCTTCGACTCCGGCGACTGGTTCAACCGGGTCGACTGGACCGGGCAGGACAACACGTTCGGCTCCGGGCTGCCGCTGCAGGCCGACAACGCGGCGAAGTGGGACTTCATGCGTCCGCTGCTGGCCGACCCGGCGCTGAAGCCGGGGCCGGCCGACATGGCCGCTGCGACGGCCGCGGCCCAGGACCTGCTGCGGATCCGGATGTCGTCGCCGCTGTTCCGGCTCGGCTCGGCCGCCGCGATCCAGGCCAAGGTGTCGTTCCTCGACGCGGAGCCCGGGGTGATCGCGATGCTCATCGACGACACGGTCGGCCCCGACGCCGACCCGGCCCGCAACGGGGTCCTGGTGGTCTTCAACGCCACGCCCGACGCTGCCACGGTGGCGGCGACCGGCGCCGGCTGGAGCCTGCACCCGGTGCAGGCGGGCGGTGCCGACCCGGTGGTGCAGGGTTCGTCCGCCGCCCCGGACTCGGTGTCGGTCCCCGCTCGCACCACCGCGGTCTTCACCCGCTGACCTGTCGCAGATGTACACCCGCTCGGCGCTGACCCGTCGCAGATGTACATGCCGACCTGTACATCTGCGACAGGTCAGCGAGCGGGGTGCGCCGTAGCCTGCACGGGTGAGACTGACGCCGTTTCGGCAGTTCGACTGGAACCTGCGCTCGTGCGGCCTGCACGGGCACATCACCTACCGGCCCGACGAGGACGAGCTGTCCGAGCGGCTGCACGTGCGGACGCCGGCCGGCGAGGCGTGGCGCTGCCTGCGCTGCGCGACGTACGTCGCAGGGCCGCCGCACGGCCGGGGCCCGGCCGAGGACGCACCGCTGGTGCTGCGCGGCAACGCGCTCAAGGACGCCGCCATCCTGCGTTTCCTCGCCGTCGAGAGGCTCGGCCGGGGGCTGCTGCTGGTGGCCCTGGCGTACGGCGTCTACCGCTTCGACGGCGCACGGGGCGCGCTCAGCCGGGTCTTCGCCCAGTACCTCCCGTTGCTCGAGCCCGCCGCCTCCCGGCTCGGCGTCGACCTGGAGGACACCGGGCCGGTGAAGCTGATCGAGCACGCCCTCACCCTCCAGCACAGCACCCTGCTGCTGGTGGCGGTGGGCATCCTCGGGTACGGCGTGCTGGAGCTCGTCGAGGGGGTCGGGCTGTGGCTGATGCGCCGCTGGGGCGAGTACGTCGCCGTGGTCGGCACCAGCCTGTTCGTCCCGCTGGAGGTCTACGAGCTGGTCCACGCGGGCACCTGGCTCAAGGCGGCAGCCCTGCTGATCAACCTGGCGGCGGTGGTCTACCTGGTCTGGACCAAGCGGCTCTTCGGCTTCCGTGGCGGGCACGCGGCGTTCGTGGCCGCCCGGCACACCGAGTCGCTGCTCGAGGTGGAGCGGTCCGCCCTGGCGGTACCCACCCGCTGACCTGTCGCAGATGTACACCCGCCGATGTACATCTGCGACAGG